>VDMG01000070.1 GCA_006514895.1 Beijerinckiaceae bacterium
CATCCACGCGGACGAAATATTTCTGCACGACACCGGTTGTAGTGTTGTAGAAAGCGAATACGGCAAGATAGTTGAGCGCACGCCACTCGTCAGTGTCACCGAAATTATCGGCACTTTGGACAAGCTTCTTGAAGAGCTCATTTAGGGTGGGCGTTGGCTGTTTCGACGGCGTTTTAAACCACGCGCTCAGCTTATTCTGGTCGAACGAGCACAAATAATCCACAGGAAGAACCGGCGCTGTGACTCGGGGCACGCTTCGACGGGGATCAGCGAACTTGATCCCACAAATAAATTGAGGTCTTGCCCACGAGGGCGACCGAGACATTCGATCAAGTCCTTGAGGTCGTATAGATCGCGCAGGGCTAGATAATAGGCGGGCAGCCCCTCGACTGTGAGGATCCAGCAGAGTTGCCGCGCGACATAGCGCGCCTCGTCCTGCTTCAGGACCCGATAGCACCAACTGCGCAGATCCTCTTTCGGTCCTTGTTTCAGGTTCCTCCCCACGCTTTGCAGCTCTTCGGAGATGGATTGATCCGGGAAGCGAATGTCTACCGTGCCGAGCACATAAACGAAGCGCGATGGCGAGGCGTTGCCGTTCGCGCAAGTACATTGCCCGCCCGGCGCCCCACACGCGCATCCGATCAATCCCCGTGCGGGACTCACCGCCTGGCCGGATATCGCACCCGGACTGATGTTGCGATTAAAAGTTCGCTGCAGCCCATTTCCCCCGTTCATCGTTGTCCCTCCTTGCAATCTGCAGCGAGCAGTGACAGATTTATTGTGCGCAATTGGTTGAGGAACTCGATCTTTCTGCTGTCCGAATCAGCTTTAGGATGCTCATCGTCATCTGGCATCGTACCCTCCTGGCACACGATCGCTCGTAACATCCATCAGTCCAGCGAGGACACTTGCCAGCGCAAGCAGCTCTCCCCAATAACCCAACCGGCGCGGCCGCGAACTGTCCCGAACACATCGTCTTTTACGTTCCATCCTGGGCCGGTCCCCGCGAAGTTAAACGTCCGCGCATTCCCTGTCAGACTTGTTCCGGAAACGTCCGCCTCGAGCCCGAGCAGAATGCTCGGAGTCGCTTTCCAATTATAGCCGATTTGACAGCCGCCAAAGACACCGCTCGAATTGATCGCGGCGCTCTCTATAAGCGTGCCGGGCGCGGGGGGCGTTTGGGAAAAAATTCGTTGATCCCATGCGCCACCAACATGGGCGCCGATGTAAAATCCATTCCAATTATAGGTTGGCGGAATGGCAACGGCCGCGGCCAAACCCAGATCGGCGTTGGCCACTGGCCACGCGGCGACCAATGCCGCGACCAAAACCCAGCGACTTAAATTAGTGGTGCCGGAACAAAGAGAGAGGTTAGTATCTTAATTCACCAAGCTGACGATTGGAAATTCTACAACTTTAATGATGAACCTGGCGTGCAGATTAAAAATGCATGCAAAGGTGACTCCGGTGGGCCGATCTTTGACGGAGATAACATCGTCGGAATTACATCGATCGGGGATTCAAAGTGCACATTAAAAGCATCGACCCGGGTGGATGCTTATAATGGGTGGATTCTAGCATACATCCAGTGATTTGCATCGCTTGCGTTCGACGACGACGGCCTGGACACCTTCTGTCATTAAGCAAAAGGCCTCGGCTGCGGCCTAAAACTGCCCAAGCCCGCCGCAAATAATGCCCTACCCGGCGCGGCCTTTCAAGCGGTGAGACGGTGCAAGCGATTCACAAAACGCAGTTCTCTTGTCGTCCACGCTTCCAGCAAGACGGAATTTAGATTAGGCGGCGGCCGTCGCCGCGCCGACGAGCTTGCGCGCTTCGATCGCGCTGATCGGATGTCCGAAGGCATAGCCTTGCGCATATTCGCAGCCGAGCTGATAGAGTTCGATCGCGTCGGATTCCGTTTCCGCGCCCTCGGCGACGACCTCCATTCCGAGATCATGGGCGAGCGTCACGATCGAGCGCAAGATAACGGGCCTTGCGCCGTTGCCGTTCTGATGCACGAAGGACTGATCGATCTTGATCGTATCGAACGGAAACCTCTGCAGATAAGCCAGGGAAGAATAGCCAGTGCCGAAATCGTCGAGCGAGAGGCCGGCGCCGAGCTCGCGGATGCGTGCGAGCATTTGCGCGGCATATTCCGGATTCTCCATCACAAGGCTTTCGGTCAATTCGAGCTTCAAAGTGCCGGGGCTCACATTGGCGCGGGACAGCACCGCCTTGACGTCATGTAGGAGATCGTGGCGGAGCAATTGGCGCGAGGAGATATTGACGCTCGCGAAAATCGGCGGTTCGACGTCGAGCGCGCGCTGCCAGGCGGAAAGCTCGCGCGCCGTGCGCTCCAGCGCGAAAATGCCGAGATCGATAATCGTCCCGGTCTCCTCGGCGAGGGGAACGAATTCGGCGGGGCTGAGCCGCCCAAGGCGCGGATGATCCCATCTGAGCAACGCTTCGAAGCCCGCGACGGTCCGGTCCTCCAGACGGACGACCGGCTGAAAGAGGACCTTGATTTCGCCGCGGTCGAGCGCCCGGCGCAAATCCGCGTCGAGACCGATGCGATCCGGGCGAAAGGTGCGCATCGTCGGCCGGAACACCTCGATGCGATTGCCGCCCATGCGCTTGCCATGCCGCATGGCGATTTCGGCATCTTTCAGCATGTCCTCGCGCGTCGCGTGCAATTGCGGGTCGTAGAGCGCAAGGCCGATCGAGGCCGTGAGCGGGATTTCCTTGTCGCTGAACATCACTGGCGTGGAGACGACGCGGCGGACCAGATTGGCGATCGCGCTGATTTGACTGGTTTCGAATTCCGAAACGATCAGGACGGCGAATTGATCGCCGGTAAGCCGGGCCAGCGTATCCTGCGGTTTTAGAATACGGGAAAGCCGCCGCGCGAGCGTGAGCAGAATGGAATCGGCGGAGGAGAGACCCGAAGCCTCGTTGATCTGCTTGAACCGGTCGATGTCGATGCTGAGGATGGCGGGGCGGATTCGGTTATCGGTTTGCGCGAGCGTCAGGGCGGCGCCGGCGCGATCGAAGAATAATTCCCGGTTCGGCAAGCCGGTCAGATTGTCGTGCACGGCGTCATGCAGAAGCCTCTCCTCGGCGATCTTCGCCTCGGTAATGTCGCTGAGCGTGCCGATGACACGGACCACATCGCCGTCGGTCCAGACGACGGGACGCGCCTTCATGCGGAACCAGTAGTAATCCGCGCCGTCGCCGCGCAGGCGGAATTCCTGATTGATTCGCCCGCGCCGCTGCTCGAGCATTGTGTCGAGACAAGCGCGGAAACGATCCCGCTCGCTGGGATGCACGACGTCGAGCCAGGCCGCGGCCGGCCCTTCGAGCGCACCGCGGGCAAGGCCCAATTGCGCCTCGATCTCGGGACTGACATGGACCCGGTCGGCCGCTACGTCCCAGTCGAAAATAACGTCGCCGCTGCCGGTCAAGGCGAGCGCCTTGCGCTCGGAGTCGGAAACGCCGCCGCCGCCAAGCGCACTGCCCGCGAAGGCGTTCTGCATGATCGTGAAACCGATCAGCATGACGATGAGCACGAGGCCGCCGATCAAGGCCGGGGACACGAGATCGTTGGTCAATGTTCCGGTGACCGTGAAGGCCGCGCCGATGACCCATATCAGCAGCAAAAACCAGGTGGGAATAAGCATGACCGCGCGATCGTAGCCATGCGTCGCGAGATAGAGCACCAGGATGAACCCGGCGCCGGCGATCGTGGCTAGCGAAATCCGCGCAACCCCCGCCGCGACTGGCGCGTCATAGAGGGCCAAACCAGCCAGGGCGGCGAGAAAGATCAGCCAAACCGCCGCCACATGCGAGGCCCGCACGTGCCAGCGATTGAGCTTGAGATAAGCAAAGAGAAAAACCAGCAGCGTCGCCGAAAGGGTGGTTTCGATGCAGGCGCGCCAGACCCGGTCGGATTGGCCTTCGGTGCCGAAGATCTTGCTCCAAAATCCGAAGTCGATGCAGACATAAGCGAGCACCGTCCAGGCGAGCGCGGCGGCGGCCGGAAAGATCACCGCGCCCTTGACGACGAAGACGATGGTGAGAAAAAGCGCGAGCAGCCCGGCGACACCGATGACGATGCCCTTATAGAGGGCAAGGCTCGTCGTTTTGTCTTTGTAGGCGTCCGGATCCCAGAGAGTGAGCTGGGGCAGGTTCGGGGTCCGCAGTTCCGCGACATAGGTGACGGTCGTGCCGGGATCGAGGGTCAAGCGGAAAACGTCGGCATCGGCGCTTTCGTCGCGTTCGATCGGAAAGCCCTGGCTCGCGGTAATCGCGGAAATGCGCGAAGCGCCGAGATCGGGCCAGATCACGCCGGAGCCGACTAGCCTGAAGTGCGGCGCGACCAGCAGTCTTTCGATCTGTTCGCTGGTATCGTTGGTGAGCGCGAAGACGATCCAGTCCGGGCGTGTCCCTTCGTCCCGCGCGCGCACCTCGATACGGCGAACGATGCCGTCGGAGCCGGGCGCGGTCGAGACGAGAAGACGATCACTATCGGAATGATAGGTTTCGAAAGCCTTGGTCAGGTCGATGGCTTGCGACTCGAGCGGCACGCGCACCGATTCGATGGCCTTGGCCGGAGAAAGCCCAGCCGCAAGCGCCAAGACCACAAAAAGGAATCGCAAACAAGGCACGAGGCTCAAGACTATCTTTCCCGCTTGATCTCTTTATCAATTTGTTTTGTCGCATGATCGTTTCCAAAAAGCAGGCAACTTTTGGGATCATGCTGGAGAGGCCAGGATTGGTAAGGCTTATGGAGCCGCGCGGCAAGAGCCGGGCCAAGTGCGTGCCACGGATGGGTGAAGAATGCGATAATATGTCAGAATTTGACAAAGGGCTAGCACAGGAAGGACGCGGTTCGAAAGCTCGGCCGCGCGCGATAACCAGCCGCCTGACCTCAAAGGTCACCAACGTTCGGCCATAGCCCTCTGAAAAAAATTTGCGCGCTCTCTGGCAGACTGGGCGCTCTACATCCCCCGCCTCATGCCCAGAGAGTGTGAATCATAGTTGCCGCTTGAGAAACCAGTATTTCTTGCCCGCGCTGATCAATAGGCCGGTGGTATTTTCTAACCAGTCTAGCCTGGATTTCTTCCATGTCTCCCACCCATCTGGAAGGCGTTTTTCCAGAAACATGGCCTCCACGTCCCGCAGCGGCACCGTAGGCTCACCGTCGAGCTCCTTGGCGTCAGGCCTGTTGGCCAGAAGGGCAAAGAGAAGACCAAACTCTCCAGCAGATCCAACAAGGTTGCCCTCACCGAGAAGCTTTGTGTACTTTTCCTCGAGTTCTCGATGAGCGGTGCTTGTGTCTTCACCGGAACCGAAGGGTCTCTTCATCCACGCAGGGGCGATGGTCTCCACGAACGCGAGCAAGTCATTAGCGAGCAGGGCTGTTGTATGGATGCCAAACACCTTGGACTTTGGATCCTTGAGCAGGTTTTCCGCAATGAACGATCCAACATCTGATCGTTTGATCAAACCATCCTTTGCTCGGCTGGCAAGCCGCGCAAATTCCGCCTGACTCAAGCGGCCTGAACCGGGGATCTCTGATCTCCCTGGAGAATGCCGCTGTGGCCTGGGTGAGAACCTTGTGAACCAGGAAATTCAAGTGAGAACAACCGCCCGGTGCGTCCTTGTCTAGCTTAGCAGAGCTACCTCTCATGAACGCATGATTGCCGCTGGCAAACGCCACGAGCAAATCTCCAAGATCGCCACCACCGGTATTGCCCAGTTTTCTGACGTCCTCGAGACTAGCGAGCGGATTGCTCGCGTCGTTTCGGACGAGGAGTTTGCCCTGGGCCACGGCGCTGCCGATAAACGGACAGGTGACTTTTTTTTCCACCAGCTTGTTAATTTCGTCGTTACTCAGTTCAATGACTTTGTTTGGATCGTTATCCATTGAAGACCCTGACGAATTAGGCCGTAATGCGCGAATCCTCGAACTGTGGGTAGGGCGCCGGACAGTTGCGCTGAAATTTGCCGAACGCTACGAATATTGTCCCGGATTTGCAAGGCTGAAGCGGTTGGAGCAAGCCGTGACGCTGCTCTCGCTGCCCGGCATCATCACGCGCGGTCAGTCGGACGGATTGCCCGGGCCTTCCGGATGCGCGGGATCAGCACCCAGTCCCAGCCGGCCGCGCGTTCCCGATTCGCCATAGGCCTTGCGGTCGCAATCATCGAGCGAAGTGCAAGGAGGTTGGACTTGATAATATTCCTGCCGTGGATATTCATTCGCACGCGGCCGGTATATGTGCTTGCAGCGAGCCTCGCCTTCTACGGTTGATGCCAGCAATAGGATGGCAACAAAACCAAGAGACGTCAGGGACGAAGCCAAATCGCGGCGGCCCTCGAAACCACGGGCTCGGAAGTTGCAGCGGCGCATTCCCATCATGGCAGTGCGGCCGCCGCTGGGTTCTTCCCTTGGAGCATGGCTCCAAGGCTGCCGCTCGCCTTTTCCGGATTCGCAACATAGCCATACTGCACCGTAAAATCCGGTCGAAGACTGGCGGATTGCGGCGCAAAGGCTCTATCCTCATGGCCAATGAGCGTATTCATTTGCGTGTGATGCCACCCGTGACGCGGACATGGAGACACGAGGCCCGGAGGGAAAAGCATGAGAACAGCGGTTGCTGCCGTGACAATGGCGATTGTCCGCGTCATAACGATTTTTCTCTCAGCGCGGTGTTTGACGCCTCTTGTTTTCCGGGCAGCTTACGAGAGGCGTGACCGTTAAGTCCTGCCGATACGCTTATCTCGTGGAGCGCAGCGGTGGCGGCAGAGCGCCCAAACAAAGGCGTCTTGATCAATCGGATACATTGCCAGGACCTTCCGGGCGCATCGGACTTGCCCCCAAACCTTCGCGGCCGCGCGTCCCCGAACGATCGAAACGAGCGCGATCCCAGCGTGAGAGGACAGTTTGCGGATTTGGGGCCGCGGAGGTGCCGCTAAATTGCTCATCACGGGACAGACGGGCCGGCTGAGCACAAACAGCGCCAATCGAGGCGGCCAGCGTCACGGCGGCGAGCCCCATCGTCGCCGCTTTGCGCCGCGCGCTCGCGATAAAGATTTTCATGACATTCTCCAGTCTTGTCAGGCAAAGTATTCGTCATTGACAACTGAGCTATAAAAGTATTATAGCGCTGGATCGCGCTGTTGAAGACATGTTCTTTATATTAGGGTCCTATAGCCACCAGATGACGATCGCGGCGAGAGCGATTGCGGCCATGAAGCTTTTAA
>VDMG01000188.1 GCA_006514895.1 Beijerinckiaceae bacterium
GTGCGCGGTCGACCGCCATCGGCGCGCGAGACAAGGAACGCGCCAATATCGCTCCCGCTTATACCTGGCCCGGCGGCGCCTGCGTGTTGCGACTAGCCGCCGGTCTGCGCTCGCATCATTGCGGCCGCATGCTCCGCCTGGACGAACCGGCATTTTTTGGGTCCGTGTAAGCCGCCGTGTAGCTTCGCTCGGAGCTTCGGCCGGTCGCGCGCGAAATGTCCTCGGCAAGTGAGTGCATCTTTGCGTGCGCGGGTCCTCTGATCGTCGCGTCGAGCTTTGCGATATCGATATAGGGCTCTTCATCAATTTCTATCTCAGTGCCGGGGCTCACTTTCAGCACCTTGTAGAAAAGCACGCCAACGGGTGTATCGAGCGCTTTTGAGAACCGCTGCGCACGCTAAGGGCCCGGTCAGGAAACCGTTCCTCCGCGTACTTTGTGATGGCGCGGATCATGTCCGCCTTGGTGCAGGTGTTTTCGGTCTCGCCAGCGAGGACCGATTTGCAGAACTCGATTCCCTCTGTCTCGGCAACTTTTCGGAAGGGCATATTCATGGCGAATCCTTTCATAATGTGCTTGTATTCCGCTAACGAAATACCGTCCCTGGCGGCGATGCTTTGCGAAAGATTTGTGCCCTCGGTTCCTCCGTGAGGGCGCGAAACATTTTGGAAAAACGGTCATTCGAGGCGGAAAGCTCCTCCGCCGCCGCGGAAATGTCACCGCCGGAATCACGTTTCAAGATCACCATGCGCGCACACTTTGCGCGGGCCGATCGACGGCGGAAATCTCATTGATCTTGAACGCTCTCATAATTCGCCGCATCGCCGTTGCTCCTTCTGTGGGCTGTCAGGCCTAGTTTACCCGCGCGCCTGGGGCGCCTTCCTGCGCCATCAGCCACTCGCGGAGTTCGTCGCCGTGAGCCGCGAGCAAGTTTGTCATGAAGCTGGGGCCGATCCCAATCGGCGCGGCAATCCCGCCCTTGCCGGTTTCATCGGCGCCGAATACCCGCGCCTTCAAAACGTAGCCGGGGAGCAAATCTAGTTGCAGGTTTTCGGCCGTCGAATGTTTGACCCGCACGGTGCGGCCATCGGGCGTCTCAAGCTCAAACCATGCGTCTTTTGCGAGCGTCGCGGTTGAGGTGCGCGCGGCCAACCGCCGCGGCCTCCCTCGTTCGCAGCCGCTTCCGGGCTTCCTTAATTTTATCGGTGAGGCTTGCGACCAGGGTGCTGTCAGCCTCAAACGCCTTGTTTAATGGCGCCTGTGCTCTTTTCAAGCTGCCGTCATTCGGGTTGCGGGGACGCTTGGCGGCGACGGCTTGCGCCTCGGCTATGGTTGCGAGCCGCCGCTCTTTGACCGCGGCAAGCTCCGCTTCGAGCTTCGTGACGGCGTTCCGCGCCTCTAGCAGATCGATATGCGCGGAGGCGTCGGCGACTCTTTGCGCTGCCGCGGTGATCGCGGCTTCAGCCGCACGCTTTTCCCAACATATTCGACGGTGCTATTCGACCACAGGAAATAGACGCCGGATGTTTCTGGAAGGCCCTCGCCTTCTTTGTTCGGCCGGAATCGCGGCACTAATGGAATCTCTGGGTACGAGTCCGTCAAAGACAAAGCGGCGGCACGGTCTACTATAAATTGCTCCGCTTTTTCCTCCGCTTTTACGATCTTGTCTCCCCGCGCGTAATTCATCGGCTAACGCCTTACGCGCTGCCGTTTGTTTTTCTCGTTGCTCTTTAAAAGAAGAAGGCGGTTTGACTTTTGCTTTTGCAGCTTGGATGATTTCATCGCACAACTGCAGGATGGCCTTGTGGAACGCCTGCTCGGCATAGCGGTGTGCGCTAGTCCAATGACCGTCAAGGCGCCCGGCTTTGTCCGCGTTGTAAATTTTATCTAACGCATTTTTTGCCGCGACAACGAGGATGGAACGCGCGCGGGTGTTTTCAGCATAGGTCAATGCTGAGAGGCCTGGGAGTCGCCCACTTATTTCACAAGGCGTGCACGTCCCTTCCCGTTTCGTTCCGTGTTTTCGCGGCCTCGCGGTTTTTCGACAAGTGCGCCTAAGTCTTTATTTTCATTGGGAATATCGGCGCGTGCCTGCCCGGCCGCTCATCGGCGGACAATCTTGACAAGAGCGGGCCAGAGTCGAGAATTTCCCTGTTCTTTTCCCCGGGGAGCGGGGAATTTTAAGGTGTCCTCGTGACTATGAGGCTTTGGTTTGACCCAGGACTTGATGGGAGTTGACGGCCGCATGCAGGGGCAAAAACGCAGCGTAAGTCGCATTCTCCTTGTGGCATTCACGATCTGGGCGCTGGCGATGGTCATCCCTGATCTTTACCGCCTGCTTCGGCCTCTGGGATCCTTCGGCTTCTACGCTAACAATGACGGTCTCGTCACCGACGTGCAGGGACCCTTCCCGGATGAAGCGGCCTCGCCCGCTTTTCAGGCGGGTCTGCGGCCAGGCGATCGCCTGGATCTAGCACAAATGCGCTGTATCCCAGTCCATACGCTGAAATGCGCGAGCGCCCTTGCGGCTTTGGGAGGCATGCGGCTCGTCAGCGATAACCGGCGCGCCGAGCTCGTGCTTGCCTCAACCCCGGAGCGGCCGGCGCGGCAAGTGGACATCATCGCCAAGCAACACCCGTTCAGCCGGTCGGTTCTGACGGTTCTCCTGCTCGACCAGAGCGCTGCGATCCTCGTCATTCTAGCGGCCGCATGGCTCGTCTGGACGCGCCCCGGAGGCATGACTTGGGGCTTCTTCCTCTATGTCATCTGGTTCAATCCAGGCCAATCCTTCGAATATTATGCGCTATTGCAACTTTTCCCTGCCGCCTTGCTGACGCAGAGTATTGCCGGCGCCATCGCGCAAGGAGCCGGCTATGCCGGCTTCCTCAAGTTTGCGCTGCGCGCGCCATCAAATGAGAGCGCACCGCGGTGGCACCCCGTCGAAAGAGCTCTGCCCCTCCTCGCTATCCTGCTCGCGATCCTGCTGGCGTTGAGCTACGGAAATCTTTTCGGTTATTCCACCGAGACGGTGACGAGGGTCGGCATATTGAGTGGGCTCGCCGTCGCCGCATGCGCGTTCATTATCCTGCTGGCGCGCCGAAAGGAGTTGACGCCACAGAATTATCAGCGCTTGCGCTGGGTGATTTGGGGATGCTTGATTGGGCTGCCGGCACTTATTATCGCCGATATAGGCCAGGGCACGACTCTATTCGACAGTCTGTGGGCTGGTCATCCGCCGCCCGAAGAGGTGTGGGGTCTTCTCCATCTCGTCAATGGCGTGCTATGTCTGTTCGTGAGCGAGGCTGTGCGCCGGCCGCAGGTCGTGACGGTGGGCATCCCACTTCGCCGCGTGACCATCCTCGGCCTCCTGCTCAGCGTGCCGACGCTGTTCCTTCATCAGCAGATTGATCACCTGCGCGAGGGAATCAGCGAGAACTTCAGCCTGCCAAGCTGGGTCTGGATCGCTATCGCGGCCGCTCTGGTCTTCCTCATCTCGCGCATTCACGAAACGGCCGTCCACCTCGTGGATCGGCATTTCAATCGCGCCGTCTCTCAGGCGGGAGAGCGTCTTGGCAACGCAATCTTGACTGCAGGGGATTTTGCAGAGATCGAAGGCCATCTTGTCCACGGGGCGCACAGCGCGCTCGCCCTCGCCTCCGCCAGCGTCTTTCGCGAAGAGGGCGGGGTCTTCCGCCGCAGTGCGGAGGATCAAGGCTGGGATAATGCGGCGGCGCGAACGCTCGATCCACGTGACCCGATGCTGGAGCCGGTGCAGACCCGCCGCCCCTTCGGCGTTGACCCCAAAGCGGCCGCGCGCAATCGCCTACCTGATGGGCTGATGCGGCCGATCGTTGCGGTCCCCGTTGGCGACCGCTGCCGCTGCTTGGCGCTCGCGCTCTATGGACCGCATGCCACTGGCAATGACCTCAACCGTGATGAGCGCGCCATGTTGGCAGAACTCGCCGACAAGGCGGCTAGCGTATTTATGAAGCTCGACCACGACCAGCTTTGCCAGCGTATTGCCGCGCTCGAAAGCGAGCTCGAGACGATCGCCACGAAGCTCGCCGCTGGCGATCCGCGCTCGTCACTTCCGTCCGAGGAGGGCGAATCGACCGCCTCGTAATGCGCGTGTTCGCAAAGACCATCGCAACCATCGTGGACGGCTTGCACATATGACGGCGTCACATCAGGCGCCGTCTTCGACGAATGACACATGCCCGCAGGCGATACGCCACCCGTCGGCTGTTCGAACCCAAACCTGACTTTGCCGGCCTAAGTGAGTCTCGTTCGCGCACCCGAACTCTGTATTCGCGGTCGCCACGTCCAGGCCATATGCCGTTATGATTGTAGCCTTCGCAGTTCGCTGCGGCGAACCGCCGATACGTGCGGCGCGGAAGGCGCGGATCGCCGCAATCCCATAAAGATTTTCGGTGGAGCCGAAACGCAGCGTTTCCGGCGAATCCAAAAACAGCTCATCGAGAACCACGAGATCGTTCGTCATCAGGGCTTGTTCGTACCGGTGGAACGCGTTGCTAACAGCAGCAAGTGTTTCGGGGTCGTTGACGATCACGGCGCCGCGATCCTTGCACCAACGATGCCGGCGCGCTCCAACCTGGCGGCCGCGCGGAGAGCTGTTTCCTCCTGCCAAGGACGGGCGATCAGTTGCACCGCGACCGGCATGCCGTTTGGAGGATGGACGGGTGCCGCCACCACTGGCAGTCCGATGAAGCTTATCGGCTGCGTATAAAGGCCAATGTTCGGCCGGGCGAGCACGTCACGATCGCCAAGACGCAGCGTGGTCTGTCCAATAAAAGGGGCGACGCATGGCGTCGCGGGGGCCAGCAAGAGATCGAATCGCTCGAACAATTCCGCTGCTCGCGCCTGGAACCAGCGGCGCAGGCGCTGGGCCTGGATCAGCACAGCGGAAGGCAGCAGCGCGCCTGCCAACAGCCTGTCGCGCGTGCCCGGATCAAAGTCGCCAGGCCGTGCGCGTAAATCTGCCAAATGGAGCGCCGCGCCTTCAGCGGCCGTGAGACAGAAGGCGGCGGCGCGGGCGCGGGCCGCCTCCGGTAGCGACACGGTCGGGCCGCGGCCAAGCGCCTCGGCGACCTTTGCCAGCGCCGCCAGAGCCTCGGGGCCGGCGCCGTCCTGGAACCAGTCACCGAGCACGGCGATCCGCAACTCGTCAGATGATTCGAGTGTCGCTAGCACGGGCTCGACCGGCCGTTGCGCGCAGAACGGGTCGGAAGGATCTGGTCCCTGCAACGCATCATACACCAATGCGAGATCCGCGGTGCTGCGGGTAAACAGACCCAGATGATCCAGGCATTGGTGTCGGAGCCAAGGCTGAACGGCGTCATGCCGGCAGCTACGGTGGCGGCCGAGCCGCCGGACGAGCCGCCGGCAACACGCTGCGTGTCGTGCGGATTGCGCGTCACGCCATAATGTGCGTTCTCGGTGGTGAAGCCATAGGCGTATTCGTCCATGTTCTGCGCGCCGATGGGGATTGCACCGGCCCACCGCAGGCGGGCGACCAGTGTCGCGTCTGCCTCGGCGGGCAAATTTTCTCGATTGATCTTGGATCCGGCGAGCGTAACAAAACCCGTAACGTCGTAAAGATTTTTGACGCCAAATGGAACGCCCGCGAGCGGCCCCGGCGCTTCGCCCGCGGCAATGCGTGCGTCGAGCACCCTTGCTTCTTTAAGTGCCGCTTCACCGTAGAGCGAGGTAAAGCAGTTGAGGACAGGATCCCGCGTCGCGATCACGTTCTGAGCCGCGGCGATAACCGACTCCGCACTGAAATGGCGCGTGCGCACGCCGGCGGCAATCGCCCCCGCCCCGGAGGGGATGTCGCTCACGCGCGGAAGACCGGTGCCGGCTCCGTGTCCGGCGGGAGTTCAAATTCCATCACCAATTTCGCCTGAAGAAGCAGCCGCTCCAGATTTTCGGCCACCCCGGCTGCGTATTGGGGAGGAATTCTTAGTTCGAGAAGAGCGGCCAGCGTAGCCACCATGTGGTCATCAACTGCCCCCATCGCGACGCCTCCGCGAGGTTTTGTCCTTCCCGGCGCGCACCGTGCGAAAGGCGAGGGTCAAGGTGGCCATTTAAATGCCCATGGTCAAGCGGTCTCCGGCTGGTCAGGCTCCTGCACCGGCGGCATGTGATGGGCCGCAATCGGCGTAACGAAGCTCGTTTGGCGCAGAAGTACAGAATAGCGGCGACATCGGCATCGCGGCGACCTCGAATAGGCTCGTGGACGGTGACTAACTTCGTCCCGTCCGGGAAAGTCGCCTCCACCTGAATTTCGTGAATCATTTCCGCTATCCCTTCCATGACGTGCTCGCGCGTGAGCACCGATCCGCCGGTCTCCAAAAGGTCGGCGACGCTGCGGCCGTCACGCGCGCCCTCAAGGACGAAATCCGTGATCAGCGCGACGGCGTATGTTTCAGTCAGCGGCCTGGGTTGTGACATTCAACCGGGCGCCCATGCCGACGGTTATCGTTGTTGAAAGACGATCACCTTCAACCAGACCTCCTCCCGTATTTACAATGATGGCTTCCAAGATGGAGCGGTCGGAAAATGCTCGGAAAAAACGCGGCAAGGAGCGTTCTGGCGTAAGGTGTTCAGCCTTGTCTATCCCGATGTGTGCAACAGCCCCGAGCACCAACCCACCATCCGCTCGCTGAAATCGTAGTAAAGGTGCGTCTTCGCTGTATGACACAATTCCCGAGATTTTTGTCATCGCATCACGAGCGTCGTGCGTGTCCATACGTGGTGCGCGACCAGTTCAACCCCGCGCTCGCAACAACTATGATATTCTTTTGGACATCTTCTTGTAAACCCCGGTCAGGGTTCCTGCTTGCTGAAAACGCAAGCAGCGGGGTGAACTATTCCGGCGCTTACGAAGTTCGCAGTTTGTTTGCTATTGGCACAAGGCCGTGATGCCGGCAGTGCCCAGATTTTTCAGGAGTTGGATGCAGAGCCGACTTACCTCTGACGTGATAAGATTCGTTGGACTTTTCGCGTTACTATCTTTGCGCGAAGGCGATCGGCGGTGGCGCCCGCTGGAGGTGCGCGGTGCCCATAAGACCTAGCCCGGAAAATGCACCGCTTGGGCGAATATCGCACAAGGTGTTGATATTTTATGGGATTAAGTTCGCGACTTAAA
>VDMG01000092.1 GCA_006514895.1 Beijerinckiaceae bacterium
CTCATGATCTCGTCGTCGAAGAGCTGCATGCCGCAATCGGAATGGTGGACGACAAACCATTCCCGCGTGCCCAGCAGTTTGTAGGAAATCACCAGCGAGCGGATCGCATCGTCGCTGGCGCGCCCGCCGGCATTGCGGATCACATGCGCATCGCCTTCGGACAAACCTGCATATTTGGCCGGATCGAGACGTGCGTCCATGCAGGTGAGGATGGCGAAACGCCGCGCGGGCGGCAGGGCCAGTTGCGATTTGGCGCCAAAACTCGCGGCATAGGCCTCATTGGCCTTCAAAACCTCCGGCAAAACCGACATTAGTTCCTCCCTGTAAAGCAGCCCAGCTTTATGCTGTTTGCTGAACTTATCTGTGCCAAGAGCACAAATCCAAAAAGTCGCAGGCTTTTTGGACGAAGTCACGCAACAAAACAGTGATGGCAGCGATCGCGCTTCAGACAACCATGGTCAAAGCAGAAGCTTCGCCGTCTAGCGGGCCACGGCCATAACTTTGGCGCCTCGTCTTGTGGCAAGAAGCTCAAAAACGCGTCAGCGCCGCTCGGCAAGGTGACCGAATGTTTCGATCACTTTTTCGTAAACCGGCCGCTTGAACGGAACGATCAGCTCTGCGAGACGGCCGATCTCCTCCCATCGCCAGGCGTCAAATTCCGGCCGCTGGCCGACGGCCGGGGTTTCTATATCGATCTCGCTCTCTTCGCCTTCGAAACGCAGCGCGAACCATTTTTGCCGCTGTCCCTGAAAGCGGCCTTTCCAGGTCTTCTTAGTCGCGCCGCCCGGCAGATCATAGCTATACCATTCCGGCGATTCGGCGAGAAATGTCGTGGATGATACGTTGGTTTCCTCGCGAAGCTCGCGCAAGGCCGCCTGATAGGGGTCTTCGCCATCGTCGATCCCGCCTTGCGGCATTTGCCATTCGTGGCCCTGCCGCAGGTGGTCAGGTACTCCTTTGCCGCGGCGGCGCCCGACGAAGACGAGGCCGGTGCGACTGAAGAGCATGATGCCGACGCAAGGGCGATAGTTCAGAGAGTCCATTGCCGCCCTGTCTCACGGTTGTTGTTCGGCCACGCCATGTTGCAACTTTGGCATGGCCGCGCTCAGCGGCACAAGCGCAATCCCTCGCGCTTCGAGCGCGCGGGCGAAACGGCCGATAGTTTCGACGGAAGCCGGAAGCGGGCTCGCAACCCCGATCGCCAATCCCTTGTCGCGGGCGATTGCTTCGAGCCTCGTGAGGGCCACTTCGATCGCGCCGGGTTCGGCCGTCGAATCGATAACGATGTCGGCGCGCGCGGCTGCAAGATCCTGCTCGGGCGCGAGTGTCATGGCGAGGCTCCGCGCGGATGTCCCGTCGTCTACGTAAAACAAGCCGCGCGCGGAAATCTCGCGGAAGACCGGCGTCAACGCCTTTGCATCCGCAGTGAATTTGCCGCCAAGAAAATTCGCGACGCCGCATAGCCAGTGAACCGGCTCATCAGCCAGGTCAGATTATTGCTATTGCCGGCTTTCCCGGCGTCCGCGACGAGGGTATGCGGGCCGGGATTGTCGCGCGGAAAATCGAACGGCTCCATGGGAATTTCCAAGACGAGTTCATGACCCGCCTCGCGCGCGAGAGCGGTTTGCCGGGCAAGATCGGCTCCATAGGGTGCGAAGCCCAGCGTGACGGCGCCCGGCAAGCCGGCGATCGCGGCTTCGGTCGCGCGGGGAGAAAGACCCATGCCTCCAACCAGCAAGGCAATGCGCGGCAGGCCAGGAACGGACACGGCGGGGCGGGCGTAAATCTCGGCGGCCCGCGCGCCATCGGGTCCAATCCGCGGGACCGGCCCACAGCGCGTTTGTTCGATAAGCCGCGGATCGGGCGCCGCGGCAAGCCTCGTGTTCAGTACCTTCGCCAAATCGATGATGAGAGCGCCGGGCGTGGCACCGCCGCCCGGACGAATGATTTTGACACCGCTCCGCCGCTCTATCGACTCCGCCTCCGCCCCCAGACCGGCCGTCTGGTCAATGACTTGGGTGCGTGGGCCCGGGGCGCTTGGAGCCAAAGTGCTTGGGACCAGAGTGCTTGGAAGAGGCGCGCTTGCCTCCTTCGAAATTTCCGCAATTGGTTGCGGCGCCGTCGCGCTCTTGAGGGAGGCAAGTGTTTCGCGAGGTGGCGTTTCGCGAGGCGCCGTGCCAGGCGCCGCAAACCCGATCCCGGCATGGAGCTCAGGTGTGGCTAGCCAGCCGAGCCCCGGGGAAAAAGCGCCAAGGGTGCCAACGGCGCAAAGCAGGCCGAGACCGCCAAATGCAACCCGGATGTAAGACAATTTGCCAAGCGACGGACGCTCTCGAACCGGGAATTGCCCCAGGGGCGCGTTCCAATCGTCGTCTGTCGTGTCCATCGTTACCCTGCCCGGGCGCCTGTCCGAACCGGCGCAAGATTCACGGACATCCGCCCGGCAGCGGAAGGCCATGCCGCCGCGCCCGTCCGGCAAGAGCCTGAGGCTGTGCGCCGCACGCCGCGCTCAGCCGCTTACATTCCCGGCCGCGCAGGCCAAAACCGGAGCATGGCCCATTGATTTGCGTTCGCATGGCCGGCACGCGGCAACCATCCGCACTTTCGCGGATCATGCTTGCGTGGGGCCGTCGCTCCGGGACCAGTCTGACCGGCAGATTTAAACCCGGCCGTTCAACAATTTCATGGCCTCTGTTGCGGCCGCTGCTCAATTCGGAACCTTCGCGGATTCGTTGCTGGGCGCCGATGTGACTTTGTTCATGGCCTTGTTGACGCCGCGCAAAACGTCCTCGGCGGCGATCAATTGCTTGTCGTTTTTAGGATCGGGCGGGACATAGGCTTGCGAGCCGCCCTTTTCATCTTCGCCATTCTTCAGATGGCCCTTCAGGGAAGCCTCGCCCTTTGTGTCGTCTTTGCCTTTGAGGTCATCCGGCACGTCCTCCAGCACGGTCACGTCCGGGTCGATCCCTTTTGCCTGGATTGAGCGGCCAGACGGGGTGTAATAGCGCGCCGTGGTGAGCCGCACGGCGCCATTGTTCTGGCCGAGCGGGATAATCGTCTGCACCGATCCCTTGCCGAAAGAACGCGTGCCGAGAACGGTCGCGCGCTTATGATCCTGTAATGCGCCAGCAACGATTTCCGAAGCAGAAGCCGAGCCGCCATTGATCAAGACGACGACGGGCTTGCCTTTCGACAAATCGCCGGGATGGGCATTGTAGCGCATCGTTTCCTCGGCATTGCGGCCCCGCGTCGAAACGATTTCGCCACGGTCGAGGAAGCAGTTGACGACCGCGATCGACTGGTCAAGCAAACCGCCGGGATTGTTGCGCAGGTCGAGAATAAAACCCTTGAATTTGGCCGCTGGGATGTCGTTCTCGAACTTCTGGATCGCCGCGCGAACCCCGTCGAACGTCTGTTCGTTGAATTGCGTGATCCGAATGTAGCCGATATCGTCGCCTTCCTGATGTTCGCGCACCGATTTGATCTGGATCACCGCGCGGGTCAGCTTGATATCTATCGGGTCCTTGCTGGTCCCGCGTAAAATCTTGAGCGTCACCGGCGTATCCGGCGCGCCGCGCATCTTGTCGACCGCCTGATTGAGGCTCAAGCCCTGAACGTTTTCATCGTCGATGGCGGTGATAATGTCGCCAGACAAGATCCCCGCGCGTGAGGCCGGGGTGTCGTCGATCGGCGTCACGACCTTGATGAGCCCATCTTCCTGAGTGACCTCGATGCCAAGACCGCCGAATTCGCCGCGCGTCTGAACCTGCATGTCGCGGAAGCTCTTGGCGTCCATGTAGCTCGAATGCGGGTCAAGCGAACCGAGCATGCCGTTGATCGCCGCCTCGACGAGCTTTTCCTCATCTGGCTTCTCGACATAATCGGTTCGGATTTTCTCGAAAACGTCGCCGAAGAGATTGAGATTACGGTAGGTGTCCGAGGCAGCGGCGAGCGCCGTTCCCTCCGGCAGAACCCGTGTGTTCGTCGCGAGCGTGACGAGCCCCGCGCCCAGCACGGCGCCTAGCAGTAAAGGTATGACCTTGCGCATCATCCGCGAACCTTTTGCAATTCCGGCTTCACCCACCATGGGCCCGGATCAATCGCCACCCCGTCTTTACGAAATTCGACATAGAGTATGGGCTGCACCGCGCCGATGGCAATGGCTGCGGCCGTCTTCACAGAACCATCGCCCATGACGGCGACAGGCTCCCCAGCAAGAATGAATTGGCCTACGTTTACGTTGATTTTGTCCATCCCAGCAAGAATAATATAATAACCCTGACCAACATTGATGATCAAGAGTTGTCCATAGCTACGGTATGGACCGGCGAACGACACCCATCCGTCGCAGGGCGAGGCGACAATGGCTTCGACCCTTGTCGAGATCAGCATTCCTTTCTCGGTGTCGCCAAACCCATCCTGGCTGCCAAAGCCGCGCTGAAGCGTGCCATTCACGGGGAAAGGCAAAAGCCCCTTAGTCTGGATAAAGGATGTCGCAGGCGCGAGCCTTGCCGGATCCTTAAAAGGAGACATCGCAGTTTTCATGCCAGCCGCCGGCGGCGCGGCTTCCGCGGCGCGGCCCCGGTTCTCGTCGGCCTTGCGCACCGCCTCGGCGCCACGCGCGGCCGCGGCAACTTCGGTTTCCATTCTGGCGATCAGTTCCTTGAGGTTCGCCGCCTGTTTGGCGAGTTCGAGCGCGCGCTCGCGCTCGGCGCCGAGAGCCTGTTCGGCGGCGGAAAGTGCCGATTGGCGCGCCTCCACAAGCGCCGCGAGACGCTGACGTTCGGCGCGAAGCTTGGCCACGCCAGTCGCAAGCGTCTCGCGTTCGGCCGCGATCGATTGGCGCAGCCGCAGGAGATCCGAAAGGTCGGAGGCCAGCGCTTCGGTTTCGCTGCGCATCTGCGGCAGAACAGAACCAAGCAACATCGAGGTTCTGATCGCGACAAGCATGTCTTCCGGCGTCACCAGAAGTGCCGGCGGCGGCTTGCGTCCCATCCGTTGCAAGGAGGCGAGGACCTCGGCGATCACAGCGCGGCGGCTCGCCAGCGAACGTTTGATCGCATCTTCGGCTCCGGTCAGCGTGTCGAGCCTTGCCTCGGTTTCGCCGATCTTGCGTTCGCTGACATTGACGTTATGCGCCGCGTCGAGAAGCGCCGCCGTGAGCTTTGCCCGGTCGGCGCGAATCGACGCGATCTCGGCTTCGATCTGCCGCCGCTGCTCTTGCGATGCATCGAGCGTATCTTCCATGCCGCGCAGCTCGAGCCGGTGGCCGCTCAGTTCAGCGCCTTTCTGGCCCAAGTCAGGCGCCGATGGCGGGGCCGATTGCGCAGCGGCGCAAACGGGAGCGAAGAGCAGAAGACATAGTTCGAGCGCGACGAGGCTTGCCGCCCCGGCCAAAGCATGAGCCCAAAAAGTTGCAGACTTTTTGGATAAGATCATGCGGCAAGACAAAGCCTTAGAGACCATTAGCACCTCATCTTGAAGAGAGCATGGTCTAAGGCAAACTTGCTATGCCGCGTTTGAGTCGCCACGGTGGCCTTTATGCCGGCGGCCGGATGGACCTGCCGCGGGTGGAAATCCCATGACTTTCATGGAGGACAGAAAGAGGACAGGAAAAAGTGGCGCCGTCGCGGCAGGACCGGCAAGCGCGCGGATTATTTTTACTTACGATGATAGGGATGCCCAGAAAGAATCGTCATGGCCCGGTAGATCTGTTCGGCGGCCATGATTCGCGCCAATTGATGCGGCCAAGTCATCGTCCCAAAGCAGAGCGAGAGCATAGCCGAGGCTAAAAAAGCGGATTCCAAACCGTCCGGGCCGCCGATAACGAATGCGGTGGCGGCAATGGCGGCGTCCCGGGCGCGGCCAAGCTCGGTGGCAAGGCCCCGGCTCGTCATCTGCGTGCCGGTCTCGTCAAGAGCGATCAGGTGAGCGCGCGGGGGAAGCAGGCCGCGAATGACATTCGCCTCCTCCCGCTTGCGATCGTCCGGGCGCGCCGCGCGGCTCTCCCCGGCTTCGCGCAGTTCCAATCCGGAAAAACCGATGGCCCGGCCAGCAGCGGCGGCCCGCTCGATATAGCGCACCGCCAAATCCCGCTCGGGTCCGGCTTTCGACCGCCCAACGCAAACGAGCAGGAGACGCATAATGTCCCGAACAGCGTTACAGGCCCTGATCGCTTCAACGTGAAGGGATCAGGCCTCTATCTTGTTGTTATAATGCATGATCTTAACCAAAAAGTCTGCAACTTTTCTGCAGATCATGCTTTAGCCCAAGCGGCGCTCGCCGGGCCGGTCGGCGCTCCACATTTTTTCGAGATTGTAGAACTGTCGCACCTCGGGCCGGAAGATATGGACGATGATATCGGCCGCATCCACCAGAACCCAATCGCAGTTCCGCAATCCCTCGACGCGCGGCGGCCGCCGGCTGCCCTTGAGCGCGCCTATGAGGCGCTCGGCGATCGCTCCGACGTGAATGTTAGAGCGCCCGGTCGCGATGATCATGGCGTCGGCGAGAGAGGTTTTGCCGTGCAGGTCAATTGACACGATGTCCTCGGCCTTGGAGTCGTCGAGGCAGGTCAAGACAGTCTGCACGAGTTCCCCGGCTTGCGGTCCAGACGGTCCGTCGGCCGGTTTGAGCGGCGGTTGCGCCGCTTCCGCAACAATCGCGGGTATCAGTGTGTCGATCCTCCTTGAGCCCCGTCACGTGCCGGGCACCCCACAAAGATGCGCCAAATAGGAGCAAATTTCAATGGGCTCGTTTTGGGGCGGCGTAAATCCTCGCGCGAAGCGAATGCACATCAAGGTGAGAATCAGCATTCCGCCGGCCATGTGGACCCCGTGGAACGCTAACCTTCGGAGGGCCGGAGTTGGGCGTCGCTGCGAGACCGAAACATCTTAAGGTCAACGCAGCGATGATCCGGATGGCAAGCACCCAACGTTGAGTCACCGGGCATGTCCCGGTGATTGTTGAAATAGGAGGAGCGGCGTTGCTCGCCTTGAGCTTGTAGGCTCGGGGTGCTGATTCCACGAGAGGAAAGCAACGCCATGAACAGGCTTATCACATCCACCGCGATTCCTGCGAGAGCGGTCAAGATCGAAGCGCTGGCGAATATGACGGCGAGTTTCGAAAGTTTCTGCCTTGCCTCTGGG
>VDMG01000211.1 GCA_006514895.1 Beijerinckiaceae bacterium
GATCGGGACTGGCCGCAGATGGCGGCAGGAAAGGAAAGCCACGAGGTGACGCAGGCGCTCGACGCGCTCTATGCCGCCGCCCTGCGCCTGACGGAGAAAGGAGCGATAGAGCCGGCACTTTTTGTGGAAATGTTCAAGCAGCTCGATGCGATCACCCAGGCCCGCCGCGTCCAGCTTCACGTGGCACGCGGCATCGTCCCCGGGATCTTATGGATGGTCCTGGTTTGCGGTGCCGTGCTCACCGTGGGATTCACCTTCTTTTTCGGCACCGAGAATCTGCCGGCTCAGGTCATGATGACCGGCGTCCTGTCGGTGCTCGTGTTCATGGGTTTACTTGTGATCGTGTCGATCAATCATCCCTTCACGGGTCCCGTTCATATCGGCAGCGAGCCGTTTCAACACGTGATCGAGGATTTCACGCGCGGCTAGACCGGAATGCGCTACCGGTTCTGCCGCCATTCGTCGGGCGGGACGCGCTGATGGCCGATCGATCACCAAATCCAGTGATGACCTAACCACTCGCGTGCTTTCAGATTCGGCGAAATCAGAAAGCAGCTCAGATATCTTTGTTTTATCGCATTTTCTTGACGCGAGCCGGTATTACCAATTCTGAAGCTCAAGTTTTACGTAATGCAATCCAAGTCCAAGCAAGCCCTGCAGGCTCATGCTTCCAAAGCTGAAAGCAATTAAAAGGAATGCTATATGCAAAATGGAGTGATTTTCGATTTTGATGAAAAAATATACTGATAATATTAAAAACACGACTGCAAGACATAAAGGTATAGCTGAAATGACAAATATGGTTTCTTTGGGTATATATGGATAATTCGAGGGGTCAACGAACAAAAGGAAAAGAATGTGGATCAAAAAGCTAACGACAGTCAGTGAAGAACTTCTGAGAAGGGCTCCCTCAGGCGTGCGCTGAAAGAGGGCTAAAGTTCTTTCCGGCTTTTTTAACGCGCCAACGGCGGCCTGTTCCCGCCCCTCGCTGCCGCTGTTTTCCAGCTTCGTCATCACCCACTCTCCTGATGGCCGAGGATCGTCGCATCAGATTGGCTTCATTTGCCCTTTTGGCAAGCCGTGTCAAAGGCCGGGCAATCCGCCGGTTTTCGAAAGACGGCAGTGGAGCCTCATGCCAGGGTGTTGAAACCCCGGCTTGCACGGCGCGTGCAAGTGAACCCCGCGCTCTCACGGCCCTGCTCGACGCGGCGGGCTCGCCGTATTTATAATACCGGAATGTCCAAAGCGCCGAGCGCTGGATAGTTCTCGTTTGTGTCGTCTCCGGTCTAGCGAACAACCCATGCCCGCGCGCCTTTCCGGCTTTCTCGTTCATTGCTTCACGGCCTGCGGGGCCTCATTGGGGCTTGCCGCGCTGTTCGCCGCCGCTGAGGCGCGATTTCCCGCCATGTTCGCCTGGCTTGGCGCGGCGTTCGTGATCGACGCCGTGGACGGCACTTTGGCCCGGCGCTATAGGGTCGCCGAGACGGTGCCACATATCGACGGCGTCGTTCTTGACCTCGTCGTGGATTTCCTCACCTATGTCGTCGTGCCGCTCATCGCTTTGTGGCGATCCGGGCTGCTTGCGCCGCCGCTCGCAGTCTTCGTATGTTGCGTGGTCTGCGCGGCCTCGGCGCTCTATTTCGCCGACCGGCGCATGAAGACCCACGACCTCTGGTTTCGCGGCTTTCCGGCAATTTGGAATGTCCTCGTCTTCTATATGCTGGTGCTGCGGCCGGAGCCGCTCATTGCCACGCTGATCGTCATCGCCGCCGCTTGCCTGATGTTCGCGCCGGTCGCCTTCGTTCACCCGCTGCGCGTCGTGCGTTGGCGCAAAGTCACGCTGACGGCAACGGGCGTCTGGAGCGCCGCCGCCATCGCGGCCGTGGATCAGGATCTCTCGGCGGCTGGTCTTATCACCAAGGCCGCGCTGATCGGGGTGGCTTTGTATTTTTTGATCTTGCCCTTGTTCCGCAACATCCCATAGTCGCGTGAACCCCG
Source organism: Beijerinckiaceae bacterium (assembly GCA_006514895.1). Classification (GTDB taxonomy): domain Bacteria; phylum Pseudomonadota; class Alphaproteobacteria; order Rhizobiales; family Beijerinckiaceae; genus Methylocapsa. The sequence goes on from VDMG01000211.1 coordinate 1,999, forward strand.
CGCTGCGAACCAAGGCTGGACTGCCATGTCGACAACCGGAAACGAGCTGAGCCGGGCGGCGAGCCCTTATCTCTTGCAACATGCCGAAAACCCCGTGCATTGGCGGATGTGGGGGGAGTTGGCGCTCAGGGAGGCGCAGGCGCGTGGCAAGCCGATCCTGCTTTCGGTCGGCTATGCGGCCTGCCATTGGTGCCACGTGATGGCGCATGAAAGCTTCGAGGACGCGGCGACCGCCGCGCTGATGAACGAACTCTTCGTCAACATCAAGGTCGATCGCGAGGAGCGCCCCGACATCGATCATATTTATATGTCGGCCCTGCACGCTTTTGGCGAACGCGGCGGCTGGCCCCTTACCATGTTCTTGACGCCAACCGGCGAACCGTTCTGGGGCGGCACTTATTTTCCCAAGGAATCGCGTTACGGCAGACCCGCTTTCATGAGTGTGCTGAAGACCGTTGCCGAGGCCTTCCGCACGAAGCCCGGCGAGATCGCTCGAAACGCGCAATTCGTGCGCGGCGAGCTTGTGAAGGCGGGCGCGGGCGATGGCGGCACGCTGACTCTGGAACTGGTGGACAATCTTGCAAAACAAGCCGTCCGTTTCATCGATCCTGTTTGCGGCGGCCTTACTGGCGCGCCGAAATTTCCAAATGCGCCCATACTTGAGCTGCTCTGGCGGGCAGGCGCGAGGCTCGGGAAATCCCCCTACCGGGATCTCGTCAAACTGACGCTGACGAAAATGTCCGAAGGCGGAATCTACGATCATCTCGGCGGCGCCTATGCGCGCTATTCGACAGATGCGCGCTGGCTCGTGCCGCATTTTGAAAAAATGCTCTACGACAATGCGCAGATTCTGGAGCTTTTGGCGCTTTGCCAGCATGAGTTCGGCGGCCCGCTGTTTCGTGCCCGCGCAACCGAAACGGTTGCCTGGCTCAAGCGCGAAATGACGACACCCCAGGGCGCGTTCTGCGCGAGCTGTGACGCCGACAGCGAGGGTGTAGAAGGCAAATTCTATGTCTGGACTTTTGGCGAAATCGCCGCGTTGCTGGGGCCGGAGGACGCCGCGTTTTTTGGCACATTCTACGATGCCTCGGAAACCGGCAATTGGGAAGACGAGGCGCATGGCGGCAGCGTTATTATCCTGAACCGCCTTGCGGCGAAGCCCCCCACGCCAGCTGCGGAAGCGCGGCTAGCACCCATGCGGCAAAAGCTCTTTGAAGCGCGGGAAAGGCGTGTCCGCCCCGGCCTTGACGACAAGATTCTCACCGATTGGAACGGACTTATGATTGCCGCGCTCGTCCATGCCGCGACGATTTTTAAGGCGCCCGAATGGATCGCGCTCGCCGCGCGGGCTTATGATTTCATCGCCGCGACGATGCAATTCACGGACGCGCAAGGGCAAAGTCGCCTCGCCCATGGCTGGCGGGCGGGCGTTCTCGTGAAACCCAGTCTCGCGCTCGATCATGCCGCCATGATGGGCGCCGCGCTCGCTCTTCATGAAGCGCGAAATTATGGAGACGCGGCAGCCCCAGCCCGCGACTATCTTGCCGACGCGGCGGGCTGGGCGGAGGCGATGGAGGCCTATCACCGCGATCCGGCAAGCGGGCTTCTCAACATGGCGGCGAAGGACGCGGGCGACGTGATCTTGCAGCTCGCGCCCACAGTGGACGATGCGATCCCGAATGCGCATCCCGTTTATTTGTCCGCGCTTGTGCGTCTTGCCGGACTGACTGGCGAGACGCGCTGGCTCGCGCGGACCGACGCGCTTTTCGAGGCCTTAAGCGCACCGGTGCGGAGCAATCTTGTCGGCCACGCGGGGATTTTGAACGTGCTCGATTTCCGGCTGCGGGCCAAGGAGATTGTAACCGTGGGGCCACGGCGGAAGCAGCTTTACGAAGCGGCGCTTGGCGTGCCTTTTACCGCGCGAATCGTGATCGACATTGACCGGCCGGAGGAGATTCCGCAAACCCATGTGGCGAAGGCGCAAGTGGAGGCCGCGGGCGCGGCGGCTGCGGCTTTTGTTTGCTCGGGCGGCACCTGTTCCTTGCCGGTGCGGGATGAAGAGGCATTGCTCTCTACTGCCGGTTATGTTTAGTTGAGCGCCAAGCGGGGCCGCTCGCTTTGGTGGTAATTAAGGCGCAGTGCAAAGGGAGCTTGCGGTTCCATGTCCAATACTTTTGGAACTCTATTCGGATTTCTCTTAAATATTTTTAGACGTGGTTCGCATATTCTGCTTCTTTTGTTGCACAATCTTATTTTTGTAGCTATTGCTGCTGCGATACTTTGGGTAATTTTCAAGTATGCACGAGCTGGCGTGAGGAAATTGCGCGGCCGCGGGATCGCTTCTGAGGAAAGCAAGTCCCCGCCGGGGACCGGACCGGAGAATGGGGTCGAATAAGCCGCGCGACCCTGAATGGGTTGCGCGATTTGAGCGCTTAAGCCCGCCGTTGCCGCGCGGCAAGCTTTGGCGGCTCCTTGGCAATCCCCGCAACGACGCCGAGGCGGTGAAGCAGATAAAGCGCCGCGAAAGCAGTGAAGTTGATCGCCAAAATCCGCCTCACGATGGACGGCGTGAAGTTTGAGAGGCCGCTCCCGAACACAAGAGAGATGGCGAACAGCGACCCTTCATAAACCGCGAAGGCCGCCAGGAAAGCAGCGGCCGCGGTGGCCCCGCCGCCTTGCGGAAGCCGGTCTTTCACCCATTGCGCGGCAAGCGTCGAAGCAAGCGCGACGGCGCCAAGCGCGGCGCCCCAGGCGAAAGTGCTTGGCTCCAGGGGATAATGATTGATCGCGAACCCGGCGATTTGATTGGCAAGCCAGACCGCGCCAACAAGTACGAAAGCATCGCGCTTGCCGAGCGTCAGGGCGGCAATGGCGGCGAAGGCTGCGAGCGGTACGGCGCACGCAAAGCCAAGGCTGAAGACAACGCTCGCCAAAACAAGCAAAGCAATCCAGAGCGGCTTGCGCCACGCGGACGCGGAAGATGGCGCTGCCATGGTCTCTCCTTTGCAAATCGCGCGTGTCTATGCATCAGCTTGTCGGACCCAACTCTGACATGCTCCAACTCTTTTTTCTACCGGAATCCGGTGTCACTGCTTCGGCGATGACGGTCCGCGATATATCACGATCGAAACTGGGCAGTTCGAATGATCATCGTGGACCGGTCACCGTCCGGTGTTCAAGCTTCAATGGTTGGTGATGATAGCAATGCTGCCTCGAGCCTCTTTAGCGTGACAGCAAACTTTTCATTGTACGTCTGCGCCCGGTCCCGAAGAACGCTTAGAGCTATCTCCTCTCCCAACTGGATGGATGTGTCCGTATCGCTGCGCCAATGAATACCCGCATGGATGCCGTGACCAAAGCTGATATTATGCGCCAGCTTATGCAACTCGCCGTTCACGGTCATTTGTCCAGCATCGCTGCCCGTGTAGTTATTTAGCGCCATTCCATTGTTCGACGGCACTTGCGGGCTAGGAATCACGAAATCACCGTTGAAAAAGAATTTGAGGACGGTGATGCAGGCGCCCGCCACAGTGCCGTGTCCAGTGGGATAGGACGGGTGTGTCGGCGATCCTTCAGGAAAGGCCTGCGATAAAAAGTAGCTGTTGTTGGTTGTAAAGCTGGTTTGCACCGCCATTGAGTTCAGCACAGTAGGACTAGGATGGCCCTCGATCGTATTGCCCTGGCCAGTTTTGATCAAATGCACAATCGCGCCGCCCGATTCCGGTCGATGGCGAAGATGCACAAACCACTCTGATACCACACAGCCTTGAGCGCCTCGCTAGCCACTGAGGCAAGCGTCGCTGCGATATCCGGCTGACCCATCGTGCCGAATCCGTTTTGCGTCTTGGAGGCGTTATAGGGATTGCCTGGGTTCAAAGGCGCAGATTTAGGGTTAAAAGGCCAAGGGTCACCGTTAATCGCGTGCAGTACCAGATATGCAATAAAGTACGCCTGATAAAGCATATCATCGTGGGGTATACGCGGCCAACCCACGGCCGTCGTGGAGATAGAGCGGCGTTGGATCCGGCTGCAGTTTCAATCCAGTGGAGATGCCGTTCTGTACCTGCAGAAAGGTGGCCGGGTCCGTCATGTAATCGACACCTTTCGTCAGCGTAGTGTATTTCTGATCAATCGGCAAAGCACCCAAGGATGTGTTCTGGAGTAGAAACTGTGAGACGTAGGGCCCGACCCTCTCACCGAAAAAACCGCCGCGGAAGAGCAGCTCCGGAGTAACCTTATTGCTGGCGTCTCTCGGTCCCTTGTAAGTGGCCATCGAGGACAATTCATTTGCCGCCCGCACCGCCACGGAATTCGAAGGGTAGTCGGTAAATGCAACGTAAAGTTCCACCAGCTCCGTAGCGTAGTCCTCGCTCGCCAAGGCCGGCGCTGCTGGCGCTACGAATTGGGCAGAATCCCGGCATTCGAGATCGAACGCCAGACCGCCCTGCGGACCATTGAGTGTGCGCGGTCCACCCAGCGTGATCGCCTCGAAATCGGCAGGGGTGCCGCTGTCCAGCGCATTCTTGAATGTTTCATAAGCGGCAAGATCAACAAGCCCAATACCCGTTTGCAGAATACCTTTCGTGTCGGTCCCGGACTTGTCGGAATATAGGGCTTCGTCTCCGTTATCAAATTCCGGGGGCGCAGGGCTAAAAGCGTCTTGCCCGGCGGTTTCTGTACGCAACGCGAAAGACCTTGGAACTCGATTGCTGGTTGCGGGTGTTGTGATACTACTCATGATGAACTCCAAAAAAAAATGCGTAAAGTAAACAACTACTGAGATAGATCAACTCCGCTCCACTGCCCGAACGCTTCCAATAGGTTACCGTAACTGAAGCTGTGGCAGCCCGCCGGGCTTTCTGAGGGCGGAGGCGGCAACTTAGCCGATATACCGAGATGAGCGGGGCCACCAATTTGATCCCCGAAGTTTCATTTCGGGTGAACGAGAATCTAATTGGCTCAAGCCGTCGAAACCTCAGTCAAACGTATGACGCGCGGATAATTTTTTTGGCGCTATTGGACCGGCGAAAGGCACAGACAATCGTCCGAACCAGTGCTGCCAAAACAGGAAGAGGACAGGGTGCTGCGCCGATAAGCAAGTCTGTTCTGATTTCAGGCATTGGAATCGCCGGACCTACGCTCGCCTATTGGCTCAGTGCATGGGGCTATCGGCCAACATTGACCGACCACATTATCGACTTTTGGGGTCTCGGCTATGATATCGCCAAGCGTATGGGGCTTCTCCCCGCGCTCGCGGAGCAAGGTTACCATGTCCGCGCTTCGCTTTGTCGATGATCGCGGACGCCGCATAAGCGGCTTTGGCGTCGACGTCTTCCGTGCGCTCACGGGCGGGCGCTATGTGAGCCTGCCGCGTGGCGAGCTTGCCAAGCTCATCTTTGACCGGATCGACGGGCGCTGCGAAATCATCTTTGGCGACAGCATCACCGGCCTTGTGGACTCCGGCGATACTGTACAAGTGACTTTCGAGCGATCACCCGAACGCCGGTTCGATCTTGTGGTCGGTGCCGATGGTCTTCACTCGAATGTACGCAAGCTGACGTTCGGGAGCGAGGCCGGGTTCCAAAAATATCTCGGATATATGTTTGCAGCCTTCGAAGTGGACGGTTACAAGCCGAGAGACGAGGACGTCTACATTGCCTATGGCGTGCCGGGAAAGCAGGTGGCCCGCTTTACGATGCGGGACGGCCGCGCCCTGTTTCTGCTTGTGTTCGCCGAAGATCATCCTTTGCGGATCGAAGCGGACGACAAGGCGATGCAGAAAAAAGTCCTGCACGCTGCATTCGGTCATGCCGGGTGGGAATGCGAGAAAATTCTTTCCGCGCTCGATGGATGCGATGAGATTTATATCGACCAGGTTTGCCAGATCCAGATGGAGTCATGGTCGCGCGGACGGGTCGCGCTCGTGGGCGATACCGCCTTCGCTTCGTCGCTGCTGGCGGGCCAAGGCTCGGCGCTCGCCATGATCGCGGCCTATGTGCTCGCCGGAGAGCTCGCAAGGAAAGTGGAACCAGACATCGCTTTCCGTCGCTACGAACAATTGCTGCACGGCTTCATTTCGGACAAGCAGAAAGCTGCCCGGGGGTTTGCCAGGTCGTTCGCGCCAAATACGCGGCTTGGCCTGTTCTTTCGCAATCAGGTGATGAAGGCTTTTGCAATCCCCGGCCTTGCGCCGGCCGTTATCGGACCAGGTGCTCGATCGAATTGATTTGCCTGATTATTCGAATGGTCACGATCCCGAGTGACCGCCGATCCCACGAGGAACAGAAAAACCCCGAACCTTCGAGTTTTTCCGTAAACTGCTAGAGACTCTGCAACAGCGCGCTCAGCTTGCTGTAGAGAGTCGCCTGCGCGTCTTTTATCCCCGCACCCTTTAATGTCGCGCCGATCACCGGATCAAAATGGTCGAAACGCGCGCCGGTAATCTTTTCGATATCCTCGAAATACCATTTCCCTCTTTCAATCTTTTCCGTTTCACGGTCGAAAATCCCTTCGCCCCCCAAGGGCTGCGTGCCGGCCGTGAACGGAAAGCGCTGCGAGATCGAACTTACGGCGCCGTCGTTTTCGCGCCATTTGGCGATGGCAAGATCGCCCCTCCCCAGCCGGGGATCGGCGGAGCCGCGAAATCGGGCAAGAGCGCTTGATATTGCGCGGCGCCCTTGAGCCGTCTGGAACTTCAAATTGGCCTTGAAACAGAAGGTCAAAGACCCTCGCCTCATGCGTCGCACGCGTCACCACGGAGAAATAATATGTTTCGCTCCGCGCCTTGCAAGCTGAGATCGAAGGCGAGATTATCCTCTCCATCCGTGAAACGATGATCGTTCTCGAAGAAGGCGAGCAGCTCCCCGTTCGTTGGGTTCGCCTTGCCGATCCACTGATCGAGACAAAGGTCATAATCCCCGCTGATATCATAGACCGGACGCGCGGCTTTTCTTATCGCCTCGAGGGCATCGAGCGCCGATCGTATCAAGAAGCTCGGAGCGCCTTTCAATTTGCCGGTCACCTCATCGCAAAACATATAGGTCAGCGTCGAGCCGTCGAGGACACCGGCCACGCAAATCACGGCCTCGACCCAATTGCCGTTGGAGCCCTCGCCCCAAAAATCAAGGGCCAAGAGCTGTTGCAGCTGCAGGCATGTCTGGGCTCCGGCGCTGTGGCCGATCAAAACCACGGGATTGTCCGCCGACCAATCCGGCACGAAACCCTGACCCGTGTAATCGCGCGAGAATTGCGCATGGCCTTCGGCCGTACTGTGCTCGAAGCCATAATTGACCTTTGTGCCCTTGACCCTTGCGAAGACTTCACAGGCGCGGTCATGGAAGGAGCTGACCGGGCCGCATTTCGCTTCATGCGTCGTGAATCGGATTTTGTCGAATTGCCTCAGCGCGTCACCCCAATAGGGGAAACCGCCGAGTTCTCCCGGTCCCCAGCCAAACAGGCCTGGCACGAAAATGATGTGGTTCGCTTTCATCGCGCCTTCTCCTATTCACCAGCCTATCTTATCCGACGCCTCCCAGATAGACCCGCCGCAAGCCCGAACTTGCCTCCGTCCGAGTTTCCAGTGCGTGTCAAAATCTTGGATCAATTGGAGTTTCTTTGTTGCGGATTTGCGGGGACGATCCGCGGCGCTCGGACAAGCTGAATTCGTGAAAACTCCGCCAGCTGGAGATTATGAGCCCCAAGGACGTTGCAATCCACGCTGCTACCGAGATCCACAACATCGCGAGCGATATCGCCCGCAAGGGGGGAAAATCAGCTGCAAGCGAGAACCGCAGGCTGGCGATCGAATACATCCCAAGCGGGAAAACGATACTCCAAAGCATCGGGGTATATGTCAAGGGCGCACGGCATATGCCGTGCTTCCAGATCCCAAAGAGCAGCAACAGCGGAATCCACCAAGTAGCCCATGCCCATAAGACGAGCGTCACACCTTCGATGAATGGGCGCATCGAGTGCAGGGACGGCATGCCACTGTCGGTGAGTAGGAGAGTCGATCCTGCATTGGTGCTGATTTGCGGCGGCGCCCATGACCACCCACAGCAGGGGCGTCAAATCGTCCGGGCCAATAGCAAAGAAGAAGATACGATAGATCAGCAGAGTGGCAAGACTCGCGTAGAGTCCGATACCGACGCCCCACAGCATGTGGATGAGCACGAAAACAGCTCGACTGAGATTTCCTGTCTCGGGGGCGACGAGTGTCCCAAGGATCACCAAGGATTCAGTGCCGACAATCGCGAGCAGCCACCCGCAATGGTAACGTCTGCCCCATGCGGGCTATTACGAAAAGCGCCAATAGCCATAGATCCAACGGCTCCGCCGCCACGCCGCGCAAACGGATGCCGGCGCCTAAAACACCGTTGGAAGCGACAAGGGTAAAGAACGAAAATACCCGGCGCGGATTTGTCAGGTCCGACCACACCGCCTGAGGGAATCGAACAGAGCGCAATGCTGTAAGAATTGCCAACCACACATAGGCCAGAACGTTCGCATTGAACAGAAAGCCGGATAATTTATGATAAGCTTCCACGAACAGTGCATTCGATATGATCCCCGTCGCCATCACAAGGGCGAAGCAGTCAGGATGGAGTGCCGCGCTCTGGCTAACAATCCATGCGCCCAGATGACGCGGCAGGACGCGCAAATTTGAATACGTGCTCGGCTTAAAGAGCGACATGATTTCGGAGCGTCAGCTCCCCAACCCCGCTGACGTGTTTGTGCTCGACATAAAGGCGCGAGAGACACACGGAGGCGAAAACTGAGTGCCTATAGGCCGCGAGCAGCGCGCCTGCAGAAGGAAATAAACCCGGCACGAAAACGATGTGGTTCGCGTTCACTGGCGCCTTCTCCATCGCACGCTGGGATGCGCCGACACTTCCAAGACGATCAGAGCTTGGACGCTCAGATTGACTCCACTTGGCCTTGCCCGATGGCATCGAATCGGCCCAACTTCAAGGGCGCATCCTCTTCCATCCAGCTGCGGCGTTCGAATTCAAGCGACATTCGTATCTTGACGAACCCCATCAAGAGCACGCTGCGCCCATCGTATTCGGGCAGGGAGGTTGGGGATACCTGGTCCCTCATAGGAATCCATAAATGACTCGACTGCTCCCGACAAAGTCGTCTCGTTCTTCAATTTATCGATGGCATCTTTATGGCTCGTCTGCAGTTCCAACTTCAGGAAGCCATAATTCGCTTCGTCAGACCTAGCGTCGAGCCCTTGATCGCGACAAAAATCCTCGAATTTGACACGTCGCGATCCAGTCCATTGCGCCCATCCGTAACCACCCCTACTTCCCGGGACGAGCGGCTTTTCTTCCTGCATTGCCGTGAATCCATTGCATTCTTCACCAAGATTACCGAGGATGCCCGCAATTTGATGCTCGGCGAGATCGAAGTCTTTGTTCAATTCCGCCGTGATCTCTGGCACCTTACGTCTAAAAACTTCCAGCGGTTTCGACACGGGGCGCACCCGTACGACATCCCCCTGGGGATGTTCCGGCAGTGGCTTCTTCACTTCACCTCGACCATCGTCAGCCGGCGTTGACGGCTTCCTTCCGCCCGCCAAGGTTTGCGCGAACCCTTCGATCACATCAACGCCGATGTAACCAATGCTCGCCAGATAGAACAGCAAATCGCCGTCAATGGTTTTGGCGTCGAAGACCTTGGGCGTCAAACCACCCACGACGCCAGCGATAAAGCCGATCATTAGACCGATGAAGATTCGCGACGCGGCAAAGCTGTCCGCCTCGCTCGGAGCGGTATTCGACAAATCCGAAAGCTTCTTCAGCCCGACGATGGTGCGCGCGCCCTGCCCTACCATCCCCATCATTCCGCTGAGCAACAATAGGCTGAGCACATCGAGGACCGATTTATCCGAAGTTGAGGGGCCAAAAGGCGCGATCACGGAAACCCTGTTATCATTCTTGTCCGAGGTAGCATTAGAATCGGTGGACGTAGCTTGTTCCCCAGCCATTGCCTTGGATGAATTCTCGGCTTTCTGGGTGGCCTTGACCTCCGCTTCCGTCTTCCCAGGCTTGGCTTTGCTCTCCGCAGGCGCGGACGAAGCAGGGCCGTTGACCTTGGCCTCTTGGTAGGATCCAAGCCATGGCGTCCCGGCTTTCGACTCGAGCACCTGGGCGGCAGGTCCGGTAGTGCTGAACCCAAGGCTCGCGGTGCCTCCCGGCGCCGCAATGGTTTCAACCCCGACAGCGATATGCGGCGTGAATATCAGCACCAATGCGATCAGCGCGCCCATCCAGGATTCAGGGAAACCTGTCTCGTCCCGCATCGCAAAACGAATAGACCGCAATGCCTTGGCTGAGCCACCACTAACGGAATTAAAAAAACGCATAGCAATATCCTCGGCGAAATCGAGCTAACCCTTAAACCACCTCGAATTGGCCCGAAGGGGTGTAAGTCCCAGAAAAGTACGGAAACGCCATCGATCCCACATCCCCTGTTCAGGGGGCGCGCGGACTGGCTCCATTTGGTCTTTCTGGCGAGGCTGAGCACCCGCTGCCATTCCCAAGGCCCAACCGGTGTGAGCCTTCATACTCTCAGGCATACGGAGCGGTTGTGAGCAAGACGCAGTTCTCCCGTTGGTTTCGCGCGAACGCGTAACAACCAGAGGTGCTGAATCAGGCGTCGGGTGCAGTTTCGCGATCCAGCCACGGCATGTCGCCGGGCAGACTTACGGGGTGGCGAGCCTGGCGGTATAGAGTGTGATGTAACGTAAAGCCCCACGCGGGCAAGACACAGAGTGTGGGGGTCCTCGTTGTGTATCACGCCGCCTGCTGCTTTGGCCGCACCTCGGCGGAATAATCGTCGATCATCGCGCGGGAAATGACGCCGGGCATGAACTTATAAGGCCCCGCCTCGGCGACGGGGGTGACCTCTGCACCGGTGCCGCAGATGAAACATTCCTCGAAACCCGAAAGCTCCTCCGGCATGATGCGGCGCTCGATCACGTCGATGCCGCGCCGTTTGGCGAGGTCGATCACGGTGCGCCTTGTGATGCCGTCGAGAAAGCAATCGGCCATCGGCGTATGGATCGCGCCCTTCAGGGTAAAGAAAATATTGGCGCCGGTGCATTCGGCGACCCGTCCCTGCCAATCAAGCATCATCGCATCGGCGTAGCCGCGCCGCTCGGCGCGATGTTTCGAAATGGTGCAGATCATATAGAGCCCGGCGGCCTTGGCGCGGCACGGCGCGGTCATCGGATCGGGCCTCCGGTAATCGGCGATATCGAGCTTGATGCCTTTCATTTTCTGCTCGACGTCGAACATGCTCGGCCAGTCCCAGACGGCGATGGCGACGTTGATCGTCGAATTCTGCGCCGCAACCGCCATCATTTCGCTGCCCCGCCAGGCAACCGGGCGGACATAGCAATTTTGCAGACTGTTTTTGTCGACGGTGAGCTGCTTCGCACAATCCAATTCCGTTACGGAATAGGGAATCTCGAAATCGAGCAGTTCCGCCGACGTTCTGAACCGCTCCGAATGCTCGCTCGATTTGAAAATACGGCCGCCATAGGCGCGCTCGCCTTCGAAGACGCAGGAGGCATAATGAAGACCGTGCGAGAGAACATGGAGCTTAGCTTCTTTCCAGGCGACAAAATTGCCGTTCATCCAGATGAAACCATCGCGCTGGTCGAAGGGCAAAACGGACATCTCTCACTCCTTCGCTAGAGCGCTTCCCGATCGGACGGCATCACGTGATCGAAAAGGAATCGCTCAGATTCAATGAGTTGGAGTATGTTCTGATCGAAAAAGTCGATTCAACTTTTTCGGAACATGCTCTAGGTTCGGCTTGCGCTCCAAAACGCGGCTGACATAGTGAAACTAATATAGCGAAGCGGGAGGAATAAAAAAAAAGGCCCGGTTTGAAAAAATAACCGGGGCTTGACGTATAAGGATCTTCCTGAAATATGTCAATAATGCTGACATAAAAGGCGGCGCGCGTGAATCTGTTAGCTCGAAGCCAGGATGTTGCCCAAAATCCTTCGCAAAGGCCTTTTGCCGCGGCCGTGGCCGAAGCAGGCAACGGCGCGCCGATGTATGATTTGATCGAACTCATGTTTTTCGCCTATCGCGATTTTGTCGGCGATGCCGATCATCTGCTCGCCGCCCTTGGCTTCGGCCGGGCCCACCACAGGGTCTTGCATTTCGTCTCCCGGCGTCCGGGCCTCACCATCGCCGAATTGCTGGATATTTTGAAAATCACCAAGCAGAGTCTCAATCGCGTCCTCAAGGAATTGCTCGATCAGGATTATGTCGAGGCCCGCCGCGGCATGAAGGACCGCCGCCAGCGCCAATTGTTTCCGACGCCGCGCGGAAAAGCGCTCGCATTTGATGTCGCGATGTTGCAGTCGAAACGGTTTGCGACTGTGTTCGCGGAACTTCCGGAAGGGGGGCGCGCGCATGCGATTGCATTTCTTCTCGCCATGGTCGATGCGGGCGGCCGGGACAAGGTGGCTGCGATGACCGGTGCCAGCCCCGCCGCTGGTTGTCCAGGACCGCAACGGTGAGCCAGGGGCCGCAGCAAGGTGCATCGCTTGGCTCCCCGGCGGCGGGGGCACCGGCCGACGATGCCGCGCATCTTCTGATTGTTGACGACGACCGGCGCATCCGCGCGCTGTTGTCCCGCATGCTGAGCGAAGAGGGGTACCGTGTCACGGCCGCCGCCGATGCAGGGGAGGCCATGGCCCGCCTCAAGAGTCTTTCGTTCGATCTGATTGTTCTCGATGTCATGATGCCGGGCGAGGATGGTTTTGCCTTCGCGGCGCGGCTGCGGGCCGGCGGCGCCGAACTCGCGCGCGTCCCCATTCTGATGCTGACCGCCCGCGGCGAAGCGGAAGACCGGGTGCATGGCTTGGAGACCGGCGCCGACGATTATCTCGGAAAACCCTGCGAGCCGCGCGAGCTGACTTTGCGGATCGCCTCGATCCTGCGCCGGGCGCCGCCGCGCGCGATCGCGGGGCCTCCGGCTTTTGTGCGCTTTGGCGATTTCAGATTCGATTTTGGCCGCGGCGAACTGCGCCAGCGCGACGACATCGTAAGGCTGACCGACCGGGAACGCGAGATGCTGCGGCTTCTGGCGGAAAACGCGGGTGAAACGGTCGCGCGGGAGACCCTGGCTGGTTCAGGCATCGCCGCCAATGAGCGGACGGTCGATGTGCAGGTCAACCGGCTGCGCCGCAAGATCGAGCGCGATCCAGCCAATCCTCTTTATTTGCAAACCGTGCGAGGCGCCGGTTACCGCCTGATGGTCGACCGCTGAAACAAGAACGAGAGCCGTGCCTTGAGCCTTTCCCTCCCCCTCTCGTTCGGACAGCCGCGCTCCTGGGGGCGGGCGTTTTGGCGCAAGCTTGCTCTTCTCCTGCCCAAGGGCCTTTACGCGCGGGCGCTTCTCATTGTCATCGCGCCGATGGTGATCCTGCAATGCGTGCTCACCTATGTTTTCATGGAGCGCCATTGGCAGCTTGTCACGAAGCGGCTTTCGACTGCCTTGACCCAGGAGATCGCCGCGATCGCCGACCTCCATGGATCCTACCCGGGACGAATGAGCGACGATCTCCTCGTGCGGATCGCCCAGAGCCGCTTGAATATCGATATCGAGTTCCTGCCGAAAGGCGAGTTGCCGCCAGCGCTGCCAAAGCCGTTCTTCTCGATCGTCGATGCTGCGCTTTCGAACGAAATCAAGCGGCAGATCGGCAAGCCCTTCTGGCTCGACACGGTCGGGCGCTCGAATTTCATCGAAATCAGAATTGTGCTCGATGACGCGATCCTGCGGGTCGTCGCCTTGCGCAGCGCGGCCTATGCCTCGAATTCCCACATCTTCCTTTTATGGATGATTGGCACCTCTTTCGTCTTGATTGTCGTGGCGATCGCCTTCCTCGGCAATCAGATCAAGCCAATCCTTTCGCTCGCGGGCGCGGCGGAGGCTTTTGGCAAGGGCCGCGATCTCGAATTCCAGCCGCGCGGCGCCCGCGAGGTGCGCCAGGCGGGCTACGCCTTTGTCGAAATGAAGCGGCGGATCGAGCGCGCCATCGAGCAGCGCACCACCATGCTGAATGGGGTGAGCCACGATCTTCGCACCATCCTCATGAGGTTCAAGCTGTCGCTCGCCTTGATGACCGAGACCGACGAGACCCGCGATCTGCAAAAAGACATCGACGAAATGCAGCGCATGCTCGAAGCCTATTTCGCTTTCGCGCGGGGTGATGCCGGAGAGCGCGCGGCTGAAATCGACATCGCAGAATTCTTGGAGGATTTGCGCCTCGACGCCGAGCGGGCTGGATTTGACGCCAAGATCGCTTTTTCGGGCGATCCGGTCGTGACGCTTAGACCCAATGCGTTCAAGCGATGCCTTGCCAATCTCATCGGCAATGCGCAAAGCCACGCCAAGCATATTTTTATCGAGGCGGCGCGCGACAAGCGTTTTCTCACCGTGCATGTCGACGACGATGGACCCGGCATTCCGCCGGACCGGCGCGAGGATGTGTTCCGGCCGTTCTTCCGTCTCGACAGCGCCCGCAACCAGGATCACGGCGGCACCGGGCTCGGTCTTGCGATCGCGCGCGACATCGCGCGGTCCCACGGCGGGGATATTACCTTGGGCGACAGCAAGGCCGGGGGGGTGCGGGCAACCGTGCGGGTGCCGGTGTGAGGCGTTCCGCCGTGGGAGTTGTTGGATCATCGGGCATGGGTAATAATTTATCCGCGCTCCATCGGGGGGTAAGCATGCCGAAGGCGCAGCACGCGTTTCTCGACTTTTTGCCTCGCCAATATCAGCTGGCGCTCTTTTGCACATGTGCTCTCTGGCTCGGGTTGGGCTCGCTCGACCTAGCACTGGCGCGCGCGCCCTACGACCGTGAAGACGGCTGAGGGCTGGGCCTGGTCCCGGATCAAGCATGGCGAGATTGCAGACTTCAGCCGACGCTGCGGCACGCCGGCGCTCGATCCCAAGAATGAGCAAGACCCGCGCTGGCAGGACAAGTGCCGCATGATCTCTTTCAGCTTCGTGGTGGATTTGTTGACGCGCGCGCCTTGGCGGGACACGCTGCCGCTTTAAGGTGTTCAGATCACCGGCGCCCGGATTGTCGGGAAATCGATCTTGAAAACGCGAAGCTCATTCGGCCCATCGAGATCGCGGGCAGCCGGATCGAAGGCGAGACAACGACGTCTCTGCCGATGGTCTGCAAGACGAGACGGATCTCTACTTCGCCAATGGCGCTAAATTCACCAAGCCGGTGAGTCTGAAGGGCGCCAAAATCGATGGCGACCTCAACATGACCGGGGCCGGTTTCGACGGCTTGCTGGACGCCGAGTTCCTCCACGTTGGCGGCTCTTTGTTCATGCGCTCCGACGGCGACAACAAGGCAAGCTTTCAGGTTGTCAATCTCAACGCTTCGACGATCTCCGGACACATCTTCATGCAGGGCGCCAGTTTCGGCGGCGAACTCTCCGCCGACTCCCTGCAGCTCAGTGGCTCTCTCGAAATGCGATCCGACAGTCGGCACATAACCAGCTTAAAGAACGTGATTTTGCGCGGCGCGAAGATCGGAGAAATCTTTATGAGCGGTGCCAGCTTCCACGGCACTCTCGCCGCCAATGCTTTGCAGGTCGGCGGCAATCTGTTCATGCGCGACGCGCAATTCGTCCGCATGATCGATATGACCTTCGCGCATGTCGGCGGCAATCTGGATCTGCGTGGCGCCACACTTTCCGAGCTCGATCTCGCCTGCGCGTCAATTGCCGGGGATTCGCGGGTCGGCGGGAGAAATGATTTAAATCCGCCGTCTGGACGAAGCCCGGCACACTGACCTTGCACAAATGTGCAGTGCGGGAATCTGATGGATGCGATGGACGCCTGGCCGGCCGAGGGGCAGCTCCATCTCGACGGATTCAGTTTCACGCATCTTGGCGGATACGAAGGCGACACCGGACCGGAAATGCGCAATCGGGGAATGGAATGGTGGGACAAACATTGGGCGAGGCGCGATCGAGAGTACAGCCCCGCTCCCTACGCGCAACTCGCGAGCGCATTGACGGCCCAGGGCGACCGCGACGCTGCCAATGAGATCCGCTACCTCGGCCGCGTGCGCGAACGCGAGACACAAACGGGATGGAGCTATATCTGGTCCGGTGCGCTGCAATGGGTGGCGGGCTTCGGGATCGGCAATTACACCTTTCTAGTTCTCGGCTGGGTCGCCGGCATCTCGCTCCTCGGAGCGCTTTATCTAAGAACCTGCGTGAAAGGGGTGCGCGATGGCGGTCATGGACTTTTCTGGTGTTTCGGCGCGAGTCTCGACCGGCTCCTGCCGGTGGTCGCGATCAATCCGGAATTCGCCGATTTCTTCAATGATCCGAAAGGCGAGCGTTTGACCGGCTGGCAGAGCTTCATCTTTTCCGCGATCGGCATCATAGGCTTTGTGCTCGGCGCGGTTCTGGCCGCCGCCGTATCCGGCCTGACCCAAAATTCCTGACGCGGGCGCGAAAATCCCTGATGACTTCGCCTCAACTCAAGCCGCGCAAATGGCGGGAGACGATGATTCGGGAGACAAAGCCCGCAGCGATCAGCGATCGCGGCATAGATATTGAGCCCCAGCGAAAAATCGCCGAACGTGGCCTCCAACTGTTCGACGCCGGGGGTGTCCGCACCCAGGAGGCCGCGAAGCCGCTTGCGCGGCGCTCAGTGTCAGCCCGCGGAAAGTTTTTCGATCAAAGCCATGGCCGCGGCGGGCGCTTTCGGCTTAAAGCCATTGATGAAGTAAATGAACACGTCCCGCGACTTCGGTGGCCGCTTGTCGGGACCGGCGAGGGGTTCGAGGCCGTCCGGGACTTGTCCTTGAGACCAGGCGGACGCGCGCTGCGCCCACATATCGAGCGCCGCCGCCGGATAGCCGCTCTTCTCGTCCTCCGACGCGCGCTGCAGGCGGATATAGACGAACGCCGACGTGACATCGGGAATGCGCGGAAACTCGTCTTTGTCTGTGAGGACCACGCCGGTTTTGTAGGCGCGCAAAAGATCGACGAACTCCGCCGTTCGAAATCCTTCGTGCCGCACTTCGACGACATGGCGAATCTTGCGGCCTTCGATACTTTTCGGCAACAGCTTGAGAAAGGCTTCAAAATCGGCGGGATCAAAGCGTTTCGCCGGCAGGAACTGCCAATTGACCGGTCCGAGCTTTTCTTTGAGATTCATGACGCCGGTCGAAAAGAAGCGCTCGATCGAAGATCCCGCCTCGGCGAGGATGCGCCGGTTCGTGGTGAACCTCGGTCCCTTGAGCGCGAACACGAACCCCTCGGGCGTCTCCTCGCGCCATCGGGCAAAGCTCTCCGGCTTCTGCGAGCCATAATAAGTTCCGTTGATCTCGATCGAGGTCAGATGCCGGCTCGCATATTCGAGCTCCCGCTTTTGCGCGAGACCCTTTGGATAAACGTCCCGTGCCAAGGCGCGAAGGTCCAGCCGCCGAGGCGCGACGAGGCCGTAAACCTGGCCGCGATGCTGGGCGCATTCGCCCACGGCATAGACATTCGCATCATCCACGGAGCGCATATGATTGTCGACGACAATGGCGCGTCCGACGGTAAGACCAGCGCGAAGGCCGATTTCGGCGTTGGGCCGGATCCCGGCTGCGATCACCAGCAGGTCGCAGGCCGGATCATTCCTGTCATTGGCTCGGTGATCCACCGTCTCCGGCTTTTCTCAACTCAAGCCGCGCAAATGGCGATAGACGATGATTCGGGAGACGAAGCCGGTGACGATCGCGATCCCCGCCGCGATCAGCGCGATTGCCGCATAGATATTGAGCCCCAGCGAAAAATCGCCGAACATGGCCTCCATCTGCTCGCCGCCGGGGGTTGCCTGCATAAAGGAGGCAAGGGTTCCCGAGGCAAGAAAAGTGAGGATCGCAAGGCCGCCGCCGATGGCACCGCCGCGTAGGCCCAACCGGAAAAAATGCCGCTGAAATTGGCGCGAAATATAACTGTCCTCGGCGCCGACGAAATGCAAGACTTCGATGATCTCGCGATTGCCCGCCATCGTGCCTTGGGTCGCGAAGCCGACCGCCAGGATCATCGCGGCGAGGACAAGCGCGAAGATCACCGCCGCAACGAAGACGACGCTCTTTGCCATGATGGCGAGACGCTCGAGCCACAAGCGATGATCGTCGATGCTCGAGCCTGGAATGGCGTCGGCCAGTTTTTTGCGCAAGACCGCAATGTCCAAGCGTTCTTCTTTGTCGAGGCCGACGACGAGGAGGCGCGGCACCGGCAATTCGGAAAGATCAAGACCAGTGCCGAGCCAAGGCTGCAACAGTTCCTCGGCTTGCGCCTTGGTGTAGGCGCGCACCGAGGCGACGCCCGCCGTCTTGCTCGCGAGTTCGGCGGCCTTCGCCGTGTCGGCATCGAGATCGCGACCAGCGGCCGGGCGGATTTGGATCGTCATTTCGCGCGCGATATCGTCCTGCCAGCCACGCGATGCGTCACTGATGAGGATTGCTGCGCCGGCGGTGAGCGAGGCCAGAAATGTCATGATGGCGACGACGGTCACCAGCGCCCGCCCGGCGATCGAGGCCCCTGGCACCAGCGCCATATCGCGGTTGATGCGGCGCCCGAGACCGCTTCTTAGAGTGTCGCTTATAGTGCTGATCCCATCCAAATGACGGACGCTTCCCGCCGCCTCTTGCACCCGCCGGATCGCGCCGGAGAAAAAACTCATCAGTCGCCTCAATCGTAAATATGAAGACGGCCGTCGCCAAGGACCAGCCGCCTGGCGCCGTCGAATTGATCCATCAAGGCGAGATCATGGGTCGCGATTACCACGGACGTTCCCGATTTGTGGAGTTCGGTGAAGAGCCGCAGGAGTCTGCGCGCCAAACTCGGATCGACATTGCCGGTCGGCTCGTCGGCAAGCAGAAGCTCCGGCCGAACGATGAGCGCGCGGGCAATCGCGGCGCGCTGCTTCTCACCCCCCGACAGCACCGGGGGCAGAATATGCATTCGCTCGCCAAGACCGACCCAGTGCAAAAGCTCCCTCACCTCGGCGCGGTAGCTCGCTTCCTCCTTGCCGCGCACGCGCAGCGGAAGCGCGACGTTCTCATAGGTCGTCAAATGGTCTAGCAGCCGGAAATCCTGAAAAACGACGCCAATCCGCCGTCTGAGACCGCTGATCGCGGCCTTGTCGAGGGTGAGGGCGTCGCTGCCAAACAGCTCGACCGCGCCGCGCGTCGGCCGCAAGGACAAAAGGATGAGCCGCAAAAGCGTCGTCTTGCCGGCGCCCGAGGGGCCGGTCAGGAACTGGAACGACTGCGGCCCGATGGCAAAGCTGATATCCTTCAGGATTTCCGCTCCCATCCCATAGCGCAAGCCGACATTTTCAAAAAGGACCAAAGAGACCTCGTTTAAAACGGATCAGGAAGGATCGGCGCGCGGCGCCCCGATGCTTCGTTCCCGGATAGTTGCTTCATTCAAGACAAAATAAAGCGAAATTTCGAGCGCGGCCCCGGCTCGAGGCCTGTGTTCCCCCGCATTTTTCAATGAGCCGCGGTAAAGCGCTTTGGATATGTGAGTGATAAGAGAGATGCCACATCCGTATCGCTACATTAATGAGATCTCACCCTATTATCTCTGTTTGTAGCAAAAATAAGCCGTAAACCAAATATCTCCGGCCAAGCAAGCGGCTTATCGAAGTTCGATAGACTTGTCTTCATTTGGACGGTTCAGCCTTAACCTTCAACTGTTCTCTTCCGTGCTAAAAATCCAGCACGGAGGGCAACTTGGAGACGATCGACACTTTGATTATCGGAGCCGGTCCCGCCGGGCTGACGACCGCCTACAATCTCGCCAAGGCCGGCCATGACGTGCTCGTCATCGAACAAGACAAGCATTATGTCGGCGGAATCAGCCGGACCGTCTCCTACAAAGGCTTCCTCTTCGACATCGGAGGCCACCGCTTCTTCTCGAAGTGCGCGAGGTGGTGGCACTCTGGAACGAGATCCTTCCCGACGATTTTCTCGTGCGCCCTCGGCTGTCGCGCATTTATTACGCGGGAAAGTTCTACGCTTATCCGTTGAAGGCTTTCGAGGCCCTGCGCAATCTGGGCCTCGCGCAAAGCATCCGTTGCCTTGCCTCCTATGTTTATGCCCGCGCGTTCCCGGTGCGCGATCCCAAGACATTCCATCAATGGATGCGCAACCATTTCGGCGAACGGCTTTTTTCGATTTTCTTCAAGACCTATACCGAAAAGGTCTGGGGCATGGATTGCGACGAGATTTCGGCGGATTGGGCGGCACAGAGGATCAAGGGGCTCGATCTTTCCAAGGCACTCACCGATGGCTTGCGGCGCTCCTTGGGAGTTAAGCCGCAAGGGGGGATACCGCCAAGACCTTGATCGAATCGTTTCGTTATCCGCGCCGCGGCCCCGGCATGATGTGGGAAGCTGCCGCGCGCAAAATTCAAGAGAACGGCGGCCGCATCGTCATGGACCGCAAATTCGAGAAGCTGCGCTTCGATCCCGAGCGGCAAATTTGGGGGGTGGACACGATCAGCAGCGGCGGAACATGCGAAACCTTCGAGGCTCGCCATGTCGTCTCCTCAGCGCCGATTCTCGAACTCCTTGCCGCGCTCAGTCCGGCGCCGCTCACACTCCTCCATGCGCGGGCGCTCAAATACCGCGATTTTATCACCGTCGTCCTGATCGGCCGGACTGAGCCGCACATGGCCCGACAATTGGATTTACGGGTCACGGGTCGGCCGGGTGCAAAACTTCCGCTCGTGGTCGCCCGAGATGGTCCCGGACACAACCTCGACATGCCTCGGGCTTGAATATTTCTGCTGCGAGGACGACGATCTGTGGTCGATGGCGGACAATGAGCTGATCGCGCTCGGCAAGCAGGAGAGCTCCGCCATCGGCTTGATGCGCGGCGGGGAGGTTTACGACGCCTGCGTCGTGCGCCAAAAGAAAGCCTATCCGGTTAGTGGACCGGCTTTTCACGGCAATCGATCCTTCCTTGCGGAGCTTGCACGAACAGCGAAGCCCGTTTTTGTTTCCGAGCCTTTGGCCAGCTGAAAGTTTTCCGCCGCTCATCGTTCAGGCAAGCACGCTCGCCATTGCCGCGCATTTCCAGCACGGCCGGACAATCCTTGCCGCGATCATCTTGATTGGTTTAAGCGGCATCGCCATTACCGCGATTTTTGGTGATTGCCTTTCTTCCCTTCTCATTGTTCAAGCGCAGCCTTGGCGTATGGCATGGCTGATGGCCGCCGCCGAAGTGATGGCCTTGGGTGTTTCGCATCTGTCGAATCGTGGCGGGGAGGAGGCCAAACCGGGCGCCTGGTCTTGCCACTCCTGGTGCTTTGCTGGTCGTTCAACACCCAATTCACGGTCGCTGGTCCGGCCGCCGGCCGCGATTTTGGCGCTTCTTCTGCATTTCCGCGCCAAGCGGTTCGCGCCTGCAATCAAACCGCCGGCCATTCTCTCCACATGGATTTTTACCATTGTCGCGGCGGCCATCTGGCAGTTCCGACTGCTTGCCTATCCTTGGCACTTTTCCATGGAAGCGCCGGCTGGGCACGGCAACTTCGAACTTCTCATAGTCACAGGCTACCTTGCTTTTCCGCTTTGCGCCCTCGCCGTCTATTTCGCGCTCGCCAAGCCGCGGATAAGCCCGTTCCTGCACGGCGGCTTCGCGGTACTCTTGCTTCTCGCTGGTTTTTCCCTTTGGGACCACCGGTCCCCCGCCCAGCGCATGATGGAGGAGAACCGGCTGCCGCCGGAACTCATGCGGCTGATCGATCAACGCCAGGGCGAAGTGTTCTGGATGAACGGGCTGGCCGAGCCTTGGTTTGATCTTGGCCGGCCGCAATGGGCTTCGCCGCTGCAAGGCGTCCCGATCATCTTTTCGCCCGTCCTTGCCGCCGAATGGCGGCGCCGGATGCAAATCCTGATGGATTTGGGGCTCGCGGATCAAAAAAGCTTCGCGCCCTGGGCCGACCCCGTGAGCGCCGATGTGCCACGATTATCGCAAGATGGGGTGCGGCGGCTCTGCGCGCGAGACGATGCGCCGGCTTGAGTCATCGCGCCGCTTGAAGATGGCAAGGAATTTCTTGCCGGGATCGAAATGAAGGTCTGGCCGCTGCCCCAGCCGCAATGCCAATTGGCGAAAGCCGACGGTGATTTCGGCTGGCGAAGAATCGATGCCTTTGGGGTGATCGCCTGCGGCGAGCAAAAGGTAGCCCGATGAGCAAGCAAAACTGATCCCGCCGCCGCCGCAGATAATGGCCGTGGCCTTGCTTTTGAGGGATCGCGCCTTATAAGTAAACTTTTGCCATAGTCTAAACTAGAAGTATATGTTTGGTGTGGTGCCGCGCAATGAGTGCAATCCGGGCTGCGCGTAAGGCCCGCCGCGAAAGACTCAGAGCGTTTTGCCTATTTTGCGCTTTGCCCTATTTGGGAAAGTTCGAACGCCGATCGAACAATGGGAGGAAATGATGAACAAGAGGGCTCGCACCGCGCTCACGGCGGGAATAATCGCCGCAGCATGGGGCCTCACCGCGCTGGCGGCGCGGGCGGACGAGACTTGCCTCTCGCCTTACACCGCAGCGCTCATCAAGGGCCAAGAGGCCTATCTGCATGTCTGGACGCTGGGCGAAAAGGGCCTCGGCGACGAATCCGACAAGCTCGTCACCATCGGCGCCGATCCCAAGTCGGCAAGCTACGGCAAGGTCATCAGCAGCGTGTCCGTTGGCGGCCGTGGCGAGGCGCATCACATGGGCTTTACCGACGATCGCAAATATCTTTGGGCCGGTCGCCTCGACGACAGCAAGATTTTCGTCTTCGACGTCGGCATCGGTCCCGCGCACCCAAAACTCATCAACACGATCACGGATCTGCCCGAAAAGACCGGCTACATCGGCCCGCATACATTTTATGCCATTCCCGGCCGCATGGTGATCGGCACTTTGTCGAACAACAAGACCCGCGATGGCGTGACCGGCCTCGCGGTCTATAGCAACAAGGGCGAGTTTCTCTCGGCGCATCCGATACCGGCCGAAAATGGCGGTGACGGCTATGGCTACGACATCGCCATCAATCCGAAGAAGAACGTGTTTTTGACATCGAGCTTCACCGGTTGGAACAACTACATGATGGATCTCGGCAAGCTCATCCAGGATGCCGAGGCGATGAAGCACTTCGGCAATTCGATGGTGTTGTGGAATCTCAAATCCATGCAGCCGGAAAAAATCTTCAGCGTGCCTGGGGCGCCGCTCGAAATCCGCTGGTCGCTGAAGGAGGGCGACGATTGGGCGATTACCGCCTCGGCGCTCACTTCGAAACTCTGGCTCGTCAGCCACGGCGCCAACAATGAGTGGCAGGCGAAGGAGGTCGGCACGATCGGCGATCCGGCGAAGATTCCGCTGCCTGTGGATATTTCGATTTCGGCCGACGCCAAGACCTTGTGGGTGAATACCTTCATGGACGGCACCACCCATTTGTTCGACATTTCCGATCCAACGAAACCGGTGCAGATTTATGAGAAGGTCACCGGCAAGCAGGTCAATATGATTTCCCAAAGCTGGGATGGAAAGCGCGTCTATATCACCTCCTCGCTGCTCGCGAACTGGGACAAGAAAGGCGCCGACAACGAGCAGGTCCTGCGCGCTTACGACTGGGACGGCAAGGATCTCAATCTCAAATTCGAAGTCGATTTCATCAAGGAAAAGCTCGGCCGCCCACATCATATGAAATTCTCGGGTCCGACCGAAAAAGCCTCCCTTGATATCCCGGGCCGCGCGGCGTCGAGGTGATGCGAGAAAGAGCCCGTCTCCTTGGCGCGCTTTGCACCGGCTTCATCGCTTTAGCCGGGCTCGTCGAGGCAAGCCTGCCCGTTGCCGCGCAAACAGGCGCCGGTCTCGCCCTGCCGGCGCCTGGGAGCTATAGGCTCGACCACATTCAGCGCGTGCCTTTCGGGATCGTGCTTGAAGGCAACCGTTTTCCACACACGCTCTCCCGCTACACGGCCGGGGCGATCACGCTGCTTACTTTTTTCTACAGCTACTGCGCCGATCCCAACGGCTGCCCGCTTGCCTGGGAGGCTTTCGAGCAAGCGCGCGAACGGATCATCGGCCGCCCCGATTTGCGCGGAAAAGTCCGGCTCGTCTTTTTGAGTCTGGACCCGGCGCATGACACGCCGGACGTGCTCAAGAATTTCGCGCGGCACTACGAACCCGATGCTGCCATCGTGCCCTGGCATTTCCTCACGACCTACTCCTATTTATTTTTAAACCCCGTGCTTCGCGACATGGGGGAAGAGATTTCAATCGACCAACAAGCGTCCAGCACCGGCGGACTCGTTGTGAACCATCTTTTGAAAGTTTTCTTGATCGACAAGCAGGGCTGGGTTCGTGAGATCTATTCGAACCAATCGCTCGACCCCGCCGCGATCCTTGGCGACATAGAGACGCTATCGCTTGAGGCGGGCAAGGTTGACCATCATTAGCAAGGACCGTTGGTTGCGGGCTGAGGTTTTTGCGTCCGGCCATGCCGGGACGCTTGAATCCCTCGCCGCCGCCAGCCCCGCAGCGAACCGGAACACAAAAATGCGGGATGTAGATTTCCGCTTGCTGTCTTGCCGGGCGCGCGCTTGACACCCATACCCCCCTGCCATATCGCAGTGGCTTTGGCGCTCTTCGTTTGCGTCAACGCCAGGGCGGAGTAGCTCAGCTGGCTAGAGCAGAGGAATCATAATCCTTGTGTCGGGGGTTCGAGTCCCTCCTCCGCTACCACCTTTCCCCCCCACATTCTGGCTGCCGGAAAGACCTCATGGCCGATGAGGGCGGCAAGTCTTCCTCGCACCTCAACCTGGATCGGGGCGCCTGGGGGAGTCGGCTGAACGATAATGGACGCAACCAGCTCGCGCAGCGCGATGATCGCCTCCTGGTTATCGGTCGGGCTATCCGATGACAGGACCTTCTGAAGATCTTCGACCTGCTGGCGATAGCGGGACAGCGCGGTCGGATGAAGCGCGATGCTTTCGGGCGGCTTTTCGGCG
>VDMG01000079.1 GCA_006514895.1 Beijerinckiaceae bacterium
CGCCTGCGTAGCTCCCGCGTTTGGATCTCGTTTGATGCGCTGGAAGCAAATTGAGCCTGTCGCATAGGTTCGCCTCAGCCGTGGCTTCAAGATTGCGAGAGTTTCGGCCAAGGGCGGATCCAAATCGCTAAATTCTTAGGTGAATCGATGGTAAACTGAAGTTTTCGGATAAATTTGCCACGCATGGCTGCTGGACAGTTGCCAAGCGAGGACGGCGCCGCGCCCGCGCGGGGAAACGCTTGTTTCCCGCACTGCAACACGATAAGCGAAAGAAACCTTTCTCCCACTTTCGGCGGCCGGCTTTGATTCCAATCTCGCATGGGGACGTCCTAGTTGATTCCTTTGTGGAAGCCGCGCGTGGCGCCGGCGAGCTGGCGCTCGGGTTTTTTCACCCTGGCGCGATGACCAGCGCCGGAATTTCGCACAAGGCGGGTGGCTCACCGGTGACCGAAGCCGATTATCTCGTGGACCGGTTTTTAAAGCAGCGTCTCGAAACCCTGGTGCCGGAAGCTGGCTGGCTTTCCGAGGAAACCGAGGACACTCCGGCGCGTCTTTCTAAGAGTCTGGTTTTTGTGGTCGATCCGATCGATGGCACGCGCGGCTTTATGACGGGCCGTGCGGCTTGGGCCATCGTGGTCGCCCTTGTCGAGGACGGACGCCCCCTGTTCGGTATCGTCCACGCGCCAGCGCTCGGGAAAACCTATGTTGCGGTCAAGGGCGCCGGCGCTAGGCTCAATGACAAGGCTATCGAGGTGTCGAAACTTCGCGCGATCGGGGCGCAAACAAGAGTGGCGGCGCCGGTGTTCCTCGCCAAGCGGTTGCACGAATCCGGGCTCCGATTCAATTTGCAGCCTAAGATCCCTTCGCTCGCATTGCGTATTGCCGCGGTCGCCTCAGGTGCGCTCGATGCCGGTTTCGCCTCGGAAAATTCCCATGATTGGGATATAGCGGCGGCCGATCTCATCCTCCATGAAGCGGGAGGCCGCTTGGCAAGCCTCGACGGATGCGCGATTGTCTATAACCGCCGGGATACGCGTCACGGTCTGCTCACCGCCGCGCCAGCGCAAATTCACGCCGAAGTCAATGCCGCTGCGCGGTGGGTGAACGGCCTTGCCAAAAGATAACTCCTAAGCGCAACCAAAGGTTGGCGCGAAACGGGCGCGGTTTTCCATGAAGCAGGCAACCCGCTTGCGCACGGAAAATGCATGAAACGAATGACCGAGAGCTTTTCCCGGTTTCAAGAAACATGAAAAGCTTTTGACGGGGGAACGGCCGCTGGGCCAAAAAAGTCTTGGATGGGAAGCTCATGACCACGGACGGCAAACAACTCCTCCACTTTGTATTCGGTGGCGAGCTCAAGGATTTGGGTGGCACCGAATTTCGCGATTTGTCGAAGCTCGATATCGTCGGCTTTTTTCCCGATTACGCCTCGGCGGCGCAAGCCTGGAAGGCCAAGGCGCAGGCAACGGTGGACAATGCGCATATGCGTTATTTTGTCACGCATTTGCATCGTCTGATCGACCCTGCGAAATACAAGAATTGAGTGGGGCGTCATTCCTTCGGTCTTTCGGAAAGACTTCCTCGCGGATAGGGTCTGCCCGATTGAAATATCCAGGACCGCCGTGAAAACTTCGCCCCTCCTTGCCGCCTACCGTCTGGCAAGTGCGAGCCTTGGGCTAACCGGGCCATTATATCTGTTCTGGAGGGGAAAGCTTGGCCGCGACGATTTTTCGAGGCGCCGCGAGCGGCTCGGTCGGTCTTCTCTTGAGCGGCCCGGCGGCCCCCTCGCTCTTCTCCATGCGGCAAACGCCGCGCAAGCGGGCGTCCTCCCGCCACTCGTCGAAAAGCTTGGGCAGCTTGGCTTTACCGTGGTTTTGGCAACCGGCAATGGGGCTGCCGGCCTGTTCCACGCGCCGCGGCTGCCGCCATTGTTGCACCAGCTTGCGCCGCTTGACGTACCGCGAACCATGGCGCGGTTTCTCGATCATTGGCGGCCGGATATCGTCCTTATCTCGGGCGCGGAAGTTTTGCCGAATCTCATCGTTGAAACCAGCCGCCGCGAAATTCCCCTCGCGCTCGTCGACGCCCGCCTGTCCGCCCGGGCCTTTCTGATTTGGCGCAAATTTCCGGGCTTTGCGGGATCGCTGCTGGGGCGGATCGATCTTTGTCTCGCCCAACATGATATCGACGCTGGCCGTTTCGCGAAACTCGGCATGCGCGAAGTCCTGGTGACAGGCAATCTCAAATATGATTTCGCGCCGCCGCCGGTGGATCAATCCGCCTTGGCGCGGCTTCTCGCGCGGATCGGGACGCGTCCGGTTTGGGTTGCGGATGGAACCTATCCCGGCGAGGAAGAGATCGCGATGGCGGCGCATCGCCGGCTGGCGCCGCAATTTCCGGATCTTTTGACCGTGGTCGTGCCGCACAACCCCAAACGCGGGTTTGAAATCGCACAAAGCGCCGTGAAAATGAAGCTGGCCGTGGGGCTGCGTGGCGGCGATCGCGAAACTGCGCCTTTGCCGGAAATTTATATCGCCCATACAAGGGGCGAGGCGGGATTATTTTACCGCGCCGCGGGCGTCATTTTCGCGGGCAAGTCCCTCCGCTTCGGCGGCGGCAAAAACCCAGTCGAGGCGGCGAGCCTTGGCTGCGCGGTCCTGCATGGCCCGGATGTCGATGATTTCGAGGAAATTTACAAGGCGATCGATCAGGCGGGCGGCGGCGGCTTGGTCTTTGATGCCGAGACGCTCGCGAGACAAATGGCGCTCCTCTTCTTTGACAAAGCCGAACTACGGGCGATGGCGCGCGCCGCCGCCGAGACGGCGGAGAAGCTTGGCGGCGCCTCGAATCGCATTGTGGTGGCGTTGAAGCCCTATCTCGCGCAGGCGTTGGTCGCGCCAAGAGGCGGAGACGGGTGAGAATCGCCTTTATGCCAAGGGATGAGCGAAGCTCACGTCTAGAAGCGCGAGCGCCGCGCGGAAAGAATGATCCGGGACGTAAGCCATCGCATAGGCCGGAGGCATGAGCTTCACCTCCTGCCCCAGCGCGATCAGCTCGCGCGCCCAATGGTGCGCGGTCGCGCAGGCTTCCATGCCCACCAGGGAGGGTTCTTGCTTTCAGAAAAACGCGACGACTTCTGTGCGGCGCAACCTTCGTTTGACGACCACCTTTCCGGCGGCGTCGACGCCGGGAATCTGAAACCAGTGCTTGGCAAGATCGAGACCGATCGTGGTAATCTGCATAGCGGACGGCTCCTCTTAGCTGTATAAGTTTTTATTAGATCTGACGAACGGCATGAACTGGTCGGTTTAGTTTTATGCCTCCAGGTGAGCGATGAACTGATCGGCTATTTGTTTGTCCTGCGCGACGGCTCGGGCGTCAAGGAATGTTTGCATCGGCGTCTTGCCGAAGCAGTAGCAGGACGAGGCTTTTGAAACGGGCTTTTACACCGGGGATGCGTTCCGGCAACAGGCGTGGACATCGGCGCGCCACCGCCGCCCTTTTCAAATTCCACCGAAAATCGACCAATCTTACCCGTTTAAAGGCGAGGCCGCTGTCTTGGGCCTTGTAAGGTTTTGGGCCCCGAGCGGACAAAAGTGTTTCACGTGAAACGTTTTTGTCCGATTGAGAGCCCCAATCGGACAAACTAGGGCCGCTCAGCCGATCGCCAACAGACCCTTGGCGAAGCGCCGCGCATTGGCGGCATAATGTGCGGCGCTATCGCGCAGCCGCTGCGCCGAGGCTGCATCAAGAGTGCGCACGAGCCGGGCCGGGCTTCCAACGATCAGGCTATCGTCCGGAAACTCCTTGCCTTCGGTCACCAGGGCGCTGGCGCCGACGAGGCAATTGCGGCCGACTTTCGCGCCGTTCAAAAGCGTCGCGCCCATGCCGATCAGGCTGTTTTCGCCGATCGTGCAACCATGCAGAATCGCGTGATGGCCGATCGTGCAATCCGGGCCAATGGTCAAGGGATAACCCATGTCGGTATGCAGCAGCGAGCCATCCTGCACATTGGAGCGGGCACCAACGACGATCTCTTCATTGTCGCCGCGCAGGACGGCGCCGAACCAGATCGAGACATCGGTTTCAAGCCGGACCTTGCCGATGACTTGTGCGTCTGGCGCGATCCAAAACCGGCGATCACCCGGCACAATGGGAGAAACGCCATCGAGCGCGTAAAGCGGCATCCCAGCCGGGCCCCTAGCCCATGATCGCTTCAATTTGAAGCGCTTGCGGTCTTTATATCTTTGTTTTGTCGCATGATCTTATCCAAAGAGTCTGCAACTTTTGTGCAGATCATGCTCTAAAATTCGTCGAGATCGATATCGAGGATCGCCATCTGCAAGGTAAAACTCGTGGCCTTGGGATCGTCCGCCGAGATCACGCCCAGAAAATCATCGCCATTATAAAATTCGACCGAATCGTTTTTTTTGCCGCGCGGCACGATCTTCAATTTGTCTGTCTCGAAGAGCCGCCGCAAATAATCCTGCAACACCGGCCGCTCGACCGGAATTTTCATCTCGAAGGCAAAAGACCTGTCGCCGTCCTCGTCGTCGACCGTGATCGCGCCGATCTTGCGCTCGCCCAGATGCGCGTCGGCATCGTCGGAATCACGTTTGCCGGGAGTGACCTTTATCCCCTGATTGCCAAAGGATTTACGCAGGAATTCCTGCAGTTTCCGCAATTCTGCTTTATCCACGACACGCTCCGGAGGCCGCGGCCACCACGCTATCACCAGACCACAAGCTGTTTACGCTCAAGCCGGTCCCCACCTCCGCCAGAAAATTCCGGCGGCGGCAAGTTTGGTCACCTTCAAATCAAACTATTCGTTGACCGGCGCAGTAGCAAGGATTTGATCCATGCTGCGCGATGGTTCGGCGCAGCCCGCGTCGCCGACTATTCTCGCGGGCACACCTGCCACCGTTTTGTTGTCCGGAACCGGGTGCAGCACGACCGAACCGGCGGCAACCCGGGAACAACGGCCAATTTCGATATTGCCGAGAATTTTGGCTCCGGCGCCAATCAGCACACCCGGCTTGATTTTCGGATGGCGATCGCCGCGCTCCTTGCCGGTGCCCCCCAAAGTAACGTCTTGCAGCATCGAAACATTGTCGCCAATCACGGCGGTGGCGCCGACGACAAGACCGGTCGCGTGATCGAGGAAAATGCCTTTGCCGATCCGGGCCGCCGGATGAATATCGGTCTGGAATACCTCGGACGAGCGGCTCTGGAGATAGAGCGCGAAGTCTTGACGGCCGACGGTCCAAAGCGCATGCGCCAGCCGGTGCGTCTCGATCGCGTGAAACCCCTTGAAATAGAGCACCGGCTCGATCAGCCGTGCGCAGGCTGGATCGCGATCGACCACTGCTGCTATGTCGGCGCGGAAGGCTTCCGGAATCGACGGATCGGCCGCGATCGCATCGAAATAGGCCTGCTCGATGAGATCGCTGGGAAAGGCCTGGTGTCCGAGCCTTGCGGCCAGCCGGTGGACGACCGCTGCTTCCAGCGATTCCAGATTGAGGATTGCCGAAAAGATAAAACCGGCGATGTCCGGCTCCTTACGGACAGCGTCCTCCGCCTCCGCGCGCAACCGCGCGAACACCGGATCGGTGCGTGCGAGCGCGACAACTTTTGCCGTCCCCGTGGCGGAAATCATGACACGCCTCCAGCAGGATTCGCCTTTACGACCGAGGTTAACCTAAAGCCTCTGCTTGATTATCCCTAACACGGCGGAAACAGTTGCGAGAGCCAAGTTTGACGCGCCTTCGAAAAGATATAGGCAGCCGAGTCAAGACAATCAGGGGCGTTGTTCAAGAAATTCAAGCACGCTGTCTTTATAGACTTTGTCGCCTACCGCGCGGTTGTGATCGCGGTCCGGAATATCCACCGCGCGCGCCTTGAATAAGGCAGCGAGCCTATGCGGATCGCCCGCGACATCGTCCTCTGTTCCAACCGCGATCAGGATGGGGAGATCGATTTGCCCGGCTTCCCTCTCGCTCATCAGCTGGCGGGCGCCGCGCGCGCATGCAGCGAGCGCCTTGAGATCGCTCTTGGTCGCTTCGGCGAAGCCGCGAAACATCCGCTGCATCGGATCGGTAAGAGCTCCGAGAGAGGGCGCTTCCATGGCCTCCGCGATATTATCCGGTAGCGCGCCGCGATCAACAAGATGATGACCGAGCCCGCCGAGGATCATCGAGCGCAGGCGAGTCCCATGCGCCTTTGCAAGAAAAGCGGCGATCCGCGCGCCCATCGAATAGCCCATTACATCGGCCACCTCGATATGAAGATGATCGAGAAGCGCGCGGGCGTCCTCCGCCATTTCCGGCATGGTATAGGCGGAGGGATCATAAAATTTCTCGCTGCGGCCATGCCCGCGATTATCATAGGCGACGACTCGCCTCCCTGCCCCGGTCAAGGTTTTCGCCCATTGCGGAAAAACCCAGTTCACCGCATGGGTCGAGGCGAACCCGTGAATAAGAAGGATCGGCTCGCCGCGATCGCCCGGCGCCGGCCGCTCGTCGATAAACGCCAAGCGCACACCATGACCTGAGAATTCGAACATCCCCGGTCCCGTTTCCCTGGCAGGCATTTGTCTCACCGAGCGTGAAGTCTTGCGGGAGATAGTGGCAATTTTGACGAATCTGCGTTACATTCTTTTCAAATTTGTTCGAATTGAGCCCAGCTTTCATGAACCGGTTTGAACGCCGACCACTCTCCGTGGGAGAAGCAGAAATCGAATATCTCGACGGGGAATTCCGGATTCTGCGTCCTGGCGCTTTCGTCCGCTGCGCGGCGACCGGCGCCGTGATAAAGCTCGAGGACTTGCGCTATTGGAATGTCGATCTGCAGGAGCCCTACGCCAATCCGGAGGCCAAGCTGCAAAGGCTCGGCATCAAGCCGAAGGCTTAGCGGACGGGAGAGACGTGAGTTCCACCACAACGGCGAACGTGCTTGATATCGTTTGTGGCTTCGACAACTAAGCCATCCCCAACGCTTTCCGACTCGATCATTGAAAGCTGGCGTTGGAATGGAGCCTGCTAACGGGCGTGAAGCCGCATGATGCGGTGCCGCGATCGCGCGCTCGGCGCGATTCTTGGAACTTGCTTGAAGCTTCTTGCCTCTCCCAGTTTAAAACCTCGC
>VDMG01000168.1 GCA_006514895.1 Beijerinckiaceae bacterium
TTCCACACCACTCAAATCCTGGTAGCTCATCCGCACACGGGCATGGCGTTCGATCTCTTCCGTTACGCCCGGCATGGAAACACTGCCTTCTTCTTGCCGGATTATGTCGGCGGAAGCCCAGACGATCTGCGGGTTGACGTAGGTCCGCACGCCATCCACTGCTGCGAGTTCGATCACGACCAGCCGCTTCAAAACACCGATATGCGGGGCGGTAATTCCGATCGCCGATGCCGCACGCAATGTGTCCAAGAGATCGGTCGCAAGCGAGCGAAGATCCTCGTCGAATATGACGACGCGCTCGGCGTTCGCGCGAAGGCGATGATCAGGAAATCGCAGGATCGTCTGCACCGTCACGGCATTTTTCCCAAATCCGGCTCTATCGGCCATCGCTCCCGAAGGTATTGTCAACATTGGCCGAGTATAACCGATTGAAAGCATTTCTGCAAAATTGCCAAGAACGCTGGGTGGAATTCAGACTTAAGTCTTCACAGTTGCCGAGAGATTCCTTGGAAGCAATCGAAAAAAATGCACGATCTGTGGCCGAGGTGACGCAAAATAGCGATGCCATGGATGTGGAAAGCGGTATCTTTAAGAGCGACAACCCGACCAAGATCGCCCGATCTTTGAAGCGCTCCGCCGAGCACAATGACCGGCTAAAATCTTCTCCGTTCCGCTCGGCGATGTCGATGGTGACGTTTTACCTCAAAAGGGGCGGCAAGAACTTGAGCGCAGTACGAAAACGAAAACTTGAAGCCGTAAAAGTGAAGTTGCGCGAGGCATTCAAGCAGCCCAGCCGGGCAGTGCCGTTGGTAGTTGGAAGCCCAAACAGGGCGTTCAATCCACGATTTGGGGTGAGGCCGTCAAAATTGCTGGGGCCGATCCAGATTTCCATCGGCGTGATCTTTTCGACTCGATAACGCGCGGCGACTATCCGGAGTGGGAATTCGGTATTCAAGCCTTTGATGAAGCATTTGCGGCCAAGCTTCCCTATGACGTTCTCGACGCCACCAAGATCATTCCCGAGGAGGTGTTGCCCGTCCGGTTCGTTGGGCGAATGGTGCTCGATCGCTGGCCCGACAATTTTTTTGCCGAAACGGAACAGGTCGCATATTGCCCAGCAAACATCGTGCCCGGCATCGATTTTAGCAATGATCCACTCCTCCAAGGCCGGCTGTTCAGCTATCTCGATACGCAGAAGAGCAGGCTCGGTACGGCCAACTTCCACCAAATTCCAATAAACGCACCCAAATGTCCCGTGATGAATTTTCAACGCGACGGACAAATGCAAATGCTGCAGCCGAAGGGCCGCGCCAATTACGAGCCCAATAGCCTCGGCAACTCCGGCGAAATATCCGGCCCACGTGAATGCCCAGCAACCGGCTTTCAAACGTTTCCTTCCGCCGAGCAAGGGGACAAGCTTCGTATTCGGGACGAAAGCTTCGCCGATCACTACAGCCAGGCGCGACTCTTCTTCCGTTCACTTGATCCGGCCGAGCAAGCCCATCTCGCCTCGGCGTTTGTGTTTGAACTGTCGAAAGTTACGATCGGAGAGATTCGCAGGCGCATGCTTGCGAATCTCGTCAACGTTGATCCCAACCTCGCTGGGCGGGTAGCTGGCGGCCTTAACATGGAGGTGCCAGACGCCTCCCCAGTCGCGGCACCTGTACAGGATCTTGAATTGTCCCCGGCATTGCGCATCATCGGCGGACCGCATGAACTGCATACACTTAAAGGCCGCACCGTTGGAATTCTGGTGGCCGACGGGTCGAACCGGCAATCGGTGGACCAGCTCGCAACCAATGTCCGAGAGGCTGGTGGCCGGGCGCTCATCGTCGCTCCGAAAATTGGCGGCACCAAAATGTCGGATGGGTCGGTGCTTGAGGCGGACGCCCAACTTGCTGGCTTTCCTTCGGTGATGGTCGACGCGATCGCGCTGGAGCTAGCCAACAAGGGATGCGAATTGCTCCTCACGGAAGCTGCCGCCATCCAGTTCGTGATGGACGCTTTCGGTCATCTGAAGGCGATCGGTGCGACGCCGGCCGCGAAACCTTTGCTGGACAAGGCGGGCGTCGAGCCAGATGCCGGAATTGTACCCATCGATGAACGTTTCGTGCAAGCGGCTGGACGCCGTTATTGGGATCGCGAGCACAAAATACGCACGCTCGCCTGAAGTTTCGGTTCCGGTAGATGATGCCTTCCCGTGAATGACGGCGCGATCGAATTCCTGCCTGAAGCATATCATTAATTATCGGAACCTTAGTCAGTGGCCTTCGTTCAATTGCACTATTTCTGACTTTACGCGATCATAAGGAAATTGGTCATGGGCAACAAAACAGACAAGTTTGCAGGCGTAGCCAATCAGGCGGCTGGGAAGGTTAAGGAAAGTGTGGGCAGAGCCACAGGCTCGAAAGAACTAGAGGTGGAGGGGCTTGCCCAGGAGGCCAAAGGCAAGGCCGAGTCGCTTCGTAACGACGTGGCGCCGGCGGTTAAGAGAAGCCTGCACGATCACACGATCAGCATCGTCGCCGCTATCCTCATTTTAACGGTGCTTGTTCAGATTATTCTGGTAAAAAGCTGGACTTAACAGCGGCGAAAATGGCTTAGAGCGCGATCTAGATGCACGGGCACAAAGCTAACGGCCGCGGCGCGCTCTATCGCCAACCAGACAGGAAAGTTGGTGCGATCCGGCAACGCCTCATCGACGCCGCAAAAACTCAAACAGATAAGCGGCGTCCCTCCATTAAATCCCGCCGCCGTCTGTCTCGAAAACTCTGATGACGGAACTAACCACGCCAGCCAGAGCCGTCATGCGTTGCCGATGGGAACCATGGTCTGGCGGCGACGTTTGCGAGCCGACTCCTACTGGTGTCCCAACAGCAAAGGAGAAGATCGACGCTCCCTTAGTCCGTATCGGTCCTCGCTCTCGCTGGCGGCCTCACTTTCGCAGAAATGTCGTCGCATTCGACGAACCATTGGCTTACCTCCGATGTCAAGGCGATGTTTATGATACTCCCAAACACAAGGTTGGCAATGTCACCTAATCTTACGATCGATAGCAACGGCAGCGTCACGGCCGCGATCATCGGCGTCGGCGCTTCCTCGGCGTTGGTGAGAAAGACTCACGATTCCCTTCAAGGAGCTGAAAGTCTCGAATGCGCTCTGCGGATAGCCAGAAGTAAAGGAGGATGGGTAAGTTGGTGAAGTATCCGAAATACACGACCACGGTAGTCGGTGCGCACAGCGTGCCTGATTGGTTTGAGGCGCTCGACCGGTTGGTCGCAGTCGGGCAGCTGGCGATGGGTGCTTTGACGGATGCTCAATACCGCACCACCCAGGCAGCGGTACTGGACCAAGAACTCGCTGCCATCGATGTGATAACGGGCGGCGAAATGCATCGACGTACGCACAACCGCCATTCGCCGCCGAACGCCATGCTGAATTTCTTCTGGCAGAAGATCCCGGCGTTCCAGGGACCTACCCGGCCGAAGCCGATCACCAAGCACGACCCCGATGTCTTTCACCCCGCCGCCACGTGTCGGAGCCGGATCGGCGATAAAATCGACCTTGGGCTAGTGGATGAGTTTAGGGCAGTCTCGGCGCTAACCCGCCGGCCGGTCAAGATCACCATGACGGGTCCGCTGATGCTTTCGAAGATCGCATATAATGAGCACTATGGCGACATCAGGAACATGATGCTCGATCTTGGCAAATTGCTGAACTACAATTTCAAGCTTTTGGCCGAAGCCGGTTGCAAGAATATGCAACTCGACGAGCCTATTTTCACCATTTCCGAAGAGGATGAAGTTGAGGCGGCCGTTGATGCAATCAACCTTGCAATCGAAGGGCTG
This sequence comes from Beijerinckiaceae bacterium, assembly GCA_006514895.1. Classification (GTDB taxonomy): domain Bacteria; phylum Pseudomonadota; class Alphaproteobacteria; order Rhizobiales; family Beijerinckiaceae; genus Methylocapsa. The sequence continues at coordinate 3,849 of VDMG01000168.1, forward strand.
CCCCAGGATGTCCATGTGTCCGTCCACGTTTGTCAGGGCAATTATGCCGTGGGCAAGGAATATGACGGCCAAATCGGCCATCGATATTTCGACCACGGTCGGTACAAGGCGGACAAGATATGCGGCATCGAATGCTCGTCATTACTCGTGGAGCACGACATGATGCACCATTACGAAGGTCTGGTGGGAAACAAGCAGATTGGCGTCGGAGCGGTGGATGTGCAGGACCCGAAGGTCGAGACCGGCGAGATCGTTGCTGAGCGCATTCTGACTTACCGTTGGCTGGCTCCCGAGCAGACGATCGTCACGAGTTCCTGCGGCTTGAACCACCTGCCTCGGAAGACGGCCTTCGGCAAGCTCAACGCAATGACCGCGGCCAAGCGAATTCTGGGCGGCTGATCGTGCAGTGTACCGATCGTACCGCTGTTCCGACGATCCAAGCGTTTGTTGACGCAGCCGATGGCCCCGCATTTGTGAAGGACATCGGTGGGACATATCTCGTCGCCAACGCGGCTCTCGCGAGCGCTCTCGGTCTTCTGGACGTCGGCGGTCTGATCGGGCGGCGCGACGAGGATCTGCTGGCCAGCACAATCGCGGCGGAGATCCGCGCTGCTGACCAAGCGGTGATCGATGCGGGACACGCGCTGTCGATCGAGGCAGAGCTTGCTGGCCGTCTATTCCTTTGGCGAAGAGCACCGTGGCGGGATGTAAATGGACAGGTAATTGGGGTCGCTGGAATTGCTCGCGACCTCACAGAGTTCCGTCGGGAAGCTGCCCAGCTTCAGGAAAGCGAAGAATTGCTGGGGTTCGCGCAGGAGGCTGGGCGGATAGGCATTTTCGAGTGGCAAGTACCGACGGGCACCGTGCGACTCTCGCCAATGGGTCTATCCTTATACGGCCTCACCGAGTTCGATGGCCGATATGAAACGTGGCGCGCGTGCATCTTCAGGGAGGATCATCTCCGGATCCTGGATCTGATCGAGACCGCCTTCGCCGATGTGGCGCGAGCACTGAACACTGACTTCCGTATCGTGCGTGCGAATGACGGCGCCATGAGGTGGATCGAGGCGCGGAGCATCGTCTTCTATGACGCGGAGAAGCGGCCGGTCCGGGTTATCGGCATCAATGTTGACGTCACGGAACAGAAGCGCGCGATTGTTCAACTCCGGGCCTTCACGGAGACACTGGAAGAGCGCGTCAGGGATAGGACCCGCGAACTGGAAGCCGAATACACGGCTCGGCAAAAGGCGGAAGAGTCGCTCCGGCAATCGCAGAAGATGGAAGCGGTCGGACAATTGACCGGCGGCATCGCTCACGATTTCAACAACCTGCTGACCATCGTCTTCGGGGGGTTGGAGGCGATCGGGCGTCAGATTCCGAACCTGCCGGAATCGCCCGCCATCACTCGAATCCTCAGGTCGAAGGATATGGCGATTCAAGGCGCCCAACGCGCCGCCGCCCTGACCAACAGGCTTCTGGCGTTTTCGCGCCAGCAGCCGCTGGTGCCGAGCGCCATTGACGCCAACAAGCTGGTTTCTGGGCTTTGCGAACTGCTGCGGCGCACGCTGGGTGAGGCCGTGTGCTTGGAGACAGTGCTAGCGGGCGGGCTCTGGACGACGTTTGCCGACGCCAACCAGCTTGAGAACGCCCTTCTCAACCTCGCGGTGAACGCTCGAGACGCGATGCCTGAGGGGGGCAAATTGACGATAGAGACTGCGAATTGCTGCTTGGATGAGACGTATGTTCGGGCGCTCATTGAGCCGGTGACACCCGGTCAATACGTGCGTATCGCAGTCACCGACACGGGCACCGGTATGGACCGCTCCACTTTGGACAAGGCCTTCGAGCCGTTCTTTACGACGAAAGGTGTCGGCAGTGGAACGGGCCTCGGTTTAAGCCAAGTATATGGCTTTGTCCGACAATCATCCGGACACGTCAAGATCTACAGCGAGGTCGGCGACGGAACGTCGATAAAAGTCTATCTCCCACGGCATTACGGCACGGCCGAGGGAGCGAAGACCGACCCCGCTTCCGATACCGCACGCGCTATCGTTACTGAGTGCATTCTTGTCGCCGAGGACGACGAGGCCCTTCGGACCTATGCGAGCGAGATATTACGCGAGCTAGGCTACAGTGTGTTGGAAGCGGCCACCGGCGCCGCCGCCTTGGAAATTATTGACGGGAATCATGCCATCGATCTCCTGTTTAGCGATGTGGTCATGCCGGGAGGGATGAATGGACGTCAGCTAGCCGACGAAGCGGTCCGCAGGCGACCGGGGCTTAAGGTGCTGTTCATGACCGGCTATACCCGCAACGCCATCGTCCATCATGGACGCCTCGATCCCGGTGTTCACCTGATCAGCAAGCCGTTTTCCTTCCGAGAGCTGGAAGCAAAAGTTCGAGCGCTGCTGGATGCGTCAGAGTAATGCTTCGACGAATTTCCTTTAGCGCACTTGGGCGACTCGTTTTGGTGACATGTCTTCACAGGCGGTGACACGGGCCAGCGACAGAACCGCATCGCGTCGCCTCCCGAGCGTCGTTGCCGTGAGATTTCCTCAGCGCCCTTTGCGCTTTTTCTAATCCGCACGCTCGGTCCGCCGCCATTCTGCAAATTTGCAAGATGTTATGGCGGCTTCGGCCGCGCGGCCTACCTCCCGACGCCTTGGCCTAAACGGTTCTCTCGGCCGAGACGGGCAATACGTGACGGGAGCGCGTAGCTTCCCTTCCGCTATCCCCGGCTAAAGGCCAAGCGGGAATGAGGGGCCATATAGACCGTATACCCGAGGATGCGTTTCCTTTGGGGCTATCGGAGACCAGCCCGCCCGGCCAGCGGACTTTACCGCTGATCTAGGATCGGGGTCTTTCTACACGTCAATAAGCAATTCCATGGCCGGCCACGCGGCCGAAGCTTCGGCTGAATAAATTGAGGCCTCAGCGGTCAGGTTTCTTGTCGCCCGCTTGTTAACTTGTCAATGCCCAAGAGCCCGGCATTCCAGATCTCGTTCTCCCTCATGGTGCATCCTCATTCGTCTCCTCGGATAGATGCGAGCGGGAACGAATAAAAAACGCCAACGAGGCGTCACAAAAACTCGCGAAGCCTCGAAATTGTTGTTCCTGCACGGGTGCATGAATGCAACCGAGAAGGCCGCCGGAGGTTTCGTTAAGTCCTGGCCGACTGAGGTAGCAAACGGATGCGCTTTGTCTTTAGAGTTCTCTACGACGCCTTTATGC
>VDMG01000059.1 GCA_006514895.1 Beijerinckiaceae bacterium
GCCCCCGCCATGGCTCAATTCGAGCCTCGGAAGACACCGTCCGTCAGATTAAGTTTAAACTTTTACAGATAATTATTAGCGATGTAAGCGAATTCGACGGGATCATCGACGAGAACTACCTCGCCAATTGAAATGGCCGCCATGTGCGCGCGGCTCCATGATCAAGGAACAAGGTCCGGGACCGGAAATCCTCAATATCCAAATTAAAGACGGCTAAGACGAGCGTCAATTAAATAAATATAGATTATAATTATAATCATTCTATTCTAGTAGAAATTACATTAGAAAAACTCTAAATTAGAAGATGTACAACTTATGACAGTCAAGCAACACGACAGGAGCGAAAGGGCACTAAGCAATTTTTTGCCAGGCGTCATTCCTTACCTTTCTAGCCAGCCGTTTGCCTCTCCCGCTTTCAACTATCGCTTCCGGCAGGATGAAGACAGTGCGAATTTTGGCGTCAATTTCTACGTTACCGCTGCTGCGGGCCCGCTGCCTTGCTTCACGGCACTGACTGTAGCTTCGCCTTTGATTCCCGGCAAACCGGCGAATCAATTTTGCGGCCAATCGCGTTTTCGACGGCGGCGGTGAATTCCATCATGAATCTGTTCGCGTTGAATTTGCTCGCTTGGGCTTTGATCGCGACCGGATCGAAACGCATCCGCTCGAATTCCTGCACGGCCCGCTCAATGGCAGCGGCGGCCTGTTCCTTGAAAAACAACCCCGAAACACCGGGCGTGACCGTTTCAGTTGCCCCGCCGCGTCCATAAGCGATGACCGGCCGGCCGCTTGCCATCACTTCGACGGGAACGATCCCGAAATCCTCCTCGCCTGGAAACACCAGCGCGCGGCAGTGCGCATAATGGTGGCGCAAGACGCCGAAAGGCTGCGGTCCCATTACGGTCACGGTGGGACCCGCGCGCTTGCGGACATCGGCAAGCATCTCGCCCCCTCCGATAATGATCAGACGGCGGCCGAGCGCGTTAAAAGCCTCGACGGCAAGCTCCGGTCTTTTGTAGACGACGAGCTCGCCGGCCATGAGATAATAGTCTTCGACTTCGCTCGCGGGAACGCTCTCGAAAAACTCCACGCTGACTGGCGGATGGATCACCACCGCCTCCCGGCGATAATATTTTTCGATGCGCTCGGCAACGGTCGCCGAATTGGCGATGAAGCGATCGACCCGCATCGACGCGGCTGCATCCCAAATGCGGACATAATGGCAAAGCGGCGGCATCACGAAACGCCGCAACCAGCCCGTGCGCTCACGGTAATCATGATACATGTTCCAGACATAGCGCATCGGCGAGTGGCAATAACAAATATGCAGCGCGCCGGGGGGAGGTATCACTCCTTTGGCCGGTCCTGACTCGCAGCTGATGATGAGATCGTAGCCGCGTAGATCGATCTGTTCGAGCGCGAGAGGCATCAACGGGAGGTAGTGTTTGTAATAGCGGCGCGCGCGAGGCAGCGAGTTGATAAAGGTCGTGACGATCTTGTGCCTGCGGATCGTTTCGGACACGCTTGCAGGGTCGTAGACATGGGTAAAAATATCGGCTTCTGGAAACAGCTGGCAAAGCGACTCGAGGACTTTCTCGCCTCCCCGCATGGAAACCAGCCAATAATGGACGATCGCCACGCGCATGCGATTATTCTCCCGCCCGCCGAAGATACGTTCAGCATGTCCCGAAAGGAGCATCCTAAAACTACGTGGCTTTCACGCTTCGGACGTTCTCCAACTCTGTAAATCTAAGTATTACCTTAATCGGTCACGCGATTCCCCGTGATCGGGCCGCGGTCTGGGGTGAGAAAAGACGGCCCGGGCCTTTTTGTTCTCGTCTTAGGCGAGAGGACGACGATAAGCGAATCAGGCGGGAGGACTGCACTGGAAGATCTGGCCTGAAGCTGTACAAAAGGCACCTGCGGGCGCTCGCCAGATGCCGCGTGGCTGCCTTTCAGACGGCCATAACCGCGCGCGCCATTGTGTGAGATATCCCTAGTCCCATTAGCGCAGGCGCCGCGGCGAATCGCGAGACCGTTAATAACTTCCCTTTCGCGCAAGGACGGCGCCAAGCGTGCGCAGCAAGATGACAAAGTCGCCGGAGAACCGCCAATTGCGCACGTAATTCGCATCCATTTCGATGCGTTTGTCATATCCGCAGTCATTTCGTCCGCTGACCTGCCAGATTCCAGTTATGCCTGGCCGGGCCTGAAGATACAGTCCGAGCTTGTCACCGTAGCGGGTCACCTCGGAGGGCACGATCGGGCGTGGCCCGACCAAGCTCATGTCGCCACGGATGACATTTATAAGCTGAGGCAGCTCATCGAGACTCGATTTGCGCAAAAATTTTCCCACGGCAGTGATGCGCGGATCATCGACAAGCTTTTGCGTGCATTCCCATTCCAGCCGGGCAGCAGGATTAGAATCCAATAAAGCTTTTAATACTTTATCTGAATCGGGTACCATTGACCGGAATTTCAAGCAAGCGAACTTGCGACCACCCTGGCCAACACGCGCATGACGGAAAATGACTGGCCCATGATCCGATAATTTAACCAATAACGCGACGAACACAAATAACGGAAAAAGCACGAAAAGCGTCGTTGCTGCGATTAATAAATCGAATATTCTCTTTGTTTTCCCACCCGTTGTATATGGGGCAACTTTTGACTGCCCAAAAAGTACGGACAACTGGCCATCAAACATAACAGCACCCCATCAATGTCATTAGGCTCGAATCAATGGCTTTTGGCCTAACTAAAGCGTTAACGATTTCAACTAACAATAACCATAACAAATTTTTAGGTGCATTGCAACGTGGTCAGCTGCCGCATAAAGCGGATTTGATTTTAGTCATTAAACCAACAATTAGCGCAATATCCATGATCTAAATAGGGAATTCGCGATCCGGCGCTCCCGTCTTCAACCATATCCCACGTTCTCGCGTCCCCTGCTCAGGGGACGACACATTAGCTGCTATCGCTGAGGAAAGCGGCTACGCCGGATCGCTCCGTGGATACCGTCAAGTTAACGCCCCTCAAGATCAACTTCGATTAAGGAAACTTTAATTAAGCTTTGCGGTTGATGCATCGGCCAAACGTACGATATGCGAGCGAAGGTCTCTGTGAAATTCAGTCCTTGGCGCGCTCGACATAGGAACCGTCCTCCGTCTGAACGATGACGCGCACGCCCGGGGAAATATGCGGCGGCACCATCACGCGCACCCCGTTCGAGAGTTTCGCCGGCTTATAGGAAGACGACGCCGTCTGGCCCTTCATGGCGGGCTCTGTCTCCACGACCTCAAGGGTCACCCGCGCCGGAAGTTGAACCCCGACTGCGGTGCCATTAAAGATCGACAGCACGCAGATCATGCCTTCTTGCAAATAAAGTGCCTGTTCTCCAATGACCTCGGCGGGCACGACGATCTGATCGTAGGTCTCCGCATTCATGAAGTGATAGCCGTTCGCATCCTGGAAGAGATAGCTGAAATTCGAGTCCTCGACGTAGGCGCGTTCGACCTGCTCGGTTGTTTTGTAACGTTCGGTTGTTTTGACACCGTCCGAGAGACGCCGCATATCGATTTGAGTCGTTGGCGTGCCTTTGCCGGGATGGAAACTTTCGGCGGTCAAAACAACGTAAAGCTGACCATCCTCCCGCTCGATAATATTGCCTTTGCGAATTGAACTGGCGATGACTTTCACTGGCTTTACCTTTATTCGAATTCCAAAAATGTATCTCCGGCACCCGGTTCCGCGACTCCGGCGCTGGCGCATCGATATCTCGCCGGGACAATACCCATGTTGCGGCTTTTCGCCAGAGCTTTTCAGGCGAATGAACGCAGGGAAAATGCGCTAAAGAAAAAACCGCAAGCCCTTCTGGTCCGGATTCTTGAGCGAAATAGCGCAATGGCCAAGCCTTCACCCGAACGATCACCATGGTGGCGCCCGCACATTCACCGTGACCGGCGGCCTTTCCTCATCAGCCGCGCCAGGATGGTTGCAGCGGCGCGGGCTTTTTTTTCGAGCCAATCCTTTCTCGAGGTCGATACGGCGATCCTCCAAGTTTCACCCGGAAACGAAGCCCATATCAGCGCTTTTCGTACTGAAATTTTGGACGACTCCGCAATCAAATCAACACTTTATCTACATAGCTCGCCGGAATTTTCGGCCAAGAAGCTGCTCGCCGCGGGCGAACAGCGCATCTTTACCTTCGCGCATGTGTTCCGGAACCGCGAACGGGGAAGACTTCACCATCCGGAATTCACCATGCTCGAATGGTATCGCGCGGGCGAACCCTATCAAAGATTGATCGAGGATTGCATGGGCCTTCTCGCGCGCACGGTTGCCGCCGCGGGCAGCCGGGATCTACGCTTTGGCGGCCATATCGCAGATCCGTTCGAAGAGCCGGAGATCTTGACCGTAGCCGAGGCCTTCGACCGCTATGCCGGCATCGATCTTCTGGCCACGCTCAAGGGGCCTGAACCCGGCCGCGCGGCGCTTGCGGCGGGCGCGCTCGGCCACGGGATCAGAGTCGTCGCCGAGGACAACTGGCGGGATATTTTCAGCAAGATCCTGGCCACGAAGATCGAGCCGCAACTCGGCCATGGCCGCCCCACGATCCTCATGGACTATCCGGCGAGCGAGGCGGCGCTTGCCAAATTGCAGGAGGACCCGCGTTTCGCGGAGCGGTTCGAACTTTATGCTTGCGGCGTCGAGCTTGCCAACGGATTCGGCGAACTGACAGACCCAACCCTCCAGCGGCGCCGCTTCGAGGAAGCAATGGCGGAGCGGTTCAGTATCTATGGCGAGGCCTATCCGATTGACGAGGATTTCTTGCAGGCGCTCGCGATCATGCCCGAGGCCAGCGGGATTGCGCTTGGCTTCGACAGGCTGGTGATGCTCGCGACCGGCGCGTCCCATATCGAGCAGGTGATATGGACGCCCGTTCAACGGAGCACGGACGAAAGATGAGGGAGCCTCCGGCAAGCTTGCGCAGCGCCTCGGACCTCGTCGAAGCCGGTCTTTTGCCAGAATCCAAACGGGACGCGGTCGAGCGGATCGCCGCGACCTATGCGATTGGCTTGACCGGCGAGGTCGCGGCGCTGATAGACGGCGCCGATCCTCACGATCCGATTGCCCGCCAGTTCGTTCCGGATTTGGCCGAGCTCACCGAACAGCCATGGGAAATGGCCGATCCTACCGGCGATCTTCTGTTCAGCCCGGTCGAAGGCATTGTCCACCGCTACCCCGATCGCGTGCTCTTGAAATTGCTGCACATTTGTCCGGTTTATTGCCGGTTCTGCTTTCGCCGAGCGGTGGTTGGGCCAAACAGTCCGGCGCATCTTTCACCGGATGCGCTGGCTGCCGCCATCGGCTATATCGCGGATCATCCCGCAATCTGGGAAGTGATTCTCACCGGCGGTGATCCGCTGACCTTGTCGGCGCGAAGGCTCGCGGACATCATGGCCAGGATCAAAGCCATCGATCACGTGAAAATCCTCCGCCTGCATACACGCGTGCCCATTGCCGATCCTCTGAGGATCACGGCGGAGCTTGCCGGGGTTTTGCTGTCCTCCGGCAAGACCGTTTTTGTGGCCTTGCATGCCAATCATCCGCGCGAATTGTCCGAAGCGGCGCGCGCGGCGTGCGCGAAGTTTATCGACTCGGGCATCCCGATGCTGAGCCAGAGCGTGCTGCTCGCTGGCGTCAACGACGATATCGAAACCCTGACCAAGCTCATGCGCGCCTTTGTCGAGGCACGCATAAAACCCTATTATCTGCACCAGCTCGATCCGGCGCCGGGAACCGGGCATTTCCTTGTGCCGATCGCACGAGGCCGCGACTTGATGCGGCAGCTGCGCGGCCGTGTGTCCGGCCTTTGTCAGCCCCATTACATGCTGGATATCCCCGGCGGCCACGGCAAGTCACCGATTGGCCCAGATTATCTCACACGATCTCCCGGTAAAGCTTACTGGGTAACCGATTATAAAGGCCGGTCGCACGCCTACCCGCCGGAAGCACACGAAACTGGCGAAATTCGCGGCGGAGACGATGGGTTGCCTTGAAAGCATGATTAAGCGAAAACCGCTCTTGGTGCAGGATCATCCTTGGCCATAGCCTGAAACGCACGGCCCAATTCCATCTGATCCTGTGATGCTTTGTGTTTGGCCGCGCCGCTCGCCATCCGGGAGAAGCCTTGCTGAAAACTCTTGCATTCTTGATCACTCTTGTTGCGCTCGCCGCGACGGTGCCTCGCTTGGACACGCTTACGCCAAACCGGCGCCGGTCCAGAAAGGGGGGGTTGCGCAAGGAGAAGCACCAGGTCAAAAACAGGCTCCGGTCCAGAAACGGGCGCCGGCCCAGGGGCAAGCTCCCGCGTCAGGCCAGCCGGCGGCCAGTGGCCAAGCGGCGCAGCCCATGGGTCCGCCAGCGCCGCCGCCCCCCGCGCCGCCGCCGCCAGAGCAAGTGCCGGTCGGCCCCGTCCTCGACCAACTCAGCGCGTCTATCAAGCAAATCGAAGCGAGCTTAGAGCGTCATGATCGGACCGATGCCGAGCTCCAGGACTTGCGTCAGCAGATCGATCCGATTTCGGCCGCGGTCAGTGGTGCGCTGGATCGTCTGACGCCCCGCCTCGACGCCATCAAGACGCGCCTCGACCAGCTTGGCCCAAAACCGGATGATTCTTCGCCACCCGAAAGTCCAGAGGTAACGGCGGAGCGCGACCTCCAGCAAAAGCTCTATAACGACACCGGCGAGCTTTTGAAACGCGCCCGCTTGCTCGCGGTCCAGGCCGATCAGACCGGCGCGAATATTCGGCCCGCAGGTTGCCCGGGAGAGGGGTTGGTTCGACATTTTTCGACTGGCTTCCTGGGTGGTGGCTTTCACCATCGGTATCTCGGTTCTGATCGGTTACGCGGCCTTTGGCAGTTTCCTCATTGAACAATTTTTCCGGGTTTGCGCGGTGGCCTGCTTTGTTGTTCATGTCGATCGTTCTTGCCGAGGAGGCAATCGGCGCGGGCCTTGCGCCAACGACACGGATCGGGCACCGGCTGGTCACCAGCATCGGCTT
>VDMG01000080.1 GCA_006514895.1 Beijerinckiaceae bacterium
CGCTCGCGACCGCAGAGCCTCTCAAGACGGGCGTCGCAGAAGCGTTCAACCGCGCGCCGCCTGAGGTGAGTGTCGTTCAAAGCCCGGATTGCCGCCCCGGACTTCGGGCTGCTTCCGGATGCCACGTATCCGCCGGGGAAATCCCGCCGGAAGTCGTTTCTATTGAGCGGCGTCGGCCGTTGGCCATTCATCCCATTTAGGCCGCAAGATCGGCGACGACCGCGTCGAGCACTGGAAAGCCTTCCGCGCTGACTCTGATGCGCCCGCGCGGCGTATATTCGACCATGCCATCGGCGATGAGCGAGGCGACGCGGCCGGGATCGAGATCGCGCCCAGCCATGGCCTGGAACTCGGCCGGTTCGATTCCCTCGGACAGACGCAAGCCCATCAACAAAAATTCGTCGGCCTGCTCCTCGACGGACAAAACCTCGTCCTCAACCAGGGCATGGCCTTCGCTCTCGACCACGGTCAGCCACATCTCGGGGTGCGATTCGGTGGCTTGCGCGCGGCGGCCCTTTGCCGACAAAATCCGGCCATGCGCGCCGGGACCGACGCCGATATATTCGCCGTAACGCCAATAGATGAGATTGTGCCGGCTCTCCGCGCCGGGACAGGCGTGGTTGGAAATTTCATAAGCGGGAAGACCAGCTTTCGACGTGATCTCCTGCGTGACGTCCCAAAGCGCGCGGGCAAGATCATTATCGGGGAGGACGAGCTTTCCAACGTCGCGCAATCGCGCGAACATGGTGCCATATTCGATCGTGAGCTGATAAAGCGAAAGATGGTCGCGCGCGCGGCCAATCGCTGCCTCGAGTTCCTGACGCCAGCCGGCAATCGTTTGACCCGGCCGCGCGTAAATGAGATCGAAGGAATAGCGATCGAAGATCGAGGCGGCGAGGTCCACCGCGCGCAGCGCCTCGATCGCCGTGTGGCCACGGCCAAACGCCTTGAGATCGGCGTCATTGAGCGCCTGAACTCCAAGCGAGACACGGTTGACGCCGGCCTGCCTAAAGCCGTGGAACCGCTCCGCCTCAACACTCGTCGGGTTGGCTTCGAGCGTGACCTCGGCGCCGGGCGTGACAGGCCAGAGGCCTGCGATCGCATCGAGAATGGCGCCGACTGTCGCGGGCTTCATCAAGGATGGCGTGCCGCCGCCGAAAAAAATCGAGGAAACTGTGCGGCCTTGCGTCAATCCCGCGCGGTGCGCGAGCTCCGCCCGAAAGGCCTCGACAAAGCGGTTCTCGTCGGCGGGCTTCGCGCGCACATGGCTGTTGAAATCGCAATAAGGACATTTGGAGAGGCAAAAGGGCCAATGCACATAGACCCCGAGGCCTGGACCGAGGCCGATGTTGCTTCGCGGAGATTTCTTCATTTTGCTCATGTCATGCCGCAATGAAAGCTTAGAGCATGATCCCAAGAAGTTGCGGACTTCGTGGAAAAGACCGGGAAAAACTCACGCGAGAAATCACAAATGGAACCTCGCCCGGAGGTCAAGCAGCATAAACCCCCGCGCGGTCAAAGTCGCGCCACATTCGAAGGCAAACTCCGCTTCCCGCGATCGTTTGCGGATCGAGTTTCGAACCGGCACCGGAAATCGCAGATTCGCCGCGATTTGTTAAGAATGCGTTCACTACGTTTCCATAGCTTGCAACTTGCTTGGCCGCAAAGCGAATGAGCAAGACGCCTCCCGGATTGGGTTCAGGCTTATGAGTAAGGGTGAGGTTTGAGTTATCTTGCACCGCCGCCGATGCCGGCCGCTGTCATCGTGACGAAGGATACTGGCGGTTACGTTACGGATTACGAGAATCAAACCGCGCTCTACCGTGCTTCGCAACGCGAAGTCAGATTGCATGAATGCCGCTCGGCTTGCACCTTGGCGCTGAGCCTGCCCAATGTCTGCGTCTATCCAGATAGCATCCTGAAATTTCATCTTGCCTATGATCCTCGCGATCATCAATCGAACGCGAGCGTTTCGCAACAAATATTCGATTCCTATCCCGCCACCGTGCGGGCAAGGCTTGGGACCTTGACCCGGGACTACAAGGTGCTGAGGGGAAGCGAGCTGATCAGCCTTGGGATCAGGGATTGCAACGCGCCCAAGACCATCGAGCCGAAGCCAAGCGAGCCCCAGATCATGGTCGCTTCGGCGGCTGCCAGGAAGCAACCGGTTGCGGCGCCGCCGCAGGCCAGAACGCCTGTTCTCGCCAGCCTGATGGGCAAAATGCTGGCGGTCTTCGGCGCCGGCGAGGCGGCAAGCGCATTTCCTGTCCGGGCCGCGATTGCCCCACCCCACCCGGCGAAACCCGCACAAGGCCCGGTTTTGGTGGCGAAGATACCGCTGCCGCCGCCGCGGCCGGCTGAACTCGCGCAAACGGTTGGCGCCGTGGCCGAGGCACCGCTCCAAGCATCAGGCCAGGAAGCGGAGGGAGCAGGAACTGCAGCAGCGGCCGCGGCCGGGAGCCACGCCGCAAGCGAAGCGGCGCTTGCCGAGACCGCGGAAACCGCCCCGTTGCCGCCACGCAGGCGCGGGAACGCCACGCTTTTTGCAATGCGCCGGCTCGCCCGGATCGCCTTGCCGAAGCTGATTACCGGCGCACAACCGATTCTGCCGCCCGACTTCAGCGCCTACGCGGACATGGACCGCTGAAACGCAGTCCATCTTACAGAGCTCACTTCGCTTGAAAATGCTTCAGATTTTTGTTTTATCGCATTTTCTTCACGCGAACCGGTCCCACTTCGCTTGAAAATGCTCTCTGCCAATCGAGGCAGGTTTCCGGCCTTACGAATCCCGCCGAGAGACAATTCCGCTACCTCGACGATCGCCTGGCTCTGGCTGTGCTTGATCGAGCTTCTTGGCCAGTCCCGCCCCGGCGGCGGCGCGGCGGCTCGCCTTGCGCTCGACAATGACTGTCCTCGCGGCGCCTTCGCGGCCGTTGGAGGTCACGATTTGCGTGCTGTTGCGCGGCGGCGCCAGCTTCAACAGCTCGACGCGCACCTCGCCCACCGGCAGGTCCATCAGCGCCGCAGCGATTTCAGCCTGCTGCTGCACGTCGTCGGTCAATCCCCGCGCCGCGGCAATCGCTTCCTTGAGCGTAGGCGGATCGAACCGCACCCGCCGCTTGCCATATTTCGTGTTCCAGACAGTCGACATGGTGGCTTTTCCAGAGGCCCATGTGCCCCGCGGTTTTGTTGCGCCGCAATAATATTAGCATGGCACGCGAAATCAAGGCCGCACCGTGTCGCGCCTCATGATCACGGTGAAAGCGCTTAGCGGGCCAGCCGTCCGCCAAGGCAGGCCTGCGCGAAAATGTGAAATGCGCGAGCGCGATGTGACAAGCCGGGCGAGCCATCGGCGGGAATCCCGTGTTTCTCTTGGGCGGTCATTTCGCCAAAGGTCCACGCATAACCTTCCGGCAAGAAGATCGGATCGTAGCCGAATCCAAGGCTTCCGCGCGGCGGAAAAACGAGTTCGCCAAATACCTTGCCCTCAAAACTTTGTATTTCGCCATCCGGAAAGGCGAGGGCTAGCGCACAAGCGAAATGGGCCTTGAACGGCGGACGGGCATTCGCCGCGAGGAGCGCTTGTTCGACTTTTTGCATGGCAGCGTCGAAATCGCGGGAAGCGCCCGCCCATCGCGCCGAATTGATCCCTGGAGCACCATTGAGCGCTTCGACGCAAAGACCCGAATCATCGGCAAGCGCGGGGATGTTTGCGCGATAAGCGGCGGCGCGCGCCTTGATTTCCGCATTGGCAACGAAGCTTGCGCCCGTTTCTTCCGGCTCTGGCAGGCCGAGGTCTTGAGCCGAGATTGTCGCGACGCCATAGGGGGCGAGGAGCTCGTGCATTTCGGCGAGTTTTCCTGCATTATGAGTCGCGATCACGAGTTTTCTTTGGAGCTTTGGAAGCACGAAAACCCCTAAGTTGGAATAAGGTTGCACGAAGGGCCGCCGCCCGGAAGCCGCATCTACAAGTCGCCATACCAGAGACAACGCGTCGTATCGAGCCCTGCATGCGATAGGCGCGCGGCTAGCGTATAAGCCGGGAACACATCTCTTTTGCCCACTGCAACGGCTCGTTTACATGCGCTGTAGTTTTCCTCTCGTCTTTCTCTTTATTATCCTAAGCATGGCAGAAACGGCCCGCGCGACGCCGCAATTGCTCACGCTGCCGCCGACACCAACGCTGCCCACGCCGGAGCACAGCGGTACCGCGCCGGTGAACGGCATTAAAATCTGGTACGCCGAATTCGGCCATGGCGCGCCGGTAATCCTGCTGCATGGCGGGCTCGCCAACGCCAATTACTGGGGCAACCAAGTTTCGGTGCTGGCCAAGCGCTATCGGGTGATCGTCATGGATAGCCGGGGCCATGGGCGCAGCACGCGCAATGGCGAGCCCTTCGGCTATGATCTGATGGCATCCGACGTCATCGCGCTCATGGACTTTCTGAAAATCCCTAAAGCGGCAATTGTCGGCTGGAGCGATGGCGCGATCCTCGGCCTCGACATCGCCATATATCATCCGGACAGGCTGACAAGGCTCTTTGCCTTCGCCGCGAACTCCGACCCGAGCGGGGTGAAGGACGTCAGTCAAAGTCCGCTCTTCACCAGCTTTATCGCACGCGCGGAGAAGGAGTATGAGCGGCTTTCGCCAACGCCGGACCAGTACAAGACATTCCTTGATGAAATCACCAAGATGTGGGCGGCGCAGCCGAATTTTTCTTCGCAGCAGCTTCGGTCCATCATCGTGCCAACTTGGATCGTTGACGGCGACCACGACGAGGCGATCAAACGCGAGAATACACTATTCATGGCAAAGGAGATCCCGGGCGCTCGGCTGCTCATTCAACCAGACGTCAGCCATTTCTCCTTCCTGCAGAATCCGGGGCAGTTCAACCGCGATGTGCTGCGCTTTTTGAAGCAAACAAAGGGCGAGTGACAGCCGTTACGCAGTCGCGCACTTTTGCAGCTCCACGAGCTTGCCGATTCCTATTTTGGCGAGCGCGATCAATTCTTGCAGCTGAGCATCGGTGAAAACCGCCGCCTCCGCGGTCGCCTGCACCTCGACGAGAGATCCGGCGCCCGTCATGACGAAATTCGCGTCGGTCTCGGCAGCCGAATCTTCTTCGTAATCGAGATCGAGCACCGCCTCGCCGTTCGAAATGCCGCAGGAAATCGCCGCGACGTGGTCGCGCAAGGGATGATCCCTGATGATCGAGCGG
Organism: Beijerinckiaceae bacterium; assembly: GCA_006514895.1. Lineage (GTDB taxonomy): Bacteria > Pseudomonadota > Alphaproteobacteria > Rhizobiales > Beijerinckiaceae > Methylocapsa. The sequence goes on from VDMG01000080.1 coordinate 5,220, forward strand.
CCGTGCATCCACTTCAAGCAATCGTGCAAGGCAACCCAGGCGCCGGTGATCGAAGCGGTTCTTGTGCCGCCATCGGCTTGCAGGACATCGCAGTCAAGCGTGATCTGGCGTTCGCCCAAGGCCTGAAGATTGGTGACCGCGCGCAGACTGCGGCCGATCAAGCGCTGGATTTCGTGGGTGCGCCCGGATTGTTTGCCGGAGGCCGATTCGCGCCGCGTCCGCGTATGCGTCGCGCGCGGCAGCATGGCATATTCTGCGGTGATCCAGCCGCGTCCCTGGCCGCGCAGCCAGGCCGGCGGCTTGTCTTCGAGCGAAGCCGTGCACAGCACATGGGTTTCGCCGAATTTGACGAGGCACGAGCCTTCGGCATAGCGCGCGGCCTTGCGTTCGAGCGTGACTGGCCGCAATTCACCGGCGGCGCGCTTGGAAGGACGCATGAAATCCCTGTTTGCGTTAAGGCGCGCTTCTACAGCATGATCTGCAGAAAAGTTGCAGACTTTTTGGATTGAGATCATGCGGCAAAACAAATCGATGGAGACCACGAGCGCTTCACCTTGAAGCGATCATGATCTAAAGGTTCGGCCCACTTTGCGCAACTGAGAACGCCACAGGCCAGGAGCCGGTGCCGCGCGACCACGCGGAAGGCCTGGGCAGCGCTACGGGCTCTCGCCGCATGTGAGCCAGGGCAAAAGTCGGTTCTCCTCTTCGCATATCACGTTGAGCTTGTATCTGGCTTTCACCATGGTCAGCTCGCATATAGAACACACATGCGAGACCGCATTTTCGCTGGCTAAAGCATTTTCAAGCGAAATGGATGCCGGTTCGCGTCAAGAAATGCGATGAAACAAAGATCTGGAGTGCTTTCGGATTCTGCGGAATCTGAAAGCGCTCTAGCCCAAAAAGGGAACATTTCATGGACTCCTTCAAAGGCAAAACTGCTTTCGTGACCGGCGGCACTTCGGGAATCGGCCGCGCGGCGGCGGTTGCATTCGCACGCGCGGGAACCTCCGTTGCGGTTGTTGGCCGGCGCGCGGCGGAGGGGCAAAAGTCGCTCGATCTCCTGCGAGACGTTGGCGGCGATGGCATTATCATCACGGTCGACCTCGCGTGCGAGGCGGATGTGATCCGCGCGATCGAACAAGCCTCTGCACGCTTTGGTCAGATCGATTTCGCCGCCAATTGCGCCGGCGCCGACATCAATTCCGACTTGGTCGAATATACCGAGGCCGATTTCGATACCATCTTCAAGTCAATGTGGAGGGCCTGTTTTTTTGCCTGAAGCATCAAATCCTACCGATGAAAAACAAGGGCGACGTGATCATTAACGTCACTTCCGTTGCGGCACGGAAGCCGGACGCCGGAACTAGTCTCTACAACGCGAGCAAAGGCGCCGCCGCGATGTTGACGCAGAGCGCGGCGGGCGAAGCCGGGAAACATGGCATTGGGATTATCGAGGTGGCGCCCGGACCGATAGACACGCCGATGTTGACGGGATACCTTCAACGGGAAATGGCAAAAGGGTCGGCAGTCACCGAAAAGACCGTGGAAGCCGCGACCCTGCTTGGCCGCATCGGCCGCCCGGAGGAGGTGGCAGACGCGATCATGTTCCTTTGTTCCCCATCCGCATCCTATGTGACCGCCGCTTCGCTAACTGTCGGTGGCGGTTTCGCGCTGGGCTAGTGTCCCGACTCTCAATTGCCGTCAAATAATTCATGCGGCCTCGGCTTTGTCGAGGTTGGTGCGGGCGTGGTTGAT
>VDMG01000215.1 GCA_006514895.1 Beijerinckiaceae bacterium
TATTAATCGTTTCGCTGAGCAACAGCGCACGGAATGGTTCCCTCCAAAATGTCATTACCAAGGTACCGTTTATGTACCGGGGCTTTGTGCGGGACCAGCTTTCGAGTTTCATGGGCATGAATCTCGATCGCCACATCGGTTGCCATCTTGAATTCTTCCATCAGTTGATGCGTGGCGACAGGAATCCGCCGACAAACATCGCACATTCTATGACGAACGTACGGCTTCACGCTCCGGCGACAGTCTTGATCGCAAGCGTCTTCTCTTCATCCTGCTGTTCTTCGGGCTTTGCCTTGTTGAGACAAAAATCAAGTGCGTCCCTAAACCTCGTCGCGCAGAAATCCGCCTTCGTCTCGGCGCAGAGCGCGCTCGCTTGTCCAGGATCGGTCTGCCAGAAGCCAGCGAGGATCTTGGTCTCGAGGAGGCGACGGCGCAGACGCCGAACCGCGAAGCGTGCGCTCGCCCTGCTCACATCCGCATCAAGATAGGATAGGCAGACGATCCGCGCGACCTCTGCCGAAAGACGCGAGATCCGGCCGATGGTCAGCGCCCCAGCAGGCTCGACCTTGGCCGCAATACCGTGTTTCTCGAGGATTTGAGCAAACAGTGCCGCGGCTGCTTCATCGAGGAAGCTGCGCCCGGCGACGCAGAGAACCGACGTTCGGCTTTCGGACCCTGGCGCCGGGGTGTGAGGCTGCGCCATCTCGGCACTCGGAGCAAGAGCTGGCCCAGGACTTGGCAAGTCGGCTGCCTTGAGGGCAGCAATGGGCTCGGCCGTCTCCGGCGACGGAGTCGGCTCCGGTGGCCGATCGACATGGTCGGACAGATCCTCGAGAACCTCCTCGATCGTTTCCTTGATCTGCCTTTGCCGGGGTTCGTCCAGCACACCCCGGCGATGGTCTGACTGCGCCATCAGCAAAGCCTGGAGCGCCACTTCGTCGTAATAGTTGATGAGCGAATTGGTTTTCAAGAATCGTTCGGCTTGGTCGGCGATTTCCGAGGCATCCCCGACCAGCAGGCGCTGATAGAAAGTTTCGACCGGCGTGAGAGGTGGTGCGTCGCCGAAGATGACATCGAGAAAAGCAAGCCACTCCACATGCCGGCCGAGAACCACGAGACAGACCGTGAGCGGAGTGGATAGAACAAGACCGACAAGGCCCCACAACCAGGTCCAAAATGTCGCCGAAATCACGATGGCGATCGGCGAGATGCCGGTATTGTGGCCATAAAGCCAAGGCTCGACCGCTTGCGCGATGATAGTTTCGACGATGAGAAACAAGGCGAGGGTTTCGAGCGCGATGCCCCAGCCCGGATCGACGGCCGCCCCCAAGGCGATGGGGAAGCTTGCCGCAATGAATGACCCGATATAGGGAATGAAACGCAACAAAAATGCTGCGATGCCCCAGAGAACCGGGCTCGGAATTCCGATCAGGTACAGGCCAACCGCGACAATGACGCCGAAAGAGGCGTTCACGAGCGTTTGAGCCAAAAAAAACCGGCTCAACCGTCTAGCCGCGTCATTCATCGCCGAGGTCGTGCGCTGCAAGTCGCCCGATCCTACGAGCCTTATAAAACGGTTGCGAAGATCCTCGCGTTGCAAAAGAATGAAGACGACGAATATCAGCACGATGCCGATCGTCTCTAGAGGTGAAAGTGCGGTTCCAGCAATCGTCTGCACAAGTGCCAAAGGTCCCGGCGCTGGTTGGTAGATCTCGACCGGGATCGGCCGCTGGGCTTCCTGACGTTCAGTCGGCTGGTTCTTTCGTTGGGCCAAAGGCGCACCTCCATTGAAGGGCGCCGGCCGGCTCTGAAGGATTTCGGCGAGGCTCCGCAGCTCGGCCGAAAATTTGGCGAAAACGGCGTTATCGGCGGCGGCATCGCGCATATCGTCGAGTTTGGCGCTGATCGTCGCCTGATATAACGGCAGATCAACTGCAAGTTCGGAAATCTGTCGGGTCAAAACTGCGCTGACCGAAAATGCGATGACAAGCGCTGCAAAGACGACAGTCAAGACGGAAAGAACACGCCCTAAACCCCACCTCCGCAGAAGGAGAATCGGCGGCGATAAGACAAAACTCACCAGAATCGCGATCGCAATTGGGACGAATATTTCGCGGCCGGCATAAAGCGTGGTCACCACGAGCGCGACAAGAAACAGTGTAGCGAAGGATTCCAGCGCACGCGATTGAGCTGGTTCCGGCTGCGGACGAGCGGAGGGACTTTTGAAAAAATCGCTCAACAGCTTTCTCCAGCGTACTGAATTTTGATAACGCAGACTTCAGGTTGAGGTTTCACAACGCCGGGGTTCACCATAATGGGCAGCTGGCAAAACGGCAGCGTAGGTTTGCCGAGTCCTGATTTCCACACCATATCATGGCTGAGCAAAGCCGCCGCCTGGGCAATCTTCGACAGGGTGATCGTTAAAGTGCAAATAAGATCTGGCGGGTGCGCCTCGCTTGGCGCGGATTTGCGACGCGACAACATCAATCAGATGAAGTCGATCCCCGTGGGAGAAAATCGAGGTGCGGCGACACACTCGCTCGTACTCTTATGCACGATGCTGCTGTCGTTATCCTGGCGCGGATCAAAAGAGCCTCGAGTTAGAAGGATTGGGCACACGCGATCGCCAGGCGATTAGGCAATGGGGAACACGCGTAACGCTGGCCTGAAGCCTTTCCATTTTCCTGCAGAGTGCCTGGCGCGCGGGACAGCCATTCCTTGGTCAGTGCACGCAGATGTCGCCTAGCTGCATTGCTCGTGAGATCCAATCCGAAGATCCATTCGAGCCAAATCACCCGATTGGCGAACGCTACAACTCAGCTGGATCGTGTCGCCATAAGCGTGGGTGTTGCAAAGAGCGCTACATCGAAAAGGGACGATTGCCGTTCAAATGGGCACCATCGGGATTCATCTCGCCAACGACTGTGTTTGGTTCCTTGGCGCATTACGCTTATTGTTTCATATTTTACCAACATCGCCTTTGCTGTCTGTCCAGTTCTGAACATAATTGCGACTTCTGATCGGATAATGTTCCGGTGAACCGGAACAAAGAGGAATAGAATTGCAGAACTATGCGTCGCCAACTGGGGCCGACAACCGTCCTTTCAACAATCTTTTGCGTATCCTCCAGGATAGCGACTACGCGCTAATTGCGCCGCATCTCGGTGGCGCGCAGAGCGGGGCAAACGAGCTCCTTTATAACCCCGGAGACAATGTCGAAGTTGTCCATTTTCCTTGCGGGCCAAGTGTGGTGTCCTTTCTCATTAGCAGCGATGATGGCCGCGAAGTCGAGACGATCTTGGTCGGTCGCGAGGGCGCGGTGGGCGGCATTGTCAGCTCCGGTCATCTGCCGGCCTATTGCAGGATCATTGTTAAGTATGGCGGTCCTTTCATGCGGCTGCGGGTTAGTTATCTCGAAGCGGCGAAGGAAAAATCACCGAATCTGCGTTCTCTTTTCGCGCGCTATGCGGACTGCCTATTGGCGCAGGTGTTTCAGTCAACAGCCTGCAACGCCATCCATTCAATCGAGCAACGCACGGCCAAATGGCTAATCGCAGCCATGGAGCGTACTGGTGATTATGTCGTGCCACTAACTCAAGAGCAGTTTGCTACGATGCTAGGCGTCGGCCGTAGCTACACAAGCCGCGTAATTCAGACCTTCAAGGCCGAAGGTATTTTGGAAACACGGCGTGGTTCGTTGGTGGTACGGAACCACGATGCGCTGAAGGCCCGCGCCTGCCTGTGCAATGATTCCGTCAAGAGCCATTTTGAAAGCGTGCTGCGCGGCGTTTATCCTAGAGATGAAATTTGATCCAACCGGCAGCTGCTATCAAACAATTCTGGAAATCGAACGAGTCGAGGTGTACGCGCGCTATAATGCCACGCGTAAAGTTTTTTAAGAAACGGGTCATGGAAAAAAAACCGATTGTCGTACGCGTCGAACATATGTCTATATGATATACAATCAATTTCCTTCGCTGCTCATCTAGGTATTGTTCGATGATTTGCCACTGTGACCTCTCCCTCGGACCTAACCATGGCCTGTCACTTGATTGATCCCGATGCTCGACAGGACGCTTTAGCAGCCGCGCAACGACTTAAGATGGCGCGGTCCGCGCATGCGTATGTCAGAGGCAACACTGCGCATTTTTACGATTGGCTGCGTCATCTGAAGCGGGGCCACCTACCCGAAGGCCCGCCTGTCTGGATTTGTGGGGATTGCCACATCGGAAACCTAGGCCCGCTGGCCCACTCGGACGGTCGCGTCGAGATCCAGATTAGAGATCTGGATCAGGCGGTGATCGGAAATCCCGCGCATGACCTCGTTCGACTTGGGCTTTCATTGGCTTCCGCCGCCCGCGGTTCCGATCTTCCTGGCGTCACCACAGCGCGTATTTTGGAGCAGATGATTGAGGGCTATGCCGGAGCCATGGAACCCGGCCAACCGGGGGACGAAGGAGACGAGGTTCCCGAGGCGATGCGCGTAGCGGTCAAGACAGCCAGGCGCCGGTCGTGGCAGCACCTCGCGAAAGAGCGGATTAAGAATACCAAGCCGGCCATACCTTTGGGTAAAAGCTTCTGGCCCTTGGGTGCCGAAGAGCGATCCGAAATCACCCAACTGTTCGAAAGAGAACATGTTCGCCAACTCGCTACCTTGCTGCGCTCTCGCAAAGACAATGCACCCGTGGAAATTCTTGATGCCGCCTACTGGAAGAAAGGGTGCAGTTCGCTAGGGAAGCTTCGCTATTGTGTTCTGCTGGGCATCGGAGACAAGCAGTTGGAGCTATGTTTGATGGATCTGAAAGAAGCCGTGCCAGCTGCGGCGCCAGCGGATGATTCGGCGGACATGCCTGAAGACCAGGCGCAACGGGTTGTGGAGGGCGCGCGTCATTTGTCACCGCATTTGGGAGAACGGATGCGCGCCATTCAATTGTTCGGCCGCTCGATCTTTATCCGTGAGCTTCTGCCGCAGGATCTGAAGATAGAGCTCGAGACGCTAACGCGTGAGCAGGCAATGAACATCGCTCGCTTCCTAGCCAATGTGGTTGGGAAGGCTCATGCACGTCAGATGGACGCAGACACGCGATCGAAATGGGCCAAGGAACTAAGCAGGCCGCGAACCGGTGACCTGAAAGCTCCATCCTGGCTTTGGAGCAGCGTCGTCGACCTTCTTGCAATTCACGAGAAGGCATATCTGGAGCACTGTCGGCTCTTCGCACTGAATGAATCCCATTAGGCGCGCCGATCAGCCGGGGATCGTCACGTAGGGCGTTTGCCGGGCTTGACCTCTGGCGCTTATTCTCCAAGAAGATCAAAATCAGCTTGTTGCTTTTGAAGCCGATAGAACGCCTTATCGTGAAGGTGGCGGCGGAACGAAAACCCCCGACGCCGGTTATAACAGAGTAGTCAACGACGCTCGGCACCAACCGTTCACCCCGAATTGCGGGGTGTCGGTGACTGCTGGATATAAGATGGATGGATAAAGGTTGGATGGCGCAAGGAGCGATTGAAGCTACCGATTCGATCTCGTCCTTGCAGCATCCCATGGTATGTGTCTGAAATAGGCAGTCAAACGGCCGTTTCCGGTCAATTTTTTTGAAAGGGCTACGGATGAATACTCTTATCGGTGCTCTCATCACGTTCGTTGTCGTCATACTGGTATTGTACCTTGTCAATCTCCTGCCAATCGACGGCCGGGCAAAGCAGATTGTGACCGTAATCGTGATCATCATCGGCATTGTTTCACTATTAAAATATCTCACCGTCTTTTAATGTTTGCGATCGCTGGGCTCGTTGATGTCCCAGACGCTTGGTGGCACGCCGTCCGTAGCGCCGTGCCCACCACTCAATTGCTTGCGATTCCGTGTAAAGAGGAACGGGATAAGCTGCCGCAAACCTCTTTATGCCATTCGCGCCTTTCCGAGGCGCTTGATCGCATCTTCAAGCGGCCGCTCGCTTTCGCAATGCCCATGCCTTACCCCCGCGGATCAGAGCCGGGGCCGTGGCGTGTATCGCTTCGGATCAAGATCGGGAAACGGGCGCACCCGGGCCGCGCCCGCGGCGAAAATGGCGCGACCGCCGTCGCATAATCAAGGAAGATGCGGCCCGTGCGCAGTTTCTTCGCCATATTCACGATGTAGCGCTGCGGACTGTCGGGCCATCCGCAGGCAGACTTGGTGGGCGAAGTCCTTTGCTGCTGGCCAGGCAAGTTTGCTCTTCTTAGAAAAGGCGAGCGGCGTGACGATATGGAGTCCCTTGAAAACTGACGAGACCGAGTTCGTCCAGGCGTTGCCGCATCTCGCGGGCGGCCTTGACGACGGCAGAAAAGGCGACGTCTGGCCCCGGATCAAGATCGAAAATGAGCCGGCCCGGCACCTCCGGCTGTTTTGGCTGACAATTCCAGGGATGAAGCTCAAGGGCGGCGGCCTGCGAGAGAGCCGCCAGGCCTTCGATGCGATCGATCTCGAGATAGGGTTTCCGGTCGCCGGAGACGGTCACGAGATCAAGCAGATTCGATGTGCCCCGCATGGCATGGCGCTGAAAGAACTGGGCACCGGCAAGCCCGTCGGGCGCGCGAATGATAGAACAAGGGCGCCCCTGAATATGGCCAATCATCCAGGATCCGACTTCCTCGTAATAATGGGCGAGATCAAGTTTGGAGACAGGTTTGCCGTCGCCAGCATCGGGCCAAAGGATCTTTCCGGGATTGGAAATCAGGACGCCCATGACGACAGGCTTCCCTGCTTCGCGGGAAGGGGCCCGTGTCTTCGCGACTCTTGAAGGTCGCTGGACATCCGTTACGGCGACTTTTGCCGGCTTCTCCGCCTTGACTTCCTCGGCAGGCTTGTCCTCACGCAAGCCTTTGAAGGCGGCTTGCCGCACCATCCCGTCTCCAGTCCAGCCCGCGAACTCGATTTCGGCAACCACTTCTGGCCTTGTCCAATGG
>VDMG01000223.1 GCA_006514895.1 Beijerinckiaceae bacterium
GCGGTCATCCCACCGCGCAAAACCCGCAAAACCCAGTACAATTACGACAAGGCCATCTACAAGCAGCGCAACATCATCGAACGCATGTTCTGCCGCTTCAAAGACTGGCGGCGCATCGCCACGCGCTTCGATCGCAACCTTAAAAGCTTCATGGCCGCAATCGCTCTCGCCGCGATCGTCATCTGGTGGCTATAATGAGTCCGGACCCTAGCTTCTTCATGATGTCCGGAGCTTTGTTTCGAAACAGTTTGGTGTCAGTCATGAGCGTCCCCCTGCGCCTTTTTCAGCGGTTCTTGACGTGTTGGGCCATGGTGCATCGTAGTGATACTTTCCGACAACGAAGGAGCTGGTCGGCGAGTCGACCGGGAAAAGCACCTTTTCGTCGACGTCGGGCTCCGCTGTGCGGGGCGGTACGGTAACCGAAAGACCCCATCACCATCTGCGCTTGGCGTGAGGTTACTCCCGCCCGTCGTTCCGAACTTGACCGCGTTTGCGCCTATCAATCCGGAACCGCGGATTGTCACCCTGTTTCCGCCAGCCGCGGGACCGTGGGATTCGGCGATCGTGTAGTAATAGAATGTCCCAACTACGCGATTCGGAAGCTATAGGGATCGCAGCGGCCGCGCAAGGGTGGATTTTGACGCGAAGATGGTATGGGGCAGGCGGCGACGATGCTCGATGCGTGCATGACATAGGCCTCAACGCCCCGCTCTCGAAGCCAGCGCGCCAACCAAAATCCGTCATGCCCCGCTTCATAGGCGACCACCACGCGTTCGATCGCATGCCCGGTCTGAAGAGCCTCGTGACGCCATCGGTTCATGAGCTTCAGTAGTTGGTCCTCGTCGGGTTCCAACTTCTTCAGAGGCTGGCGCTCGACGCCCGGGACCATTCCTGCGACAAGCCAGCTCGATTGGCTCATCTCGAATCGAGAACGCTGAGGTGAATTTCTGCAAAGGGGCGCCCGTACTTGCTTCGATTTCAAAGTTTGCCAAGCTCACGCCACCTAGCGAACCTCATTTGCAAGATCACAGTGGAGGTTTTCGGGAACCTCTCAAAGCCCCGGCGGACTGCCCGGGGAGCGTTGCCCAATATTTTCCTCGAATTCCCGATTTCTGCTTACCGTACGCTTACCATAAGCGGAACCGGCACGCAGTTTTTAAATTCATTTGCTCTAAGACTTTGATTTTATTGGTGAGCGCGATGGGATTCGAACCCATGACCCTCTGATTAAAAGTCAGATGCTCTACCAACTGAGCTACGCGCTCCCCAAGGGGCGAGGCGAGGGACCAAGCGAGGGGCGAGGTTGGAGTAGCCTCATCGTTGCGGGGGGTCAATAGAAATGGGTTAGCCGGCGTAAGCGGCGAATGCGGCGATCGCGGCGAAAACAGCGGCCGAGATCAAAGTTGTCCAAATCGCTTTGGCGAGAAGCCGCGGCGCGACGGGTGCACCGGGATCAGTGCCGGGCACGATGTTGCCGGTTTCAAGCTGGGAACGGACCCCGAAAGGAAGCACCGCGAACAGGACGGTGAACCAGATCGTGAAAAAAATCGCCGCCGCTAAGGGGATCGAGAAAGGCATGATGGACCTCGGCTTTCCGCGCAGCGATGGACGCCTGGAATTGAATTGGCGCCCAATCGTGCCCCCCTCTAACGCAACATATCAGCGCCCCTTCCTCGATGCCGGTGTCTGTCGAGACACTGTTTAGAGCCCATTGGCATCAACATACGGCGAGCCTATCTTGTGATCGGGACGCATTCGCCAGCCTTGCAGGCGTCCAAAAGCGCGCGCAACACGTATCCGGGCCAGACCCAAATCGCCTTGCAGTAGAGCCATCAAAGCACCGCCAAGTGGATACAATATATAATAGTAACTCCATATGGGGCGCTCGCCATGCTTTCGCAGGACCTGTCCCATCCCAGCACCATACAGCCGGGCGCGCGTTACAGCGGCGCGGGAATATTGCGGCGGCAAGGGATGATAAATTACGAGAGAAGGCAAATACTGGATCTCGAACCCTTCCTCGATTGCGCGCAAAAGCATATCGGTGTCCTCACCGGATTGGAACGGGGTTCCCGCTCCCACACCAAGTTCTTCATCAAAACCGCCCACTTGCTTTAGAACGTTCGACCGCAGGAACATTGTCGCAGACACGCCGCTGCGCCAAACATTGTGACGATTGAGCAAGCCGGGCCGCCTCGATTCGCCGCCGGCAGAGAGGCGCCCGTGTTCGTCGGTGCAACGACCTGTAAAGCCTGCAATATGCGGATTTTCCCGCATGCACCGATCCACCTCGATCAAGAGGCCGAGAGGATACCAGCAATCATCATCCGGAAAGCAAATGATCTCTCCTTTAGCGAAGGCTAGAGCTTCATTCCGGGCGCGCGATAGTCCTTTTTGCGATCGCAAATGAAATATAGGAAAAAGCAAACGATACTGCGCCAAAATGGGGTTCAACCGGTCATCATCATTTTGATCAGCAAAAAAAACTTCGATGTCATTGTATTGCTGCGCTGCTATGCTCTCGAGTAGGCGCCGATTTTCCTCTGTGCGATTGATTGTCGCGATTATGATACTGAAGCGCATACCCGCCTCCTACTTGCAGAGTACAAACAAACCTTGACAGTATCCCTACAGTAGGATGAATTCAATTGATGAAATAATTCATACATCATATCATTCGACCTCACTGCAACTTTTCATCTAAACTATCCCTATATAAACAGTTTCAGTCAAGCTTATAGATTTTTATGCAATTTGTGAGAGAAACGTTTTTTCGAGCCGAGACTCGTCTTCTGTGGGAATCGTCAATGGTACCGGACTCCGTTTACGGCGCTATCATGCGATCGCTCGGTGTTTTGAGCTGGTTTCACCGTCACCGGCATGGTCTGGTGCTCTGCTTCCACTCAGTCACCGCGAGCGATAGCGAGGCGGTGAATTTCGGCCGCATGGCAATCCGCGGTGAATTTCTGGAGCGCATGATTGTCGACCTTCGCCGCCGAGGAATCGCGCTCGTATCGCTGAGCGAAGCCCTCAAGCTTGCAACAGCTTCCCCCCAGCCGTTTATTGCGCTCACTTTTGATGATGGCTACCGGGACAATTACGAAATTGCCTATCCCATTTTGAAAAAATTTGACGTGCCATTTACGATATTCGTCACCACGGGGCTCATCGATCGCACACTCCCGATGTGGTGGCATGTCCTCGAAGATGTGATCGATCGCAACGTGTTCATTGAATATGAAGGCGTTACGCTTGCGTCTAGTACCAAACGGGCCAAAGCGGTCGCCTATCGATTGATCTCGGAATATTTCCGTCACCTAGATCAGCGTAATGTCATTTCGGCCACTGATGCCCTCATCGCGAAGAATGACTCGCGATTGACGCGTGCCGACGCTTTCGATCAGGCTCTGGATTGGGATATGATCCGCGAAATGGCCGGATCGGGGTTGGCGACGTTCGGTGGACACACCGTTTCGCACCCCTTGCTGCGACAACTTGACAGGGCCTCGCTCGTCGCGGAAATCGGGGACTGCCGGCACCGGCTTCGCGAAGCGGGCGGCATCAAACCTGCCTATTTCGCCTATCCCTTCGGGCAAGATAAGGAGGTCGGCGCACTGGCCCCGGCGGTCACCGAAGAAGCCGGCTTCACTGCGGCCTTCACGACACATGCGCGCGTCCTTAGATCGCACGATCTCCAGCATCCCTTCCGGTTGCCGCGCGTCATGCTGTCCCGGAAAGCTCAGAATGAATGGATTGTCCGCGCCTACCACTCCGGACTTCCGGCGATGATCCGCGAGCTGTGGCCTCGCCATGAGCCGTCGCGGACTGCACCTCAATTGGATCAAAGCGATAGGTAATGTGATTAGTGCTAGCCCAGTGACGAGAGGCACTTCGCAATTTATGCCTGTCCCGCCTTGTCGCGGCTCAGTCCCTTGGCTTTGAGCTCTGCCTCGTAGAAAGACCAATTCTCGGCCCGGCGAGAACCAAGCTCGTAGAGATAGTTCCAGGTGAAGATTCCGGTCGAATGCATATCGTCGAAGGTGAGCCGCACCGCGTAAGTGCCGACAGGATCGATTCCGATGATCCCGCAGTGACGCTTGCCACCGATGGTAACGCGTTCCTCCGGCCGGTGACCCTGCAGTTCCGCGCTCGGGCTCATCACCCGCAAATATTCGGCGGAGAGATCGTACGTTGCGCCGCTCCCGAAACTGATTCGCAGGACGCGGCCATTCTCCATCAGCCGTAATTCGCTCGGCCACCGATCGTCCGGATTTTCGTGCATCGCCTTGCCTTGACCCTGCCTTCAGCCTATGAATTCGCGCTTTTCGACGTTCCGTCTCCAGCTACGAAATCCGCAATATGAAAGAGCGCTGTAGATCGCATTTTCAGTGCGCGGCATTATCTCTCATTTTGCCGTGGTATTCCTGCGAGCAGCTAGGTAAATGGTAATCCATGAGCATTGTCACCCGATTTCCGCAAGCGACATTTGAAGCGGCGTCCGCCCTCGTTGCACCGGCCCCGCTTGTCGATCGGTTCGGCCGCGCGATCACCTATGTTCGCGTCTCGGTGACCGATCGCTGCGACATGCGCTGTGTCTATTGCATGTCCGAAGACATGAATTTCTTGCCAAAGCGGGATTTGCTCAGCTTGGAAGAGCTCGATCGTTTATGCACTGCTTTGATCGGCCGCGGCGTCCGGAAAATCCGGATCACCGGCGGAGAGCCCTTGGTGCGCCGCAATATCATGCAATTGTTCCAAGGGCTTGACCGCCATATCGAGTCCGGCGCCCTCGCCGAATTAACCCTCACGACGAATGGCTCCCAGCTCGCGCGTCACGCAAAGGCGCTTGGCGATGCTGGCGTGCGCCGTATCAATGTGTCGCTCGATACGCTCGACCCGGTCAAATACAAGGCGATCACCCGCTGGGGCGACCATGCCCAGACGCTGGCGGGGATTGAGGCCGCGCAAGCGGCGGGCTTGGCGGTCAAGATCAACATGGTCGCCCTCAAGGGGATGAACGCGGAGGAGACTGTTCCGATGCTTCAGTGGGCGCATGGGCGCGGCCTCGATCTCACCTTGATCGAAGTCATGCCGCTTGGCGCGATCGAGGCCGAACGCACCGATCAGTTTTTGCCTTTGAACCTTGTCGAAGCGCGGCTCAGGGAGCGTTTCACCTTGCGCGAGACCGGTTACCGGACCGGCGGCCCCGCCCGTTACGTCCATGTGGCGGAAACCGGCGGGCGTCTTGGCTTCATCACCCCGCTCACCCATAATTTTTGCGAAAGCTGCAATCGGGTGCGGGTGACCTGCACCGGAACGCTTTACATGTGCCTTGGCCAGGAAGACGCGGCTGATTTGAGGGCGCCGCTGCGCGCGTCGGCCTCCGACGAACTCTTGCATGATGCCCTCGACGCCGCCATCGCCCGCAAGCCCAAGGGCCATGATTTCATCATCGATCGCGATCACGCGAAGCCCGCGGTTGCCCGTCACATGAGCGTCACCGGCGGATGAGCGGTGGCTTAAGCGCTTTCCCACTCTTGACTTGCAGCATTTTGGTGTAGCCTTTGGAGGCGAGGCAGGAATAGACTGACCGGCACGGTCCGGCGAGGCTTGCGCGCGGATTAAAAAGCACCACGGTTGTAAAACAAGCAGATGGGGTCGCTCATGAAATGGCAAGATTTCGGCCGTTCGGCCAATGTCGAGGACCGGCGCGGGCAGAGCGGCATTCCCGGCGGCAAGGGTGGCCTTGGCATCGGGACGGTTGTCGTTCTCGGCCTCATCGGCTGGGCGCTTGGCATTGATCCGCGGCTTCTGATCGGCGGCGCGGAAATGGTCAACAAGATGCGCCCGGGAACCACGGCGACGCAGCCGGGGCAGACGGGGACACCCTCCGACGACACGGGCCAGCTCGTCGCCGCCGTTCTCGCGGCCAACGAGACGGTCTGGTCGGAAATTCTGCCGCAGCAGAAGGGCATTCCCTACGCCAAGCCGAAACTCGTTCTCTACAGCGGAAGCACCCCCTCCGGATGCGGCGGCGCCCAGTCCGCCATGGGGCCGTTCTATTGCCCGAGGGATCAAAAGGTTTATCTTGACACGGCCTTCTTTCAGGACATGAAGCGGCGCCTCGGTGGCGGCGGCGATTTTGCCTATGCTTATGTCATCGCGCATGAGATCGGCCATCATGTCCAGAACCTCCTCGGCATTTTGCCGAAAGTCCAGGCGGCGCAGCAGCGGGCCGCGAGCATGGGCAATGAGAGCACTGCGAATAATTTATCGGTGCGTGTCGAGCTCATGGCCGATTGTCTCGCCGGCGTCTGGGCCGCCAATCAGGAACAAAAGCAACATTTTCTCGAGCCGGGCGACCTCGAATCTGCGGTCGCGACCGCCCAGGCGATCGGCGATGATCGTTTGCAGAAAGCGTCGCGAGGGATGGCCGTGCCTGATTCCTTCACGCACGGCTCGTCGGCGCAGCGCGTCCAATGGCTGAGCACAGGCCTGAAATCGGGCGAAGTCGATAGTTGCAATACTTTCGCGCAGTAGGGCAACGAGCCGCCTCGTCGTAAGCTGGCACAGGTCTAATTTTGTAGCAGATGTCTTGAATTCCGGCGAAAAGTCGGCGGTTGAAGAAGCGCCACATGGCGGCGAGGCAGCGTGTTTTTGAAGCGAGCGCCGTCCTTGGTTCCCGCTGCGGCGAACCGAGAAGCGGGTTTTAGGCGGCCTGGCTAAAGTCGATCCATCAAGCTCCTTCTTTCCCACACTTCATCGTCAACTTACGCAAGCAGCGGCCAGTGGCGGCCGCTGGGCTAAACCGATCAGTTTCGCGAGCTTGCGGAGATTCTGCGCGATTGCCGCAAGGTTGAACGCTGTCGAGGAGACCCC
>VDMG01000060.1 GCA_006514895.1 Beijerinckiaceae bacterium
GGAATCCCAGAGCGCTCTACCCGTTAATGGGTCCGGACCCTAGATCTAGCAAATATCACGGCGGGCAAGACGACCAGGACCTCGGATATGCCGAAAAGCTTAACGAGCACGATCCGGGTGCCTGCGACAAATAATACATGAAGACAAAATATAGAAAGTGTACGCCTACCACTATAAAGTAACGGATAGAGTTTTTACCACTTAAATATTTCTTCGATAGAAGATATACAACATGTATAAAAAACAATGTTTTTAGTCTAGAAACCAAAATTGCGAAATATGGCCATGAATCATGTTACGAAATTCAAACCAAAACGGGGCGGGTAGTTTAGATCATTTGAAAAAATATTCATTATTAATATCTGAATTGTACTAGGATATAGTATATATTTTATAGAATTATGAAGAAATCTTTTTGGGTTTTTGTTTACGCTTGGCCGCGCAAGCAATCCAGACAAAACAAAAAACGCAGACATATGAAAAGTATAGCTAAAATAATATATATCGGATAAGATTCCTTCTCTGGCTGCCAGATCCGCACTTAAAACGCCGCCGATCGCATGTCCGACAACAACGAGTATGATGCAGATCCCACGTGCTGCGTCCAACCAGGCTATTCGTGTATGTAGAGGATGAGTTTTATTTATCGTAACGTCAGGCGCAGCCGTGGAAACGTATTCAGCCATTTGGTTGGTTCGATCAAAATTAGGGATGTCTCGCTTATTATCATTCGGCAGATAATAGGGATCAAGCAGGTTACGCTGCCTCATCGTGGAGGTCAAGGCTAGCGCATGCTTTACCTTGGTGGCGGACCGTCGGGTTTTAATATTTAGCCACGAGCGGCAGCTCGCCGGTATCGAACTTTAAGCTAACGCCATGGAGCCAGTTGGAAAAGTCCCGCCCCGAGAGTCATGAGGAGCGGAAGCGCCCTCAGCCGATGCGGAAACGGAGCCGGAGCTTTTTCAAGAAGACACGCGTGGCCTGCTTGAACCGGACGGACAAAGCCCAGATCCGCGACGCGCGTACCCATGCGAGAAGACGGTCGCGAATGCCCGTCAGCCAATCCATGAGCTTGGCGAACCAGGCGATCGTTTTGAGCTTCGCCCGCCCCGCATGGTAAATCCGCTCGACCACGACAAGGCTCACGAGATATGCCATCGCCATCATCGCCAGACCTGTCGCGAAATGCCCCTCGCTCATCAGAAACAAGGCATAGATTTTGGCGGGTTCCGCGAAAGCGAAGGGGACAGCGAGCAGAACCAGTATCGCGTAAGGCGGGAAGGTGGCGACGGTGTCTTGCAGCCGAAGGACAAAGCCGAGCCGTGAAACCCACCGCAGCAGCGGCCGGAGTACGGGTGTGACAATGCCGTCCAGAATGACATAGACGACAACAACGGCCTTCGGCACCCAAAGGAAAACACCGCGCAATCCCCGGATTTCATGCCTTTCTGGCAATGCTTTCAATCCCATCTGCCGGCAAGCGAAGCGGATATTGGTTCGCGTCAAGAAAATGCGGTAAAACAAAGATCTCGAGTGCTTTCAGATTCCGCGGAATATAAAAGCACTCGAGGAGACCATCAACCATAAGCGATTCCGTGGCAAGAATCGACCGCGATCCGATTTTGCCAAAGCGCGCGCCCTATCTCTGCCGTGATCTTTTCCCCGCGTAGGGATTGTCGCTGGTTTTTTTCGAGATGCGGATGGGAACGCCCGGCAGGTCGAAGGCCTGACGCAGGCCATTGACGAGGAAACGTTCGTAGGCTGCCGGCAGCGCGTCGAGCTGATTGCCAAAGAGGATGAAATAAGGCGGGCGCGCGCGAAGCTGCGTCATGTAGCGGATTTTGATGCGCCGCCCCGCGACCGCTGGCGGCGGGGTTTGCTCGATCGCCGCTTCGAGCCACCGATTGAGCCGCCCGGTCGAAATGCGTTTGTTCCAGATTTCATGGACGCGGAAAATCGCCTCCATGAGTTTTTCGATCCCCTCCCCCGTCGCGCCGGAAATGGGCATGACCGGCGCGCCTTTCACCTGCGGCAAGAGTCTTGCCGCTTCCTCGCGCAGTTGCAAAAGCTTGGCGCCCTTGGCCTCGATCAGATCCCATTTGTTGAGGCCGATGACGAGCGCCCTGCCCTCGCGTTCGGCGAGATCGGCCAAGATCAGATCCTGTTTCTCGAAAGGAATCCCAGCGTCAAGCAGCAGCACGACCACCTCGGCGAATTTCGCCGCGCGCAAGGCATCGGCCGAGGCAAGCTTCTCCAAATCATCCTCGACCCTGGCGCGCTTGCGTAAACCCGCCGTATCGAACATTTTGATTTGCCGGTTGGCCCAGACGAAATCGATGCCGATCGTATCGCGCGTGAGGCCTGGCTCCGGTCCCGTTAGCAGCCGGTCCTGACCGAGAATCTTGTTCAAGAGCGTCGATTTTCCGGCGTTGGGACGGCCGATGATCGCGATCCGAAGCGGCTTCGTGACATCGAGTTCGGAGCCATCTTCATCCTCCCCTAGCCGCGCGCGCACCACTTCTTCCTCCGGCCCGGCCGGCAACGCCGTTGCTTCCGGAAGCGCCTCGCGCAAGGCACCATAGAGTTCCGCAAAACCATCCCCATGTTCGGCCGAGAGCGGCACCGGTTCGCCAAGTCCCAAATCGAAGCCTT
Organism: Beijerinckiaceae bacterium; assembly: GCA_006514895.1. GTDB lineage: Bacteria > Pseudomonadota > Alphaproteobacteria > Rhizobiales > Beijerinckiaceae > Methylocapsa. The sequence continues at coordinate 2,653 of VDMG01000060.1, forward strand.
CGAGCGCGCCCGCCGCGCCAATGCGGCCCTCGGCCTTATTGGCGATAAGGATCAAGGGCTTATCCGCGCGCCGGACGAGATTGGCAAAGAAACGGTCAGCCGGCGTCAAACCGGCGCGCGAGTCGAAAACGAAGAAAATCGCATCGGCAAGGCCGACCGCCGCTTCGGTTTGCGCGCGCATTCGGCCGGGCAAGGAGGCGTTGCCGCCCTCCTCCAGGCCGGCCGTGTCGATGATCTTGAAGCTAAGATCGCCAAGCTTCGCCTCACCCTCGCGCCTGTCCCGGGTCACTCCTGGGCGGTCGTCCACGAGGGCAAGCTTTTTCCCGGCGAGCCGGTTGAACAAAGTCGATTTGCCAACGTTCGGCCGGCCGATGATCGCGACGGTGAACATCGTTCCCGACTGTTACTTGGCCGGCGGCTTTCCGGGCGGCGGATTTTGGGCTTGCCCGTTTGCAGGCGCCGGCTTGTCGGGCCGCAACAATGAGGACTGCACCAGACCGAGCAAAGCTCCGGCGCGCATACGCACCCCAGCCGGAGCCTGAGTGTCCGAGACGATCCCGTCGAACCAGCCCCCGGCGGAATCAAAAGCCTTCAGCTTCAAGGCGGCAAGGCCTAGCAGCTCACGGATCTGATGATGATAAGGAAAATTGTCCGAGGCGAGCGGCGCGTATCTTCGTTCGAAATCCATAGGATCGTCGCTGTCGACGCGGAGCATGGCCGCGCGAAGCTTGGCGAAATCCTTGAAGGCCGGATCAAAGCTTGGGTCGTCCGCCAGGGCGTCATAGGCCTTGATCGCCGCTTGCGGATCGCTGGCGGCAATCTCCCCCGCCGCGCGCAATCGCGCGAGGATCGCGTAACCCTTTGGCGCGGTTTTGCTCAGCGCCTCGAAGGCCGCCGCCGCCTCAGTGGTTTTGCCATCGAGCGCCAATTGCGCGGCGGCTTCAAACCTCGTGCTGGCAGCTTCAGCCGCCTGGTCGCGGTAATGTTCGTAGGCCCGCCAAGCTCCCGTGCCAGCTATGATAAGAACGGCCAAGCCTAAAAACACATAGCGATATTTGGTCCAAATCCGGATGATGCGGTCGCGGCGGACGTCTTCATCGACTTCGCGGAAAAAATCGGTCATCTCTGTCACGTTGGATCATGAAAGGGCGCGAAGGCATTGCATGAATGGCGCGCCAAGGGAAGCCTCTTTTCGGCAAGCAATCGATGCTCCGTTGCCAAAAGTGGCGCGGCGCGAGCTGGGCACCACGCGATCCAGCACGAAACGAGAGCTTTGCTAAAAAATGAGAACTCGCACCCTGCCCCGGTCATTTCCAAGCGACAAACCACTCAAACGAACTCATAGGCGAACAAAACTGAAATGAGCGTCATGGCGATGAGACCAATCATAATAAAATATCGGCTATTTGCTCCAATCTGTTGCGTGTGTTGGCGCCGCGATTGTCTCTCCGGATGCTGGAATAAGAGCACATGCAACTGATCAAAAAACAAACGGCGTTCAAAGCCAGATATTCGTCGACATGGCTTGGACCTAAATGCGCCTCGGCGACTTTCACAAGGCCTATGCCCGTCAAACAGACCCCAAGCATGGTCGAGGCGTTCGGAAGGATATGATGAGAAATCTGCACTTGGTTCATTGTCTGCCTTTTTGTCCCTGTCGTGCCGTCAAATCTCGCCGTCGAGCCAAGGTCGCGACCGCAAAGCCATGAGGGCGGGCAAGCGTTACCGTAAGATCAATCCGATTAGTCCGTGAAAGCCCGCGAGCCGCATTATTTCACTCCCACTCGATCGTGCCGGGCGGCTTGCTCGTCACGTCATAGACGACACGGTTGATACCCTTGACCTCGTTGATGATCCGCGTCGCGGCGCGGCCCAGAATGTTCATGTCGAACGGAAAAAAATCGGCAGTCATGCCGTCGGCCGAGGTGACGGCGCGCAGCGCGCAGACGAAATCATAGGACCGGCCATCGCCCATGACGCCGACGGTCCGCACCGGCAGCAGCACCGCGAAGGCTTGCCAAATCTCTTCGTAAAGGCCGGCCTTGCGGATCTCGTCGAGATAAATGGCATCCGCCCGGCGCAGAATATCGAGCTTTTCCGGCGTCACCCCGCCAGGACAGCGAATGGCGAGCCCCGGTCCCGGAAACGGATGCCGGTCGACGAAATTTTTGGGCAAGCCCAATTCACGGCCGAGCGCCCGCACCTCATCTTTGAACAATTCGCGCAAGGGTTCGACGAGCTTCATGTTCATGCGCTCGGGAAGGCCTCCAACATTATGGTGGGACTTGATCGTGACCGAAGGCCCGCCGCTGAAGGAGATGCTTTCGATCACATCGGGATAAAGAGTGCCCTGCCCCAAATATTCCGGTGTCCCACGCCCGTCGGCGGCGATCTTCTTGGCCTCGCGCTCGAAAGTCGCGATGAACAGACGGCCGATGATTTTGCGCTTTTCTTCCGGGTCGCTGATGCCCGTTAAGGCGCCGAGAAACAGCTTTGCCGCTTCGACATGGACGAGGGGAATATTGTAATGGCCGCGAAACAGGCCAACAACCTCCTCCGCCTCGCCAAGCCGCAGCAGCCCGTGGTCGACGAAAACGCAGGTCAGACGGTCGCCGATCGCCTCATGGATCAACAGCACGGCGACTGCCGAATCGACCCCGCCCGAGAGGCCGCACAAAACCCGGCCTCGACCTACTTGTGCGCGGATCGCGGCGACGGCCTCGGTCCGGAACGCGCCCATCGTCCAATCGCGTTTAAGCCCGGCGATCCTGTGAACGAAATTCGAAATCAACCTGGCGCCGTCCGGGGTGTGCGCCACTTCGAGATGAAACTGGACGCCATAGAGGCCACGTGACTCGTCGGCGATTGCCGCCATCGGCGCGTTGCCCGAGGCCGCGATGCGGGAAAATTTTGGCGGCATTTCGGTCACCGCGTCGCCATGGCTCATCCACACCGGGTAGCTTTTGCCTTTTTCCCATACCCCTTCAAGCAGAGCACTTGGTTGCAAAACCTCGACTTCGGCGCGGCCGAACTCGCGCTTATGACCGGCCGCAACCGCGCCACCCAATTGCGCCGCCATGACTTGCTGGCCGTAACAGATACCGAGGACCGGCACCCCGGCCCTGAAGAGCGCGTCGGGGGCGCGCGGCGCGCCCTCGTCATGGACGGAGGCGGGGCCGCCCGACAGGATCACTGCCTTCGGGGATAAAGCCGCGAAGGCCTCGGCCGCGCGTTGGGCGGGCGCGATCTCGCAATAGACGCCGGCCTCGCGGACGCGGCGCGCGATCAGTTGCGTCACCTGCGAGCCGAAATCGACGATCAAAACCTTGTCGTGATGCAAGACAATGCTGTTATGGAGCGGATCCTCCGCCATCGATGACCCTACCTTTGCGCCAAGGTGTTCGCTTAGGCGATCGCCCCGCCCCGCGCAAGCACCGTGGCGTTTGGCGGGGTTTGGAGATTGTCCGATTCCGGGCGCGGATCGGACAAAAACGTTTCACGTGAAACATTTTTGTCCGGTCGGAGCCAAAAACCTTACAAGGCCGAAGACAGCAGCGCGGCTTTCATTTTGTAAGATCGATCGATTTTTTGGTGCAATTGCATGCAGCGGAGCCGCTCCTGCTATTCCATTTAACTATCCCGTTACGGATCCGGTATCCTACTCAAATTGGGACTTCTAGTGAGGATACGATAACGCCTTTGAAGGGAGGACCAAGTGTGACCCAAGAATTTTTCACACAACATCGAGAATTCGTAGACAATTTAGTGACGGGGGTTCTTATACCAGCGGCCTGCGTGGGTAGTGTATTGCTTGCCTATTGACTCGACGCGCGTCAGTCCCTTACTGAACGGAACGTTTCTGAGGCTTCCGTGGAATGCGAGAAGGCGCGTCCTTATTCTTCATGCGCTTGGCGTTCTGGGCGTCGAGCAATCCGTCTGGACCTTGAGCTCCTCGCTCTGCAGCACCCCCAATTCCTCCTCCACGTTCAGCTGTTCGCTCTGCAACTCCCTAAGTCCCATTTGAACGTTCAGCAGTTTTCGCTCCACGATTAGCTGCTCGCTAGGTGCCTCCGGAAAACGTAAGTATCGAGAATAGTCCAGCAAACCGTGCCAACCTAGCATTACAAAAAATTAATGGAAACAATAAAACAATACAAGCTAATGCATGGCCGTAATATACCTCCTTCTTTAA
>VDMG01000066.1 GCA_006514895.1 Beijerinckiaceae bacterium
GGGATCTTGGGAATCCCAGAGCGCTCTACCCGTTAATGGGTCCGGACCCTAATTTTGAGATTGAAGATGAAAAAAACTAGAATTTATCACGCCTAGGAACATGTTGCTGGCCGAATTTGGGAGCGCGAGCCGCGAGCGGGTCTTTCCCTATCTTGAGAGAATCGAGGTCAAGCTTGGCGATGTCGTGCGCGAGGCGGGTGGCGTCCTCGAACACGCCTATTTCCCCGATGGTGCCGTCCTCTCATTGTTGACAGCTCTGGAGAACGGGGCGGCGATCGAGACAGCGAACATCGGGCGTGAAGGTGCATTCGGTCTCTTCGCGTCCATGTATGGCCGCACCTCCTTCAATCGCAGTCTCGTGCAGTTGGAGGGCGGTCTGCTTCGCGTCCCGAGTGAGGTTTTGCGAGCGGAATTCCAGCGAAACGAGAACATTCGCCACCTCTTCGTCTGCTATCCCGAGACGCTGCTGGCTCAGATTCAGCAGACGGTCGCGTGCAATTCCGTGCATACAACTCAAGAGAGGATGTCCCGGTGGCTCCTTATGATGCATGACAGGGCCGACGGCCGCCTTGACATACACGCATAAGGCCGTGTCCAATATGCTGGGCGTCAATCTCCTTGCGGTGACACATGCTTCGAGGCGCTGCAAGCGGCCGGCCTCATAAGATCTGTTCGGGGGAGAATAGAAGTTCTCGATCGTCCCGGCCCTTGAAAAAGCGTCGTGCGAGTGCTACGAAATTGTCAAGGCGCGCTTCGACGACTTCCTGAGACCACCTTCCTATGCGGTTCGGCGCAATACCATTACACATAAGCGAAAATAACATAGGCCACGGCGCGGTGCTTCGGTGGATGGCGTGGCCCGGCGCCTTCATGAATGTTGATTGTCCCAATTTCATTTAAAGTCACGGGACGGAAACCCCTCCAATTTCCTTCAATCCAATGCGCCAAGCGCTCCATAGCCTGCATATTCCGGCCCATGGCAAAGGTCTTGCCGAGATCACGGCGCAAGTGTCCGACTGGGTGGTTGGACAAAAGATCGCAATCGGCCTACTCACGATTTTCTGCCGCCATACCTCCGCGTCGCTTCTCATTCAGGAGAATGCCGACCCCGATGTCCAAACGGCGCTACATCCATCGTAGCGAAGGTCTGGATGACATGCCGGCGCATATCAGGGCCGCGCTTTCGCAAACGCAGCTTGCCATTCCCGTGGCCTCGGGGCGACTGGTCCTTGGCACTTGGCAGGGGATCTATCTGTTCGAGCATCGCCGCGCGCCGCATCGCCGCGAGATTGTGCTGCACCTTTTGGGCGAGTAGAAGCAGGCATAAGTTCGACAAAAAGCCGCTTTATTTTGTCAGGCGAATGAATAAGCCTGTTTTATTCATCCAAAAACAAGGACCAGACTCGCTGACGCCATTGGCCGTCTCGTTGATGATTTTCGTCTGCACCTTCGCGGCCGCGATTTTCGGCATGATCCTGTGCCATTCCTAACGGTTCTTGTCGTCTGGATCTCCACGTTGATCGTGGGATTTGGCCTCTTCGCTCGAATCAATGCGACAGTAATCGCCGCATTCTTGATCGGAGCCCTTTTGGTTTCGAGTTCTATTTTCCTGATACTGGAAATGAACGAGCCCTATCGAGGAATGACGCGAATTTCCGACGCCCCCCTTGCGCCACGCGCTGGCCCAGATCGGCCAGTGAGCGCGCAGGACGAATGCAGAATGAGGCGGCGCAGTGAACCCTTGGTTCAGGCGGGCGGCTGCACGGCCTGTGTCACACCCGCGAGAGCGGCGCGCAACGCCTCCTCTTTCGTATGGTCGAAGGAAGTCCGCAAAACCTTGCCGCCGACGCCCTTGAGATCTTCCAGCACTTTGTCAGTGGTGAGCTTGCGGACGAGCAAAAACAGCGTGGCGTTGCCAGGCTGCAAGCTCTCGGCAACTTCCTTCATGAATTTGTCGTCGACGCCGACGTCGGTCAGCCAGCCGCCGAGCGCGCCGGAGGCCGCGCCGAGCGCAGCGCCGGCGAGCGGCATCAAGAAAATCAAACCGATCAGTGTGCCCCACAAAGTGCCCGAGGCCGCCCCTGCGGCTGTCGTGTTGATGAGCTGATTGAGCCTGACACTACCATCCGGCTGTTTGACCGCGATCGCCGCGTCGCCAAGCTCGATCAGATAATCCTTTTGCAACTCCAATATCTTTTGGCGGACCTCCTCGGCCTTGGCTTCGGAGGGAAACGCGATAACGACAAGATCGCTCATGATGGTACCCTTTCCTTGCTCATGCGGCGGTTCCGCCTGCCTATTTTCGTGGCCGCAAGACCCCGCGTGGACGGCGCCAGCATCTTACCGGTTGCGTTACGAATGTGTACCGAAATCGCGAATTGGCGAGACCAAATTGGAAAATTCGCTGCCTATTATAGCAAAGCTAATGCTCGAAAGCAGCGTGAAATTGAGTGCGCCTGAATCCGTTACAGCCCATCGAAAATCACGCCCGCAAGCAACGTCGCATAAGCCGCCGTCATCACCCAGAAACGATGCGCAGTGACATAATGTCCGACGGCCGGAACATGGGTGTAGAGGCTCGCCACTGCCAAAACGGCGAGAATAAGCGAAATGAAGAAGATGGGTGCGCCCGGCGGCGTCAATCTGAAGCGCATGCGAAGGTCCGAATCGGATCAATCTTAAAGCGCCAACTTAAACCGTTCTGACCGCGGCGAAAATTTGACCATGGGTATTTTACGCGCCTATTCAAAAGAGTTGGGGCCGCGTGGTCGACGCGGCCCCTTTCTCTTGGGCTCCCCCGAGGACCAATGGGGAGCGGATGCTTTAACTTTCTCCTGTCAGCCGCGAATGTCCAGTAAAGTTTCCGCGACGTGAGGGCTGCTTGGGGTCACGGCCGAAGACCGTCCCGTAGTGATTGGCCGGTCAAGCCGCGCCAGCATTCCGAGCGCGACGGCGGCCAGCGCCAGCACGAGAACGAGCACGATTGAAATCTGAAATTGCCGTCGTGCCGCGTGCGCGTCATAGGCGCGAACGAAACCGGCATCGGACCTGTGGTCGAATTGATCCGCGATCATCATATCGGTAACTTCCCTCGGTAAAACCCGGACATTGAGAAAACGTTGTTTTCCTTTAGGTTTGGGCGGGGTTTCAGTTGGTGCGCGGGCACACACTACCCGCGCCGAGAATGTCGTTCCGGCCAAAAGCCCTTCGAGGTCATCAACGCTAAAGACTGCGTTAGGTTCCTCCCGATAGTTCCTTTCCGGACCGGGCGCACCGCCAAAGCAAATTTACAGTTAAGGGTCTGTAAATAGGTATCCGCCGCGCCACGGAGCGCACGGACGGTGATCTCTACAGAGGCGAGGGGATTTCCGGTTGCCTTCCCAAGCCTTGAAACCTAAGGTCCGCACACGGTTAGGGCCGTGCGTTCGCCTTTGCGTGAGTGTTTCCTGACCTTTGCATGAGTGTTTCCTGACCTTGTTTCCCGTAACGGAGTCTTGCCACATGTCTTTCATCGCCGATGCCCTTTTGCGTGTAAAACCCTCCGCGACCATCGCGGCGACGCAGAAGGCGCGCGATCTCAAGAACGCGGGGCGGGATGTCATTTCGCTTTCCACCGGCGAACCCGATTTCGACACGCCGGACAATATCAAGAAAGCCGCGATCGCCGCGATCGAGCGCGGCGAGACGAAATATACGCCGGTTGCCGGTATCCCGCCGCTGCGCGAAGCGATCGCCCAAAAATTCAAGCGCGAGAACGGGCTCGACTATAAATCTTCGCAGACAATCGTCGGCACCGGCGGCAAGCATATTTTGTTCAACGCGCTTCTCGCCACCCTCAATCGCGGCGACGAGGTGATCATTCCGGCGCCCTATTGGGTGAGCTACCCCGATATGGTCCTCATCGCGGGCGGCACGCCGGTCGCGGTCGAGACGAAGATGGAGCATGGCTTTAAGCTGCAAGCGGAGGCGCTCGACAAGGCCATCACGCCTAAGACCAAATGGCTTATTTTGAATTCGCCGTCGAATCCTTCCGGCGCCGCCTACACGCGGGCAGAACTGAAGGCGGTCACCGATGTCTTGTTGCGGCATCCGCATGTCTGGGTGCTGACCGACGACATCTATGAACATCTCACCTATGGCGATTTTAAATTCACGACGCCAGCGCAAGTCGAGCCGGAGCTCATTTCCCGCACGCTCACCATGAATGGCGTCTCGAAAGCCTATGCGATGACCGGCTGGCGGATCGGCTATGCGGCAGGGCCGGAGCATCTCATCAAGGCGATGGACACGCTGCAAGGCCAGCAGACCTCTGGCGCTTGCTCGATCGCGCAATGGGCCTCCGTCGAGGCGCTGACCGGCCCGCAGGATTTCATCGCCGAACGCGCCAAGATTTTCGAAAAGCGCCGCGACCTTGTCGTCTCGATGCTCAATCAAGCCAAATATTTGAGCTGCCCCTTGCCGGAAGGCGCGTTCTACGTCTATCCGTCTTGCGCCGCTGCCATCGGCAAGAAAACGCCGGACGGTAAGGTGATCAGGAATGACGAGGAGTTTTCCGCGGCGCTGCTCGAAACGGAAGGCATCGCGGTGGTGCATGGCGCAGCCTTTGGGCTTGGCGCGAATTTTAGGATTTCCTACGCGACGGCGACCGAGGTGCTCGAAGACGCCTGCGCGAAAATCCAGCGGTTTTGCGCGAGCCTTGCATAAACCATCAAAGATGTAAGATTTTGCCCTCGAATCGGACAAAAATGTTTCACGTGAAACATTTTGGTCCGATTGATGGTTTGCGCTAACGCACTTTTGCGAGGCGCGGCGAGATCTGAATCGGGAAATTGGCGCAAGCAGAAAATTGCAACACCCGCCGGACAGCCGCCATCAGGTGAGCCCGAAGTCGAGATCGAGTTTCCTTTTGGCACAAAGGAAAAGGCCTGCGACGGGGATAAGTATGTTGTCCCGACGCGCAGAGCCAGACTCGCCGACGCTTGCGAAGTCGTGGACGAGACGGCGCCCGATCTCGTCCTGTTGGGGCTTGTCGCGCCAATATCCTTACCGGGCGGTGTCCTGGCGCTGCATCCCGCTGTGCGGCTCGAGGTGGGAACAGGCCACGTCCATACATATTTGGCATCTCGCAAGCGCTACAGCGCCGTGGACGGAACCATCGACCAAACGACGGACCCAGATGGGCTGCGCCAATTTCGTGGTGTTCAATCACAAGTATATTGGTTCGAAAAAGGATCGAGCGGCTCACCCGTCTTTCTTCAGAATGGGGAGCAGCTTGCGGGCATCATTGCCCTCTCGGAGCTTGATGCTAACGAGGGAGAGGGCCATCTGCGCGAGGCGTTTGCCGTGCCCGCGACAACAAATCGCAAATATCTCGAACGGCTTCGAGCACGACTCGTCGCGACGGACCAGCGCACCAATCCCAGCGAGCTACAAAACGTAATGGCTACCAATCCGCTAGCGGCGCCTTATGTCGATCAAGCCGATATCGCAAGTGCACTCACAACCGCGCAAGAAGGATTGCGCCAGGACGACAGGACGGGAGCCCTGGAGGTGCTACGCGCCACGATCGCCGAGGTGGAAAAACCGAGCGCGCGTCGACTCATTCCATTGTCCAAGGAGCGGGCAGCCATCGAGCGTGTGGAGTTCGATCGTGGGTGATAATGAACGCGATATCGAAGTGACGATTGAAGCGCTACGCGAAAAGCTTAGCGCTCCTGACAGGGCAGGCGCCCTTGACCTGCTGGGCACCAAGATCGCCGAGGAAGAAGAAGGCCGTGCCCGTCGGCTCACCCCGCTTTTGAAGGTGCGCGCGACGATCGAGCGTGAGGCCCTCGATTACGAACGTGCGACGCAAACCTTGTCGGAGGTTACGCGTCTTGCGCCGGACGACGTCTGGGCCTTTATCGACCTCGGCGATCTTTATGAGATTACGGGGTCACTCGATGAGGCCGCGAAGGCTTTTCGGAACGCCGCCGAGGCCGCGCAGCGGCAAGGGGACGAACGCGGTCTCTCGGTGGCGTTCATCAAGATCGGCGACGTGCAGATGGCGCAGGGCAATCTTGCCGGCGCGCTGAAATCCTATTACGACAGCCTCGCCGTCGCCGAGCGTATGTCGAAATCTGATCCTGGCAATGCGGTCTGGCAGCGCGATCTCTCAGTTGCGTACAACAAGGTCGGCGACGTGCAGGTATACCAAGGCGACCTCTCCGGCGCGCTGAAATCCTATCACGATGGCCTCGCCATTTTCGATCGTCTAGCGAAATCCGACCCCAACAACACGGGCTGGCAGCGCAATCTGTCGGTGTCATTCATCAAGATCGGCGACGTTCAAATGGCGCGGGGCGACCTTGTTAGCGCGCTGCGGTCCTTTTACGGCAGCCTCGCCATCGCCGAGCGTCTGTCGATATCCGACCCTGGCAATGCCGGCTGGCAGCGCGATCTGTCGGTGAGCTACAATTTTGTTGGCAACGTGCAAATGGCGCAGGGCGACCTTGACGGTGCGCTGAAATCTTATCGTGAGAGCCTCGCGACTGCCGAGCGACTCGCTAAATCCGATCCCGGCAATGCAGGCTGGCAGCGCGATCTGTCGCTCATTAAGATCGGCGATGTCCAAATGGCCCAGGGCGATCTGGCCGGCGCGCTGAATTCCTATCAGGATAGCCTCGCTATCAGAGAGCGGCTGGCGAAATCCGACCCCGGCAACGCGGAGTGGCAGCGCGACCTCGCAGTAAGCTTTGTCAGACTCGCGTTGGTGCAAAAGCAGTCCGGCGACAGCTCTAAGGCGCTCGACTATTTGCGGCAAGGCCAGTCGATCATGGCGCGCTTGATATTACTCTCGCCGGA
>VDMG01000206.1 GCA_006514895.1 Beijerinckiaceae bacterium
ATGGCAATGAATCAAGAGGTCATGAATCTCTTCAGTCCGGCCGTGCAACCGCAGGTGTTCGATCAGATCCAGATTTCGATCGCGAGCCCGGAGAAGATTCTGTCCTGGTCATTCGGCGAAATTAAGAAGCCGGAGACAATCAATTACCGCACCTTCAAACCCGAACGCGATGGTCTGTTCTGCGCCCGGATTTTCGGTCCGATCAAGGATTACGAGTGCTTGTGCGGCAAATACAAGCGGATGAAATACAAGGGCGTTATCTGCGAGAAATGCGGCGTGGAGGTGACGTTGTCGCGGGTGCGGCGCGAGCGCATGGGGCATATTTCGCTCGCGGCGCCGGTCGCGCATATCTGGTTCCTGAAATCCTTGCCTTCGCGCATCGGGCTTCTCCTCGACATGACGCTAAAGGATATAGAGCGCATCCTTTATTTCGAATCCTATATCGTGCTCGATCCGGGGCTGACGCCGCTCAAGGACCGCCAGCTTCTCAATGAAGAAGATTACCTGCGCGCACAGGATGAATATGGCCAGGATTCCTTCACCGCCCTCATCGGCGCTGAAGCTATTCGGGAAATTCTGCGCGGCATGGATCTTAAGAAGATCGCCGAGGAACTCAAGGTCGAGATCGCCGAATCGACGACGGAACTAAAGCCGAAGAAGCTCGCCAAGAGATTGAAAATCATCGAGGCCTTCATCCATTCCGGCAACAAGCCGGAATGGATGATCCTCACGGAAATTCCGGTCATTCCACCGGACCTTAGGCCACTCGTGCCGCTCGACGGCGGCCGCTTTGCGACCTCGGATCTCAACGATCTTTATCGGCGCGTCATCAACCGTAACAATCGTTTGAAGCGGCTCATCGAATTGCGCGCGCCGGACATTATCGTGCGCAACGAGAAGCGGATGCTGCAGGAGGCCGTCGATGCTTTGTTCGACAATGGCCGGCGCGGCCGTGTCATCACCGGCGCCAACAAGCGGCCTTTGAAATCGCTCGCCGACATGCTGAAGGGCAAACAAGGCCGCTTCCGCCAAAATCTGCTCGGCAAGCGCGTCGATTATTCCGGCCGCTCGGTCATCGTGGTTGGGCCCGATCTTAAGCTGCATCAATGCGGCCTGCCGAAGAAGATGGCGCTCGAACTCTTCAAGCCCTTCATCTATTCGCGTCTCGACGCGAAGGGTCTGTCGGCGACCGTCAAACAGGCAAAAAAGCTGGTCGAAAAGGAGAAACCCGAAGTTTGGGATATCCTCGACGAAGTCATTCGCGAGCATCCGGTCATGCTGAACCGGGCGCCGACGTTGCACCGTCTTGGCATTCAGGCCTTCGAACCGAAGTTGATCGAGGGCAAAGCCATCCAATTGCATCCGCTCGTCTGCGCCGCGTTCAATGCCGACTTCGATGGCGACCAGATGGCGGTGCATGTGCCGCTCTCGCTCGAGGCGCAACTCGAAGCGCGCGTCTTGATGATGTCGACCAACAACATTTTGCATCCAGCCAATGGCCAGCCGATCATCGTGCCATCCCAGGATATCGTGCTCGGTCTTTATTATGTTTCACTGATGCGCGACGGCGACACGGGCCAGGGGATGGCGTTCGCCGACATGGGCGAGATCGAACATGCCTTGCATGCCAAGGCGGTCACCCTGCACACGCCGATCAAGGGGCGGGCATGGACCTTCGACGGCGAGGGCAGGCGCGTTCCGAAGATTTTTGACACCACGCCTGGCCGGATGATCCTCGGCCAATTGATGCCGCACCATGTCAAGATTCCCTTCGATGTCGTGAATAAGCTCATGACAAAGAAGGAGATTTCGAACATGATTGATATCGTATACCGCAATTGCGGTCAGAAGGAGACGGTCATCTTTTGCGACCGGATCATGGCGCTCGGGTTTCACGAGGCGTTCAAGGCCGGTATTTCCTTCGGCAAGGACGACATGGTCGTTCCTGAAACCAAGCCGCGCATTATTGCGGAAACGGGCGCGCTCGCGAAGGAATACGAGCAGCAGTATAACGACGGGCTCATCACGCAGGGCGAGAAATATAATAAGGTCGTCGATGTCTGGATGAAATGTTCGGACAAGCTGGCCGAGGAGATGATGGCGCGGATCTCGTCCGTTCAAAAGGACGACAACGGCCGCGACAAGCCGGTCAACTCGATTTATATGATGTCGCATTCCGGCGCGCGCGGATCGCCGACCCAAATGAAGCAGCTCGCGGCGATGCGGGGCTTGATGGCGAAGCCCTCGGGCGAGATCATCGAAAGCCCGATCATCTCCAACTTCAAGGAAGGGCTTACCGTGCTCGAGTATTTCAACTCGACCCATGGCGCCCGCAAAGGTCTTGCCGACACCGCCTTGAAAACCGCGAATTCGGGCTATCTGACGCGCCGCCTGGTCGATGTCGCGCAGGATTCGATCATCACGATGAACGATTGCGGATCCACGAACGGCATCCGCATGCGCGCCATTATTGACGCGGGCCAGATTGTCGCCTCGCTCGCGACGCGAATCCTTGGGCGCACCGCGGCCGAAGTTTTGAAGGAGCCGTCGGGGGCGGTAATCGTCAAAGCTGGCGAAATGATTCAGGAATGGCATATCGACCGCATCAACGCGGCCGGAATCCAGGAAGTGAAGATTCGTTCCGTCTTGACCTGCGAAGCCAAGAATGGCGTCTGCGGCAAATGTTACGGCCGCGACCTCGCGCGCGGGACGCCGGTCAACATGGGCGAGGCCGTCGGTGTCATCGCTGCGCAATCGATCGGCGAGCCGGGCACGCAGCTCACAATGCGCACATTCCATATCGGGGGCGCGGCGCAGATCGCCGATCAGTCCTTTATCGAATCCAATTTCGATGGTGTGGTGAAGGTCCGCAACCGCCATCTTGCCCGCAATAGCGAGGGCGATTTGATGGTCATGGCGCGCAATGTCGCGATTGTCGTCGAGGGTCCGGACGGCACCGAACGCGCGGTCCATAGAATCCAATATGGCGCCAGGCTCAAGGTCGACGATGGCGATAAGATCAAGCGGGGCGAGCGGATTGCCGAGTGGGATCCTTATACACGGCCAATCCTGACCGAGATCGACGGAACAGTCGCTTTCGAGGATCTCGTCGAAGGCGCCTCCATGACGGAAACCATCGACGAGGCAACAGGCATCGCCAAGCGGCTTGTCATGGACTGGCGCCTCAACCAGCGTTCCGTGACATTGAAGCCCGGGATCGTGATCAAGGGCGCGGACGGCAAGATTGGCAAGCTGCTCCGCGGCGGCGAAGCGCGTTATGCTCTACCGGTGGATTCGATCATCGGGGTTGATCCAGGCGCGCGGGTCAAGGCTGGCGACATCATTGCCCGTATCTCGATGGACTCGGCGAAGACGCGCGACATCACCGGCGGTCTGCCGCGCGTCGCCGAACTGTTCGAGGCGCGCCGGCCGAAGGATCACGCGATTATCGCCGAGACCTCCGGCACCGTGCAATTTGGACGCGACTACAAGAACAAGACGCGCATTTCGATCATTCCCAATGAAGAAGGGGCGGAGCCGATCGAATATCTAATCCCGAAAGGCAAGCACATCCATCTCCAGGATGGCGACGTCATCGAAAAAGGCGATTATATCGTCGATGGAAATCCGGCGCCCCACGATATTTTGGCGATCAAGGGGGTCGAGGAACTCGCCGCCTATCTCGTCAACGAGATTCAGGAGGTCTATCGCTTGCAAGGCGTCAGCATCAACGACAAACATATCGAGGTGATTGTCCGGCAGATGCTGCAGAAGGTCGATATTGTCGAGCCCGGCGACACCGAGTTTCTGCCTGGCGAACAGGTCGATCAGGTCGATCTGGACGAGGCCAACGCCGCGGCGATCGCGGCCAGGAAGAAGCCGGCGTCGGGGACGCCGGTCCTCCTTGGGATCACCAAGGCGTCTTTGCAGACGCGCTCGTTTATCTCGGCTGCCTCCTTCCAGGAGACGACCCGGGTATTGACCGAGGCGGCGGTCAACGGCAAAGCCGATACATTGGAAGGCTTGAAAGAGAACGTAATCGTTGGCCGCCTCATCCCAGCGGGGACCGGCGCGGCGATGGCGAAACTTCGCCGTGTCGCGAATATGCGGGATGAAATGATTTTGGCGCAGAAAGCGGAAAGCGCGGCCGCCGCCGCTGCGGCAACGCCCTTGCTGGCGAAGCCTGATGAATTGCCCGCGGGAGAAAGACCGGCTTGATTTCGGTGGTTCTTTTGCCCAGCGCATTTTCAAGCGAAGTGGATACCAATTCGCGTCAAGAAAATGCGGTAAAGCAAAGATCTCGAGTGCTTTCTGATTCCGCCGAATTTGAAAGCGCTCGAGAGCGCTTGCCCTCTATGTGAGGCTTCGCTTGCCCGCTCGAAGCGGCAAGCGCGGCAAAGAGTAAATCTTTGGCGGCTCCCGCGCGGAGTCCGTCGAATATTTGAAGACGGCTCCGGCCAATGCCAGCGTCGTCGCCGGCTGGGCGCCGGAGGCTACGCGGAAACGGTTCCCGATCTTGTCGCGACCAGCGCGCAAATCAAATTTCGAGCCGCCAAATGCTCTTTTCATTTCATTGATTGGGGCCGGGACTTCAGGAGGCTGTATTTTGGCCGGACCGCGCGCATGCAGCGCAAGACTCCATGCCCGGGCGGCTTTGGCTAATCCGGGGATCGGCACGGGCACCGCGCGATGACCAAAGCCACGGCGGCAGCACTCGTGCTCTTTTCCGGCGGCCAGGACTCGACGACGTGTCTTGCCTTGGCGCTCGACCGGTATGCGCGGGTCGAGACGGTTGGTTTCGATTACGGCCAAAGGCATCGAGTCGAACTCGACCAGCGCGCTGCGATCCGCGAATCGCTGGGCCGCAGCTTCCCTGCTTGGCGCAAGAGGCTCGGCGATGACCAAGTGATCCGCATCGAGGCCTTGGCGCAAATCTCAACAACGGCGATGACCCACGATGTCGAGATCGTGGCCGATGGGCGCGGTCTGCCCAATACATTCGTGCCCGGCCGCAACCTCGTCTTCCTGACGCTCGCGGCGGCGCTCGCCTACCGTCGCGGCATCAAGCACATTGTCGGCGGCATGTGCGAAACGGATTTTTCCGGCTATCCGGATTGCCGCGACGACACGGTCAAAGCCATGCAGCTCGCCCTGAATCTCGGCATGGACGCCCATTTTATCCTGGAAACGCCGCTCATGTGGCTCGATAAAGCCGCGACCTGGCGCCTTGCGGAAACGCTCGGTGGAACCGCTCTCGTCGATCTTATCCTGGAGGCGACCCACAGCTGCTATCTCGGCGAGCGCGCCATCAGGCACGACTGGGGCTATGGCTGCGGTTCCTGTCCCGCCTGCCGCCTTCGCGCCGAAGGCTGGCGGAAATACATTGCGTCGTAAGGCAATCCATGCCGCTTCACGCGACGGGTCTCCAGCGCATCCTTATCAGCGCATCTCGCGCCGAGTCGAACCGCCTGGAGTGATATTATGCCGCGGTTGCGCTCGCCCCACGATGGCCCATTGCGGCAAGAATGGTTCCGCGCGCAAGCTCCATCGCGGGAATATGCTCTTTCACGCCATTCTCTTTGATGAGGCCGAGCGCCGCCTCGACTGCTCTCGTCCAGCGCTTGCCGGTTTCGCGTCTTGTTCCGCAAAGCTCCCAGCGTATAAGCAAGATTGATGTGGGTCTTGGCGGTGTCGAGGGGGGCGCCTTCCGGCGGCCGTGCCG
Source organism: Beijerinckiaceae bacterium (assembly GCA_006514895.1). GTDB lineage: Bacteria > Pseudomonadota > Alphaproteobacteria > Rhizobiales > Beijerinckiaceae > Methylocapsa. The sequence continues at coordinate 5,723 of VDMG01000206.1, forward strand.
CGAGCGATGCACGGTAGGCCGAGGCCGCCTCTTCCAGCCTGGCGTTGCTGTTTTCGCGTTCGGCGATCGCGACGAGCGCGTTGCCGAGGTTGGTGTTCGTGGCCGCCCAGTTATAGGGCGCAAGGTCGTGGACCCGCTTCTTCCAATGCCGCTCGATAGGCCGCCACGGCCTGATGCAGAAGGCCAGGTGCCGGTCTCACTCTCGCCGAGAGCCTCAAGCGCCTTGCCAAGATTGTTTTGGGTGATCGCCCAATCGAGCGGCGCGTGCTCCCGGTTAACGCCGTCGAGAGCCTTTCGATAGGCATTGACGGCCTCCAAAAGGCGTTCGCCCTCGCCTCCCTCAATCCCCAGAATAGCAAGTGTGTCGCCAAGACGGTTGTACGCCCGGCTCCATTCAAATGGCGCGGTTTCGCGGGTGCATTCCGCGAGCGCCGCGCGATAGGCCTCGGCCGCCTGGCGTAACCGTTCCGGGTCACATTCCTGTTCGCCGAGCAGCTGCAAGGCATTGCCAAGATTATGTTGCGCCTTCGCCCAATCAAGCGGGGCACGGTCGCGGGTCCATTCCTCGATGGCGCCAAGATAGGCCTCGACCGCCTCCCGCAGCGGCCCGGAGTCCTTGTCGCGTTCGCCAAGCAGCACAAGCGCGCCGCCGAGATGATGCTTCGTGGCAGCCCAATCGAGTGGCGATTGCTCGCGTCCGCAAGCCCGAGCGCGCGATGATAGATTTCGATGGCGAGGAGCACATTCTCGCGGCTGCCGAATTCGCGTCCGTCCTCGCATAGTTCGCGCGCCTGCTCGATCAGGAAGCGCCACGCGTCCTTGCCGCCACCGTCCGCTACCAGCGACGCGGCCGCGGCGTAGTTTTCGGCGGCGGCGCAAAACCGCAACTGTAAATGCTCGATCATGCCTCCCTTGCATAGAATTCGGCTTCCTCGCGGCCTGTTGCCATGGGAAATGTCCAGCCCGCCTCCCGGCCCCTTTTCAGCACCTCGCTCGCGGAATCGAGATTCGACAAACGCCAAGGCTTCCGAACGGATTTGCTCATGCCCTGGCCCTTCGTCTTGCCAATTGGCGAGGCTCGACCGCAGGGCCTCCAATTGGCCTGC
>VDMG01000045.1 GCA_006514895.1 Beijerinckiaceae bacterium
CCGGCTGACGCCGGTAAGTTCATATCCAAAAAACGGACAATCAAGTTGCAAAGCATTAGTCGATATTTGCGAGCCAGAACACTAGATGAAATGCACTCCTGACGCATAAGTGGCTATTACGTCGCTTCCAAGCCTATAAGCCAAGATCACGCCCTGCCAAAGCCGTGCGGCCCCGTCTTTTCCCACTATCGCGCATAAGAATTCGGCCTAAACTGACGATTTGGTCGTCGAATCGAGCCCATTCGCCGCTGAAATCCAAGCTGCGGCCGCCGAAAAACGAACCGAAACACGCGGAAAGTAAAGGGCAAAGGACTCTAGCCCGCATGCTGGCGGCTATCGTGGCGTCAAAGCAACAGTGACCGTGAATTTCATTAAAAACGACACGAAACGGGCACACCTGCCAGAAGAGCGAACTGCTTTAGAATAGCTTATATATTAGAATAAGTCTAATTCAAAAACATAACCCTTGCTTTGATCTTTATCAGTATTAGAAAAAGCCGGTCAACTTCATTTCCTAATATCAGCTTGATCCCTTTGGAGCGGAGGCCGAGGTGAAACCCTTTTCAAGGAGCGGCATGAGCGCTGCAGTGCTCATTGTGCTTCCGGCGTTTGCGAGCGCGCAGGATCCGACATCGGACTCGTTCAGGGAACTCGAAAGCAAATATATATTCGGCTTCACGTTTGGACGGACGGTGTCTTCCGAGGCTCGAATTGAGTTAAAACTTTTGCAAATTATGGTGTTCGTCGAGTTGATCAAATTGTGCGCGACGAAGTGGCTGTTTGCCTTCGAGGCGGCAGCTTAGACGCTGCAGTCGCGTATGTAGCCGTTACGGCGTTACCTACAATCACTGTCATGCACGCAGAAAGAACAGGAATCGTTCGGGTAAATAGGTTTTTCATTTTGAAACTCCTATATTCTGGGATTCCCCAGATGAACGCCGAACCTGCGTGAATGGTAGGCGCCTCAGGGCGCGGTGATCAACCCATATACCATCCCTGCATCGCTGCCTGCAACGCCATGCGATCAGCCGGTTGCCCGATGTCGAAGGTGACAAGCCCAAGAGAAACCGGTTCAAGGTCTACCGATCGGCTTCTTCCATCTCGACATCGCCGAGGTCAGAACCGAGGAAGGGAAACTCTATCTTTTTGTGGCCATCGACCGGACATCCAAATTCGCTCATGCCCAACTGGTCGGCAAAGCCAATCGGCAGACTACGACCGCCTTCCTGCGCTCGCTGATCGACGATCCTGACCGACAATGGCCTCCAGTTCTCCGACCTGCCCAACAACCGAACCGGTCCGACTGCGCGCTTTCGGACGCATATGTTCGACATGGCATGTCAAGAGAACGGCATCGAACATCGCCTGACCAAACCCAATCATCCGCGGACGAACGGTCAGGTCGAACGCATGAACCGAACCCTCAAGGAAGCGACCGTCAAACGGTATTACTACGAGAGCCACCCGCAGCTCCGGGCGCATCTCGCGGCATTCATCGCGGCTTACAACTTCGCCAAGCGATTGAAGACCCTGCGCGGCCTCACGCCCTACCAATACATCTGCCGAATCTGGACCAAGAAGCCACAATTCTTCCGCATCAATCCCGAGCAGCACAAGCTGGGACTGTACAGCTAGCTTTCGTTCATTCGTATTGTCGTAGTGGGTCCAGTCGTTCCATTTCGGATTATCGAAATCGGAATGCATTAGCTCCAAGAGCTTCGGAGAGAAAAGACCTTCGAGAACGAGATGCGGAAACGGCGTATTGGTCTTGAACGTCTCGCGCAGTTTCTTGATATTCTTTTGAGCGAAGAACTCTTCGTTCAAAACCGTAACGGCTCACTTTTGCCTTCGAGAGGGGAGTGGGGTGCGGTGAATTGACCGGGGCGCTTGAACGGATGATTCCGTGGCCGGCCAAAATCGACGCCCGGCTTGCGACAGAGGCAGGCCCGAGACAACTCCGCGGTCTTGCGGTAACCAATCCGCGCATCAGAGTCCGATCAACCGTCGTCTCGAAGCCTCCGCTTCCTGCAATGCGCAGCCAATATTGCTGTCGCCGCCGCGGAAGAAATGCGCACGACCAACGTGCTTGACCACGGACCTGAGAATCACAAAAGATTCTTTTGATTCAACATGTTTCGAGACGGACACTGAGTTCGGCCCGAAGCCGGTACTGTTGTTTTCATTGCTGGCGTTTTTCGCTCACGGTATAATTTTTGTGTCGATCCTGAGTTCTGACGCGAAGATGGTATGGGGGGGCGGCGAAGGTGTGGCACTTTCGGCGCTGTCTAACAATCCGATGGAGTGCTGCAATCGAACGATCCCAGGCCGGCAAAGGTGCTGACGTGGGCGGCAGTGATTTCATGCGCGGCGTTTGTTGTGCTCAACGGATCGGCGAGCGACTTGCAGTCGATCCGGAAATGTTGATCGTTGAACTTGCCGAAGTGATACCACCTGCCGAGCTTGACCGTCCCGGCAAGGCCTTGAAAGGTCCGCGCTACCCGAGAGCTTAGGTTCCTTGCACGATGATCACAGGAACTAATCTGAGCTATGGAGGTTCTAACTGGAGACGACCATGGCCAAAGAACCAAAAGAAGCTCAATGAGCTTTCCACGACACGCTTAAGGATATCTACTTCGCGGAAAAGAAAATCCTGGCGGCATTGCCCAAGATGGCGAAGGCAGCTCGCAGCGAGGAGCTAAGGGCAGCCTTTAAGAAGCACCACGGTGAAACCGAGCAGCACATCGGACGGCTCGAACTTCGCGATAATTGAAAAGAAGCCTCAAGGAAAGACGCGTGCGGCTATCGTCGACATCACCGACGAGGGTGCTGAAATCATGCGGGAATACAAAGGTTCGATCGCTCTCGACGCCGGCCTGCTTGCGGCCGCGCAGGCTGTCGAGCACTACGAAATCTCCCGTTATGGAACCCTGCGCACGTGGGCCGAACTTGGTGGAAGGCGGTCGATTTGTATATTGCCCTCACCGAATTCGGCCGGCGCAAGCTCATCGAAGGGGGACTGCCTGCGGACAAGATCGGTCAAGTACAACTTCGCTTACCCAGATCCAGGTCCCGGTGCGGGGACAGGTCGGTACGCCGTGTTCGTCGGCCGATTGTCAGCGGAGAAGGGGGTGGAGACACTCCTCGAGGCTTGGCGACATCTCGGCGGCAGTGTGCCGCTGAAGCTCGTAGGCGATGGCCCAATGGCAGCGACGGTGCGGGAGGCCGCAGCAAAGGACGCTGCGATCCGATGGTTGGGAAATATGCCGCTCGATGCGATCTACGGGGTGCTCGGAGCGGCGAAGTTGCTGGTGTTGCCGTCGCAATGTTACGAGACTTTTGCTCGGGTCGCCATCGAGGCCTTTGCCAAGGGCACGCCCGTGATTGGCTCCAGACTCGGAGCGATGGTCGAGATCGTCGACGAAGATGCAATCGATCTTGCCGAGAAAGTGCGGCGAGTCCTGGCAGACCCACTGGAACTCGCGCGGATGCGGCAGGCCGCTCGCCAGAAATTCGATCGGTACTTCACTGCTGACGTCAACCACAAGAGTCTTATGGCGATCTATGAGCGGGTCTTCGGTGATCGCCCCGGACCCGAGTTGCGGAGTTGAACGCGCCGCCACGCCCATCGCCAGCTCTCCCAGCAAGGGAATATCCATGCATGAAATTCTCCCACCTACGCTGAAACACGAGGACGTGTCCGCGCCGCAGTATTTGCTGCCGGCCGAGCTGGATTTCTACCAAGCCTACAGTTGGTGTCTGAATCCGCATCTGACGGTCCGCGAAACGATCGAATACCTTCGCGGCGAGATCGACAGATTTGAGATCGTGCCAGATGGTTGGCAGACCGGCGAAGTCGCAACGAACGTGTTTCTGCTTTCCTGCGCACTGCTGAATGCTGTTGACGAGTACCTGCGGGGACCGACCCTGCGAATGCCGAGGCAATTAGCGGCGCTACGTGTTGGGCGTGGCGCCAGGCGGGCGACGGACAAATTGGAGGATATCCTGTGGCACCGACGCCGCGCGCGAGTCCGTCGCTGGAGGGAGCGTTGGCAGTCTGCCCTCGATGATTTTCTTTCCGTCGTCGTCGCTGGAGAAGCAGCCGATCCAGCGTCCTTCGACGAGCGCGGCAGCAAGGTAGCAAAGATGCTGCAGTCGCCGCTGCCCCCTGATTTGCAAGCCGAGCATATCGGTGTGCCGACCCCGTTCCGCCGGCTCGACTTGACGCATCTCGATTTCTTGGCCCTCGGTCAAAACTTCATAAGACGTTTCCCCGATCGCTTCCAGGCTATCCTGCTCCTGGGGGTGCGCACATCGGGTTCCTACTTTGCTCCCCTCCTGCGAGCCTTACTCGAGGCCGAAGGCTATCAAACGGTCTCCTCTCTGACGGTGCAACCAAACAAGGGCCTGGGACGATGGGAATGCCGGGAGTTGAAGCGCTGCGCCCAGCGTGGATGTACGGTCCTGATTCTAGACGACGCGCCGCACACGGCCGGCACAATTCTTCTGACGTTCGACATATGTCGCCGAGTGGGATTTGGCCCTGGCAAGCTGAAAGCCCTCGTCCCTACTCACGCGGAGAGGCGTAATTGGTTCAGGTCCCTTCCTGACAACTCAGTCGTGTCGCTGGAGCCTGAGCAATGGCACAAGCATCGGCTGCTGGACCCAAAAGTGGCGGAACGCCGATTGGCAGAGTACTTTGAAAGCCGGAACTTCGTCAGCGCACGTCTGGTCGCCAGCAGCCGCGTAAAGGACCTCAATGCTCGCTTGGACGGTTTGTCGAGCGATGAGCGCAGCGCCCGGCTCAAGCGGATCTATGAAGTTCAACTGCAGACGCCTCAAGGGCAAATAGAAACCCGTTACGTCCTGGCCAAGAGTGTCGGCTGGGGATGGCTGGGTTACCACGCTTTTCTGGCCGGACATCGGCTCGCGGGCTTCGTCCCACAAATGCTCGGACTGCGCGACGGCATTCTCTACATGGAATGGTTTCCGCAGCGTGCGGGCGCCCCGGACGGAAATGAGGAGCGGAAGGAGCGGATTGAGACGTCCGCCTCTTACGTGGCCGCGAGGATCCGCTTCCTGAATCTGGGAGCGAACGCCGTACCCAGCAAAGGTCTGCAACGGCATCAAAATGGACTTCAGTTGCTGGAGAAGGTGCTCAGCAAGGCTTACGGCCGCCTCGTGACAGACACGCTGATGCGGCCGCGCCTTCAGCGGCGCCTGTGTGAGTTGCCTTGCCCGATTCCCACGCTCATCGACGGCAATATGGGTCGCACAGAATGGATCGTCGGGCCACAAGGATTGCTCAAGACCGACTACGAACATCACGGCATGGGCAAGGCTGAGTTGAACGTGATCGATCCCGCTTACGACCTGGCGGAGACCATCCTGAATATGGCGCTCTCACCCGAGGAAGAAAGCAGGCTGATCCGGCGATACGTCGAGGAGTCCGGAGACATTGGCGTAGAGCAACGCCTCTTTATTAACAAATTGCTCGCGGGCCTATGGGCGATGATCTCGGCCCAAAATCAACTCTTCGGCAAGCCACGGGTCACTGACAGACAGCAGGAATTTCATCAGCGATTCATGAGCGCCTGGAACTTTCTCACCGTCCATACCGCGCGGCTCTGCGGCAGTTATTGCCGGCCGCTGCTAGAGCCGCGATGGAGTTCGCCGTTCGTCGCGCTGGATATCGATGGCGTCCTAGATCGCCGCCTGTTCGGTTTTCCTTGTACGACGGCAGCAGGTGTAGAGGCCCTCTCGCTGCTCAGCGCCCACGGATTTTCCGTGGGGCTGAACACGGCCCGCTCGGTTGCTGAAGTAAAGGACTACTGCCAGGCTTATTCTTTGGCTGGAGGCGTGGCCGAGTACGGCAGTTATCTGTGGGACGCTGTGGCGCGGCGCGAGCGGGTTCTCATCAACCGCGAGGCAATACGTCAATTGGACGAACTGAGAAGAAACCTTCAGGGGCTCCCAGGGGTGTTTCTGGATAATCGTCATCAATATTCGATCCGGGCTTTCACGTACCAGGATAAAGCGTCTCCCGCAAACCGCGGCTTGATCCCCTCGCTGTTGAACTCGATTCGCTCGTTCAGCCTCGGGAACGGTGCTCCGGCCGCCCTGCCGACCCTCATGGTACATCATTTGATGACAGCCCTGGGACTGGACCAACTTTCCTTCCATCACACGACGATCGACACGACATTCGTGTCTAAGGCCGTTGACAAGGGTACTGGCTTATCGGCCCTTCGCAACTGGGTCTTGGGGCCAGACGCAGAGACAGTCGCCATTGGCGACTCGGAATCGGATTTGCCGATGTTTCGCGCGGCTACGCGCAGCTTTGCACCGGCCCAAATCAGTTGCGCGCCTCAGGCCCGGCTCCTCGGTTGTCAAATCGCGCGTCACTCTTACCAGCGCGGCCTGCTTGACATAGCGCGCTCGCTCGCCCACTCGGACGGCCGGCGATGTGAGCGTTGTGCTGAGGGCGCAACTTGGCCTTCTAGCCAGGACCTGTTTATGGAACTGTTGCAAGCCGCGGACCAGATGCGGGCCACAACTCTGATAAGCGCCCTGTTCGACCCCGCCGTCTTCAGGATTTTCCTGCGCTAGTACTTCAGTTGTAGTTACTAGGCTCGTCTCGATAGTGGAAGCCCGATGGAGATCCATTGGTAAGCGTGCCGCCATAACCGCATGTGGTGATCAGGCGGCGCGCGCTCGCGTTTGGGAGGCTTTGTTGCAACAAAGCTGGCCGAGATCCAGGGGTCTCCATACATCGAGGAAAGC
>VDMG01000269.1:0-12918 GCA_006514895.1 Beijerinckiaceae bacterium
ACCGTCGATCGTATCCAAGCGGAAACCTTGCGAGTCCCGGTCGGCGATGTCTTCTCCGCGCTGACCACTTATGTTGGTTCGACCTATATCAATCAATTCAACAAATTCGGTCTCTCGCTACAAGTCTATGCGCAGGCCGACTCTCAGTTCCGTCTGCAGCCGGACGACCTTCTAAATATGTATGTTCGCAGCCAGGACGGAAATATGGTTCCGATCGGAACGCTCGCCCATCTCGGCCCGTCCTTGCCGGGCAATATGAGAGCTGGATCCTGCCGCTCGAGCCGGATCGCAATTTTTGGGGGACTTTCGAGTCCGGTCCGCGAGGGGCGCCAGCCCCGCGCAACAATGCTTCAGTTGACGCTATCGCCGCAGATCACCCGGAACGAGCCTGGCGGCGCGTCTGCCGCACCGGCCGTCTCCGGTCCAAAGCTCATGGAGGCGCCAAACCCATGCGCCTTGCACCAGGCATCCGCCACGATGAGGCCGCATTCCGAACCCGTCTTGAAGCAATCCTCGAAGCCATAGCCGTCGTTTGCCGGAATGATCAGTGTCCGGCTCCCGTCCGCTCTTGACGGGATCGCGAGGGGGGCGGCGGCGGAAATTCCGCCAAGAACGAAGAGCACCAAGCGAAACAGCTTGCGGCGGTCGTAACCTGAGGCCGCGCGTTTGGCGGCGGGCGTGTTTGTCACGGACATGGAAAACTCAACTACTGGCGGGAACTAGACGGTATTTGAACGGAAGTGGCTGAAAATTGTGTTAACCGCAAGGCGGAGACAGGCATTCAAGCGTTAAAGTCAAGCTTGACCGATATCGCTTTCCGCGCGCATAGTTGTGCCATGACGCACATGACCACGCTTGCCAGACCTTTCTTTCGCTTATTATTTCTATCGGCTAACCTTGCCCCTGGCCGGAGCCGTCGCGTTCTCATTTAGAGTTCGTCCTTGATGCCCCAGGCCAGAGCAGGCACCAGGGGAACACATGCCGCGGCTCTATAATACGCTGACACGCCGGAAAGAGAATTTCGAGCCCATCGATCGCTCGAACGTGCGCCTCTACGCCTGCGGCCCGACCGTTTACGACCATTTGCACATCGGCAATGGGCGCATGCTGATCGTGTTCGACGTGCTCTTCCGTCTGCTGCGGCATGTTTATGGCGCGGATCATGTCACCTATGTCCGCAACATCACCGACGTCGACGACAAGATTAACGCGCGGGCCGCCGAGCGCGGGATCGATATCCGCGTGCTGACGGACGAGATGACGACGGTCTTTCACGAGGATGTTAAGGCGCTCGGCTGCTTGCCGCCAACCGTCGAGCCCCGCGCGACGGAGCATATCGACCGGATGATTGCGATGATCGAGACGCTCATCGCCAAGAGGCATGCTTATGTGGCGGAAGGCCATGTGCTGTTCGATGTGCCCTCGATGCCCGCTTACGGAAAACTCTCCAAGCGCCCGTTGGATGAAATGATCGCAGGCGCGCGGGTCGAGGTCGCGCCCTACAAACGCAGTCCGATGGATTTTGTTTTGTGGAAGCCTTCAGGCCCGGACGAGCCCGGCTGGGATAGCCCTTGGGGGCGCGGGCGCCCCGGCTGGCACATCGAGTGCTCGGCGATGAGTTCTGAGTATCTTGGCGAGATCTTCGATATTCATGGTGGCGGCATCGATCTTGTGTTTCCCCATCACGAGAACGAAATCGCGCAAAGCTGCTCGGCCTTCGGGAACGACGTCATGGCCAATGTCTGGATGCACAATGGCCATCTCCAGATCGAAGGCGAAAAGATGTCAAAAAGCCTAGGGAATTTCGTGACGATCCACGAGCTTTTGCATACTGACAAATTCGGCGGCCGCTCCTGGCCGGGCGAAGTCCTGCGGCTGGCGGTTTTGAGAACACATTATCGCCGGCCGGTCGATTTTACGGTGAAAGCGCTCGAGGAGGCGGAGCAGACACTAAGGAGGTGGCAGGGTTATGCTTTGCATTCGGATCGAATTGAAGATCCTCCGCGTGTATTTATCGAAACGATCGAAGATGACCTCAATACGCCTGAGGCCACGACCAAAATTCATTCCCTCACTCGAATTGGTGTCATTCCAGGCTATTCTTTTTTTGGCCAATCGTCCTATGCCTCCACTGAAGAAATCGAGCGCTCGTCGAGCAAATTGCGGGGTTGCTTGCAACTGCTCGGTCTGAGCCGGGTCTGTGAACCCGATTGGAATCGGCCGTCAATCGATGACGCCCAGAGAGTTGAGATCGAAACATTCGTCGCGCGCCGCAATGATGCTAGGGCTGCTAGGAATTGGGCGGAGTCGGACCGCATCCGTGCCGAACTTGATGCGATGGGCATCGCGCTGAAAGACAACAAGGACGGCACCACGACATGGGAGCCAAAGCAATGAACGCCAGCGCTTTTCCAAAACCTTCGCTGCGGCCATACCTTCCCGCCGATTTGCCGCTGCTCGCCGAGATCCGCTTCGCCGCCATCGAGGAATTGACGCTCGAGGATTATGACGAGACGCAGCGCCACGCCTGGGCCTCGGCCGTCGATGATGACGAGGAATTCGCGCAAAGTCTTGAAAAAGGCTTGACCCTTGTCGCTTTGATCAGCGGCGGGCCGGTTGGTTTTATCGCTATGCAAAAGGATGGGCTGATTGACCAGCTCTATGTTCATCCAGCCGTCGCCCGCACCGGCGTCGCGAGTGCTCTCCTTGATGCGATCGAAAAACTCGCCGCGTCGCGGGGCACGGCGACGCTCGTGACCGATTCCAGCGACACCGCGAAACCCTTCTTCGAAGCGCATGGCTACCAGGCGGTGCATCGCAATACGATCGAGATCGATGGCCTATGGCTCGGCAACACGCGCATGAAGAAGGCGCTGCCACCAAAACCCCAGGTTGGGACGCCATGACGCGCGAAAAACTCAGCCTCTTGGACACGACCTTGCGCGACGGCGCGCAGATGGCGGGCGTCGATTTTTCGCTCGCCGACAAGCGCCATATCGCGGCGCTGCTCGACGGTCTCGGCGTCGATTATATCGAGGGCGGCTATCCCGGCGCCAATCCGCTCGACACGGAATTTTTCGCGCAAAGGCCCAAGTTGAAAACCGCCCGTTTCGCGGCGTTCGGCATGACCAAAAGGGCAGGGCGCTCCGCCGCCAACGATCCGGGTCTTGCGAGCCTCCTGAAAGCGGACGCCGATGTCATTACCTTCGTGGCGAAGACTTGGGATTATCAGGTCCATGTCGCGCTCGGCTGCACGCTTGAGGAGAATCTGGACAACATAAGCCAGTCGGTCGAGGCAGCGCGCGCGAAAGGCCACGAGGTGGTCGTCGATTGCGAGCATTTTTTCGACGGCTTCAAGGCCAACTCCGGCTATGCGCTCCAATGTGCAACGGCGGCTTACGCGGCCGGTGCCCGCTATGTCGTGCTCTGCGATACCAATGGCGGAACGCTCCCGCATGAGATCGAGCGCATTGTCGCGGCGGCCGCGGAACATGTGCCCGGCTCGCATCTCGGCATTCATGCGCACGACGACACCGGCAACGCGGTCGCCAATTCGCTTGCCGCCGTTCGCGCCGGGGCGCGCCACATTCAAGGCACGCTGAACGGGCTTGGCGAGCGTTGCGGCAACGCCAATCTCGTGTCGCTGATTCCAACGCTTTTGTTGAAGCGCGATTTCGCGGAAAGATTCGAGATCGGGGTGACGCCGGAAAAGCTTGCGACCCTGAGCAAGGTCAGCCACACGCTCGACGAACTGCTTAACCGCGCGCCCAACCGGCACGCGCCCTATGTCGGCGCTTCGGCTTTTGCGACCAAGGCCGGCATCCATGCCTCGGCGGTGATGAAGGAGCCGAAGACCTATGAGCATATCGCTCCCGAGTCGGTCGGCAATAAGCGCAGACTGCTTGTGTCGGATCAGGCAGGGAAATCGAACATTCTTGCCGAACTGGAGCGGATCGGCGTGCGTCTCGACAAAGATGATTCCCGGGTCGCGCGTCTTCTCGACGAGGTCAAGCAAAAGGAAACGCTTGGCTATGCCTATGAGGGCGCCGATGCCTCGTTCGCGCTTCTGGCCCGCAGGATTCTCGGGCAGGTGCCGGACTATTTCGAGGTCGAGCGCTTTCGTGTCGATGTCGAGCGCCGCCACAATGCGCAAGGCGATCTCGTCTCGGTGTCGGAAGCGATCGTCAAGGTCAATATCGATGGCGAGACCCTGATCTCGGCCGCCGAAGGCGCGGGTCCGGTCAATGCGCTCGACCTCGCGTTACGCAAAGATCTCGGCAAATATCAGCGCTTTATCGAAGACCTCGAACTCGTCGATTTTCGCGTTCGCATCTTCCAGGGCGGCACCGACGCGGTTACGCGTGTCTTGGTCGAGTTTCGCGACGCGACTGGCGAAAGCTGGTCGACGGTCGGCGTCTCCGCCAATATCATCGACGCGTCTTTTCAGGCTTTGACCGACGCGATCACCTACAAGCTTTTGAAATCCGGCGCGCGGTAAAGACAATCGGGAATGTGCGGCACTGCTGTGAGCCAAAGTGTTGCGATGAATAGAGCGACAGAGCCGGAGGTTACGTTCCGTCCCCTCGAGGAACGGGACTTTCCGATTCTTTCCGCTTGGTTCGCGGAACCCCATGTTCGCCGTTTCTATCAGAAAACATCCGTCACGTTGGCGGAAGTCGCCGCGGAGTACGGGCCGTGCGTCCGGGCAGAGGAGCCGGGCATTTGCCATTTTGCGATCATCGCAGGGACGCCCTTCGCCTATCTGCAGTGCTATCGCAACGCCGATTATCCGGAGTGGGGGCGCCTCATCGGCGTCGACGGCGGGATCAGCGTGGACCTGTTCATTGGCGACCCGGCATATTTGCGAAAAGGGCTGGGGCGGGCCGCGCTGAGCGGTTATTTGAAGCGCATCGCTTTTCCATTTTTCAGTACGGAAGCGCGCGCCTATATTGCGCATGAGAGGCTCAACACGGCGGCGCTCAGATGTTCTCGGGCAGCCGGTTTTCTGCCCCTGCGCGGATTTCGTGAAGATGGCGCCGAGATGGTGCTGCTCGCGATGAAAAGAGGCTCCGAGGAGCGGCGCTCAACCTAGAGTGCTCTCAAATTCTATTGAATCCAGAAAGACTTCGCTTAAAAAAGCTCTAGATATAGCTCAATTCTCATTTGTATATTGTAAGATGAAACCATGCGGCAGGCCTCTCGGAGGGGCTGGAAAAGGTGCCGCGCGGCGGACCGCCGCGAAATAGGCGGCATCAAGGCTTGGGTCGCCGCTCGCGCGGTAGAGGGCCTGATGGGTCAGATTGCCGAGTTCATCGACGAAGAGGCCTATTTGTCCGACGTGAATCAAATGGCTCGCGCGGGCCTCTGGCGGAACATGCAATTGGCGGTTGATCAATCCCATCAGCAACGCTTCATAGCTGGCCTTTTCAGTCCCGCCGGCAATCGGCGCGGATTTGGCGGAGGATCCAAATGAATAAGTGGGCGCCGGAGCCAAAGCTGCGAGTTGTTGCGCCACCGTGCTCTTTTGGCCCTGGGCGGGAGGACTCTTGCTCGGCTGTTGCTTTTGTTTTGGCTGCGGCTTGGCCGGCGGCTCCGGCTGCGCCTTGTCGAGCGCCTCGGCATCGGGCGTGTCATCGGCGGTTTTTTGCGGTTCCGATGGCGCTGACGCCGGCGCGGGTTTCTCTTGCGATGGACTCGCGGCCTTCTCCTGCTCCGGCTTGTCCTGCGCGGGCTGCGGCACCGCAAGCTTGGACGGCGGCGCGACGCGCGGCGCTTTCGTTTCCTTGTCGGGTTCCCCCTTGTGGGTCTTATCGTCATTGCCCGAGACCGGCGCGTCATACGCAACTCGGACGTCGTCGAGCTGTGCCTTGTCGGGCGGCGGCTTGGCCTTGACCGCGGGCGGGGTAATGAGATCGGGCGGTGGCCGAGGTTTGGCAACCGCCTCGGGCTTCTGCTCGGGCGGCATCTCGGCGACAATCTCCACGGGAATCTCCTCCGCGCGGGTAGGCTCGCGGGCTAGGGAGAAATCCCCGAAAAAAAGGAAAGCCAGCATCAATGCGTGGAAAAGGAAACAAGCCGCGAGAATTAGGGCGAACGGCGCCCTTGCCTGGGGTTCCGCCGGAGCGGCCAAACGTTCCGCAGGGTCGACCTTGAGGATGACATCGGGAGTTTCAGAGCCAGACGTCACGTTTCACCACAATCAATAGGTGTTGCCATTTTCCTCGATGTCATCGCTAAGGCCTTTAATCATTCGCTCCCGTTTCAAAGCCGGAATAAGCCATCACAAGCGTGGATCGATGGTCTCCTTGCGGGCGCCGAGAAGCCCGGCCCTTGCCGCCGCGGTTTCAATCATCGGCAGAATATCCTCGATCTTTTCGGCAACAAAATAGCGAACCTCGAAGGAAGATTGGATAAAACGCCGCTCGCGCATATGGGCAAAAAGCTGAAGCAAAGGTTGCCAGAACCCGTCGATGTCGGCGATCACGACCGGCTTCGTGTGGCGCTCAAGCTGCACCCAGGTCAATTGTTCGGCGAGCTCCTCCAAGGTTCCGATGCCGCCCGGAAGCGCGACGAATGCATCGGCGCGCTCGAACATCAGGCGCTTGCGCTCATGCATGTCTTTGACAATAAAACATTCCTGGATTCCGGGCAGGAGGTGCTCCCTATTCACCAAAAAATCCGGAATGATGCCGGTGACCCGGCCGCCGTTGGCGAGAACCGAGCTGGCGATGGCACCCATGAGACCGGTGGCGCCGCCGCCATAGACGAGACCGACCCCGGCCTTTGCCATGGTATGGCCAAGCTTTCGCGCGGACGCTTCATAAATGGGATCGGTACCTTGGGCGGAGCCGCAATAGACGCAAATATTGCGAATGAGTGGAGAGCCTGCCTCCATGACGATCTGCTGCGATGACATGGTCTGCTTGTCGCGCGCTGCCTGTATGGGGTCAAGTAGCGCGGGACCGGAGGCGGCACCGTGCACATTTTTGGCGGGTGGCCTTCAAGGCAAGCCGGAGCGGCCAATCATGGAAATGTGAAATCAATAAGTTTCGGCTAATTGCGTTGGCTCTCCTGGGGAATGGCCGCGGGTCCTTCGATGCCGCATCATTTTCTCCCGAAAACCGGTGGCCAGTTTTCGGAATTGATGCTTAGAGAGCCACATGTCGCGTTCATTCTCTTCCGGTACTTTCGCACCTCGGGCCAAACTTCAAGCAAAACCGGCGCCCGGTTCTACTCTCCGCAAGCTCTGGCCTTACATCTGGCCATCCGGACGGCGCGACTTGATACTGCGGATTTACGCTGCCCTGGCTTTGCTGCTCGCCGCGAAAATTGTCACGATCGCGGTTCCCTATTCGTTCAAATGGGCGACGGACGCCTTGAGCGGCCCGGCGCGGGCTCCCCTCGCCAGCGTGATTGCCGGCCCCCTGGCCTTGACGCTTCTATACGGAGGGCTGCGCATTGTGATGGCGCTCCTTACCCAGGTCCGCGACGCGATCTTCGCCGATGTCGCGATGCATGCGGTACGGCGCCTTGCCCGCGATGTCTTTGCGCATTTGCATTCCCTGTCGCTGCGTTTCCACCTCGAACGCAAAACCGGCGGCCTCACCCGCATCCTCGAACGCGGCCGCAATTCGATCGAGACGATCGTGCGCACGACCATGCTGACGGCGGTTCCAACCCTTGTCGAATTCATCCTGATCCTGGCGGTTTTTCTCTACCAATTCGATTGGCGATATGCCGCCGTGGTGACGTTGATGATCCTGGCCTACATGGGCTTTACCGCCGCGGCGACGAATTGGCGGATCGCGATCCGGCGCGCGATGAACGAGAGCGACACCGACGCCAATACCAAAGCGATCGACAGCCTGCTCAATTTCGAGACCGTGAAATATTTCACCGCCGAGGAGCGCGAGAAGGCGCGCTACGACAAATCGATCGCCCGCTACGAGCGCATGAGCGTTAAGACTTACACGTCGCTTGCCTGGCTCAATGCGGGACAGGCGGTCATTTTTACATTGGGATTGACGGCCGCGATGGCCATGAGCATCCAAGGAATCAAAAGCGGCGCCAATACGGTCGGCGATTTCGTCCTCATCAATGCAATGATGATCCAGCTCTATCAGCCGCTGAACTTCATGGGCGTCGTCTATCGCGATATTCGGCAAGCGACGATCGACATCGAATCGATGTTTGCCGTTCTTGCCCAGCACCCGGAAATCGAGGACCGCGCGGGCGCGAAACCTCTTGTGGTGACACGCGGTAGGCTTTTGTTCGAGAATGTGTCGTTTCATTACGACCCGCGGCGTGCGATTTTGAAGGAAGTGAGTTTCGAGGTGCCCGCCGGCAAGACCGTCGCAGTCGTCGGCCCCTCGGGCGCCGGAAAATCCACGCTCTCGCGCTTGATTTTCCGCTTCTACGAGCCCTCCTCCGGGCGGATCACCATCGACGGTCAGGATATCTCGATGGTGACGCAAGCCTCGCTGCGCGCAGCGATCGGCATGGTTCCGCAGGACACGGTTCTTTTTAACGACACGATTGCCTATAATATCCGCTATGGCCGCTTCGACGCAAGCAACGCCGAGGTGCGGGAGGCGGCGCGGCTTGCGCGAATCGATCATTTCATCGAACAGATTCCGGGTGGTTACGAGGCGCAAGTCGGCGAACGCGGGTTGAAACTCTCCGGCGGCGAGAAACAGCGCGTCGCAATCGCCAGAACCATTCTGAAAGCGCCGCCCATTCTCGTCCTCGATGAAGCAACGTCGGCACTCGACTCCTTTACCGAAGGCGAGATTCAGGACGCGCTCGATCTCGTCGTCAAGGGCCGGACGACCCTCGTGATCGCGCATAGGCTCTCAACAATCGTCCATGCCGACGAGATCCTCGTGCTGGATAGGGGCCGAATTGTGGAGCGCGGCGCGCATGCCTCGCTTCTTTCGCAAAATGGGCTATATGCGGCGCTGTGGAAACGCCAGAACGAGGTGCGGCAAGCCGAGGAAACCTTGCGCCGTGCGGCGATCGAGGAAGGAGGCAGACTCAGCATCAAGATCGAGACGGAAGGATCGCCGGAGGAGACCGGCGAGCCAGAGGAAGAAGCTGCGCTGGACAAGGAGCCGGTCTTGCCGGCCAGTCTTTGACGGGGCGCCGGCCAATATGCCGGCAAAATCCGCCGGCGCCGTCATAACGCGGGCCGCTGTCCGGCCGCCGAAAACATGTACAAGATAGGATTGCCCATGTCGATGATCGATTCGATCCGCAGACAGATGACGCCCATCCATCCGGAGGGCTACATTTTTGTCGCGGGTTTTGCCCTTGCTGCCCTTGTCCTTGGCTCGTTCTTCGGTTCTCTCGGCTGGATCGGCGCGATTGCGACCGCCTGGTGCGCCTATTTTTTTCGCGACCCGGTGCGTTTCACGCCGCTCGATGAAACGCTTGTGGTCTCACCCGCCGACGGCGTCGTCTCCTCGGTTGGCTATTTCGCGCCGCCACCGGAGCTTGGCCTTGGGCCCGAACCGATGCAGCGGATTTCCGTTTTCATGTCGGTCTTCGACTGCCATGTGAACCGCGCGCCCGTCGCCGGACGGGTGACCAAGATCGCCTACAAGCCCGGCCTTTTTCTCAACGCGGACCTCGACAAGGCGAGTGAAAACAACGAGCGCAACGGCCTCGTCATCGAGGCCGGCGGCGGCCGCTTTGGGGTCGTGCAGATCGCCGGATTTGTCGCGCGGCGGATTGTCTGTTTCATCCGCCAGGGCGAGGCCATTAGCGCCGGCGACCGGTTTGGCTTGATCCGCTTCGGTTCGAGAGTCGATGTTTACATGCCCGGCGCGGCGAGACCCTTGGTGACGATAGGGTCGAAGGCAATCGCGGGAGAGACGGTGCTAGCCGAAATTCGCCCGAACGGATCGCGCCGGAATTTCAAATCCGGCTAGAGCGGGATGAGGAAAAGCGGAAACCGGTTTTCCGCCCGCATCCCGCTCTTCTAAGAATCGATGGGGTTCATGATTTTGGATTGGTTCAATCCAAAATCATCCTGATCTAGAGCATGTCCCGAAAAAGTTGCCGGCTTTTTCGATGAGGACATGCTCCAACTCTTTGAATTCAAGTTTGGTCAATATCTTGCCGCGCGTGTTTAAGCGAAAGCAAAGGTAAACGTTACGATTGTTTCGCTTCTATTCACCCGTTTGCGCGAGACCGCGATCGCGATAACTCCGGTCGCTCGCGGTCTCTATGACTTGGTTTTGTCGCGTGACCTTCTTCAAAAGTCTGCAGCATTTTTTAAGATCATTCCCTAAGCCGAAGTCCAGCGAGAGCCTTTCAAACCTCAATTCTTAACGAGAGTTGTCGGGCAATCCGGGTAAACGGGAATCGCTCCGTTTCCCGGCTTTTAGTTTTCTTTTACGCAAGGAGGATCAACTGGCCAGCGTGTCCATCGTACAAAATGGCGAGACAATCATGGCTTCATACGTTACCGGTTAACGCGTCACAGGTTCCTACGTCACTAGTTCAGCCACCCCTTCGGCTGCCGCGAGAGCGTTCAAGTGGCTTGGTCTTATCGCCGCCATGACGGTCTATTGCTATTCTCTACCCCTGCGGGCCATGGAGGAAACTCTGGTCGTGACGATCGATCAGGCCCGCGTCGTCAAGGTTCCCCCCGGGACCGAGACGCTGATTGTCGGGAACGCGGCGATCGCCGACCTTACCCTGCTGAAGCAAGGCGGCGCGATTGTCACCGGCAAGGGCTTTGGCGAAACCAATTTCATCGCGCTCGATGGCGCGGGCAACCCCTTGGCGCAATCGCTGATCCGTGTGGTCGCGGCAGAAATGCCTTGCTTGTGCAGCGCGGTCTGGACCGCCAATCCTATTCCTGCGCGCCGCAATGTCTACCAACCGCGAAGCTTGGCGACGATGCCAAATATTTTGGCGATGTCTCGGGACAGGTAAAGGAGCACAACGCGCAAGCAACCGGTCTGGTTTTGCCGAAACGCGCCTCCTATTGCAACGTTTTGCAGGCCGTAGGCTTTGGTGCGGCGCCAAAGGTTGCAGCATAAAATCCGAGCACCGCTCCTATCCGACATAGATGTGCGACATAGATGATTGCATTTCGACTTTTCATTCGATCGATGGCGTATGGTAATCCGCTAATAGTTCATTGTCAGCAATCTATAGACGAAAATCAAAAGGCGCATATCGCTAGGGATCGCATGCACAACTTCTTCGCATCGCCGCTGTTGCACAAAGGGTAGCTTTTGAAATATCCCGGAATGTATGTGCCGTTGCTCTGGTCCAACGGCCTTGTGTAGCCGTCCTATGATCGATGTGTTTGGTGGTTTCTTTCCCGTGTCACGCGCCGAGCGAGCAGCCGTTGCTCGCGGGCCTTCTGCTCAACTGCACTTCGCACATACGCCCCGAGTGATGGGTTCGGCACTGGGCGCCGGCCGTGATCACACCAAAGTCTCATTTCAAATGTTTGTGACGGATTGCTAGAAACATGCTGGTTCTGCTCACACGCGCTCTTGAGGAATCGAAGCGAACGGCCGCGGGCCTCGCACGCGAAGGACATGAGGCGGTGCTCTCTCCGGTTATCGAGATGGAGCCGACGGGGGCAATGTGGCCCGCGGGCGTCATCGATGGCGTCATTGCGACAAGCGCGCGCGCCTTCGATTTGTTTTCCGCGGCCCCCGACTGGCCTTTGCCCGAGGTACGCCGCCTGCTGCCCTTGCTCCTGGCCGGCGAGCGGACGGGGAACGCCGCGCGCGAGCGGGGTTTTGAAGGCCCGGCACTGATCGCGCCAAACGCCAAGACTCTGGCGGCGGATATTGGCTCGCGCTTCCCTGTTCCTGGGCGCCTCGTCTATCTCGCCGGACGCGACCGCAAGCCGGACCTCGAGGAGAGCCTCACCGAGGCAGGTCATGCCGTCGAGACAATCGAAGTCTATACTGCGCAGCCAGCAGAATACCTGAGTGACACCGCCTTGTCCCTTGCCGGAACGGGCGAAATCGGCGCGGTTTTGCATTATTCGCGGCGCAGCACGGAGATTTTCTTGCGTCTTGCGCGCGACGCCGGTTTCGACCTATCGCGGGTCAACCATGTGTGCATCTCGCATGACGCGGCAGCGCCACTTCTGAATGCCGGAATCCATGGCGTGCTCATTGCCAAAACTCCAGACGAGCGGGCGATGTTTGCCATCATAAATGCTTTGGCGAGATTGCCGGAACCGCCGCTCGGGCAAGACAAGGAATACGATCTTGATGAACGCGGACTTGATTAGACGATCGCTTCGAACCATCATTCACGCATGATCTTCGAGCATGGCATTCTTGCCGCCTTTCTCGGCGTGGCGCTCGCGGCAGTTGCCTTTCCGGCTGACGCCGCCTCCAACATCGAGGTCAAGGTAGGCTTCATTCGTGCCCCCCATATACAGGAGACCGTCTCGATCCTCGACATTCCGGCGGCCGACGATGGCATTGCCGGAGCCAACCTCGCCACCGAGGACAATAACACAACGGGGGGTTTTCTCGGTCAGACCTATTCGATCGAGGACATCAAGCTGCGGCCGGACGGCGACCCGGTTGCCGCGCTGGATGGCCTTATCGCGCACGGCATCTCCTTCGTTCTCGCCGATCTCCCGGCGGCGGCGCTTCTGGAACTCGCCGATGCCGCGAAAGACAAAGGGATCCTCATTTTCAACACCGGCGCTCCCGAGGATTCGCTGCGGGAGGAAAATTGCCGCGCCAATGTCTTTCATGTCGCGCCCGCCTATTCCATGCTCGCCGACGGTCTTTCGCAATATCTCGTGTGGAAGCAATGGAAACGCTGGCTTTTGATCAAGGGATCGCATCCGCAAGACGAGCTTTACGCCGAGGCGCTCCGCCGTTCCGCGAAAAAATTCGGCGCCAAGATCGTCGAGGAGCGGATTTT
>VDMG01000269.1:12928-26579 GCA_006514895.1 Beijerinckiaceae bacterium
TCCTCGTCGCCGCCGACGAAAGCGAGGTCTTTGCGAATTATCTTCCCTTCCGCCCATGGGACGCGCGCCCGGTCGCCGGCTCCGCCGGGCTAGAGCCGATGAGCTGGGACGGAACCCATGAGCAATGGGGTGCGATCCAATTGCAGAACCGCTTTATGAAGTTGGCCTCGCGGCGCATGAACGCGCGCGACAACAACGCCTGGGTGGCGATGCGCATGATCGGCGAGGTGGCCACGCGTACCGGCTCGAACGATCCCAAAGTCATCCGCGACTATCTGACTGGTCCGGATTTCGCCATTGCCGCCTTCAAGGGACAAAAACAAACCTTGCGCCACTGGAATCAACAATTGCGCCAGCCTATTCTGCTAGGCGATGGACGCATGATCGTCTCGGTCTCGCCGCAGGAAGGCTTTCTGCATCAAACCTCCGAACTCGATACGCTCGGCTTCGACCAGCCGGAAACAAAATGCAAGTTGCAATGAAACTTTCAATAAAATCAGGGATGCGCGCCATTGCCTTCAATGTCTTCGCGCTCCATGCCCTGGCCTTCGCCATAACCTCTCAGGCCATCGCTTTCACCGCCTATGTCTCAAACGAAAAAGGCAATTCGATCTCGATTATCGACACCGATAAATTGGCGGTTACGAAAACCGTGCCGGTTGGCCATCGTCCGCGCGGGATCGCCTTGAACAAGGACGGCAGCGAGCTTTACATCTGCGCCGGCGACGACGATCTGATCCAGATTCTCGACACCAAGAAGCTTGCGATCGTTGGCACTCTGCAGTCGGGGCCTGATCCCGAGCTTCTGATCTTGAGCCCGGACGGCAAGCTTCTTTATATCTCGAATGAGAACGATAATTTGGTGACCGCGATCGATGTCGCGACACGCAAGGCCGTCGCCGAAATTCCGGTTGGAGTCGAACCCGAGGGAATGGGGCTCAGCCCCGACGGCAAAGTCCTCGTCAACACATCGGAAACGACGAACATGGCGCATCTGATCGACACGCAAACCCGCAAGATTTTCGCCAACGTCCTCGTCGATGCCAGACCACGCGCCGCCCAATATACGCCGGACGGTTCGGAATTATGGGTAACCTCCGAGGTCGGCGGCACCGTCAGCGTGATCGATGCCGCCAGCCCCAAGGTCAAACAGAAGATTGGGTTCGAAGTCCCGGGGCTCTCAAAAGAAGCGATCCAGCCGGTTGGATTGCGATTTACGCCGGACGGCAAGAGGGCGTTCGTGGCGCTCGGCCCGGCGAATCGCGTCGCGGTCATCGACACCGCGACGAAAAAGATCGAAAAATATCTTCTCGTCGGCCAGCGCGTCTGGCAATTGGCTTTCACACCGGACGCCAAATTTCTCTACACGACCAATGGCGTTTCGAACGATGTCTCGGTGATCGATGTGGCGAGCCTCAAGGTGGTGAAATCGATCGCGGTCGGTTCTTTTCCTTGGGGCGTGGCGATCGCGCCGCAATGAGTTTTCGCCCGCCGGACCCGAAAACCGCGAGCGGCCAGCAAAATGGCGCGATCGCCGCCGCGCTGGACATCGCGGGCGTGAGCCATAGCTACGGCAAGCGCAAGGCATTGAGCGATGTTTCCCTTCGTGTAAGGCCCGCGAGCTTTTGCGTTCTCCTCGGCCTCAATGGTGCCGGCAAAAGCACGCTCTATAGCTTGATCACGCGCCTTTACGGGGCACAAAAGGGCACGATCCGTATTTTCGGTTTTGATGTGAACCGCGTCCCCAGCGAGGCGCTGCGCAGGCTCGGCGTCGTGTTTCAAGCGCGGACGCTCGATCTCGATCTAACGGTCTTGCAAAACCTGTCCTACCATGCGGCGCTGCACGGCATGTCCGCGAGGGAGACAAAGCTGCGCGCGGCGTTTGTCCTGGACCAAGCCGGGATGACCGGCCGCGCCGATGACAAGGCGCGCAATCTCTCCGGCGGCCAGATGCGGCGAGTGGAAATCGCCCGCGCATTGCTGCATTGCCCGCGCCTGCTGCTGCTCGATGAGCCAACCGCCGGCCTCGATATCAAGGCCCGCGCGGATATTCTCAAGCATGTACGGGGCCTTGTTGCCGAGGCAGGCATTGGCGTTCTGTGGGCAACCCACCTGATCGATGAGATCGAGCCCGCCGACGATGTCGTTCTTCTCCATGAGGGCAAGGTTCTCGATCGCGGCAATGCCTCCGAGGTTGCCGCCCGCGCGGGCGCCCCGGACATTGGCGCCGCCTTCAACGAACTGACCGGTATTGCCGGCGGGAGGAAATCATGCGACCGGCCGTCCTAGCGCCGCCGCGAAGCGAGGGCTTTGGCCTCGCCCAATACGCGCGCTGCTTCAATGGCATCGTCTGGCGCGAGGCGCTGCGGTTTTGGCACCAGCGGGAACGGTTTGTCTCGGCGCTGGTGCGGCCACTCGTCTGGCTGTTCATCTTCGCGGCGGGATTTCGCTCGGTCCTCGGCGTGTCGATCATGCCGCCCTACGACACCTATGTGCTCTATGAGGTCTATATCACACCGGGGCTCGTCGCGATGATCACGCTTTTCAGCGGTATGCAATCCTCTCTCTCGATGGTCTATGATCGCGAAATGGGGAATATGCGCAGCCTGCTTGTCAGCCCTTTTCCGCGCTGGTTTCTGTTGACCTCCAAGCTCGCCGCCGGCACCGCCGTCTCGCTTGCCCAAGTCTATGCGTTTCTTATCGTTGCCTTTTTCTGGGAGATCGAGCCGCCTTCGCCTTGGGGCTATCTGACCGTGCTTCCGGCGCTCATACTCGCGGGCCTCATGCTGGGCGCGCTTGGCATGCTTCTGTCGTCGCTGATCAAGCAATTGGAAAATTTCGCCGGGGTCATGAATTTCGTCATTTTCCCGATGTTTTTTGCCTCTTCGGCGCTTTACCCTTTGTGGCGCGTCAAGGAAGGCAGCCCATGGCTCGCCTTCGTCTGCGAGCTCAATCCGTTCACCCATGCGGTCGAACTGATCCGCTTCGCATTCTATGAACAGATTAATTTCCTGGCCTTGGCGGTGGTGCTCGGGACGGCGGTTGTCTTTCTCGCGGCGGCGATCGCCGCTTACGATCCCTCGCGCGGAATGCTGATCCGCCGCCTTCATGTTCACTGACTTCCACCAGCGGCCAAATCACCTGGGCAAAAACAAGAGCCTAGCCCCACAGTCTTCACAATGACCATTGCTGCTGTTCGCCAATAGCCGGGCTATATTCTTAGGGATGAACCTGGGGAGAAGCAAATGGCAAGGCGAGAACGGATGCTCTCGGCGCGGGGCGCGATGGCGATCACGAAGCCCGGCGTCATTCTGACGGTGGCGGGCTTTATCTCTATCTTTCCAAGGACGGACGGCGGTCATGGGTTTATCTCTTCGCCTGGCAGGGGAGGCAGCGCGAGATGGGTCTTGGCGCCTATCCGCTGACCACGCTGGCCGAGGCCCGCGAAAGCCGCGACCGTTGGCGCAAGGTGTTGAGGGACGGCCGTAACCCGATCGAGGCACGACGTGACGGATCGCGCATGTCGTCGTCACCACGTTCGGGACATGCGCCGGCGAGCTTCTTGCGGCCAAGTCACCCCAATGGGGCAACGATAAGCACCGCCAGCAATGGCGCACGACCCTCGAAACCTATGCAGCCTGCCGGCCGATCAAGTCGGCACAGAGGCTGTCCTGGCCGTCCTAAAGCCGCTCTGGCAAGCGATTCCAGAAACAGCGTCGCGCCTTCCCGGCCGGATCGAGGCGGTGCTCGACTTTGCCAAGGCGCGCGGCTGGCGATCGGGCGAGAATCCGGCGGCGTGGCGCGGTCATCTCGCCTTGATCCTGCCCAAACGTCAGAGACCCTCACGCGGTCATCACGCCGCCATGCCATACCGGGACCTGCCGGAATTCGTCGGCAAGCTTCGCGAGCACCGGAGTGTGTCGGCTGCGGCGATGGCGTTGGAGTTCGCCATATTGACGGCGGCAAGAACGGGCGAAGTCCTTGGCGCGCGCTGCGCCGAATTCGACCTTGAGAACAAGATTTGGACGATTCCCGCCGCGCGCATGAAGTCCGGCCGCGAACACCGCGTGCCGCTCTCGGGCCCGGCAGCGCAGATCGTCGATAGTCTTGCGGCGGTCAAGACGAGCGAGTTCCTATTCCCTGGGCAGCGCCGGAACACCCCTTTGTCGCCCTCGGCGCTCGCGACGGTCCTCGCCCGGCTGAAGGTCGAAGGCACGACCGTTCACGGTTTCCGGTCGGCATTCCGTGACTGGGTCGGGAACAAGACAATTTTTCCCCGCGATGTTGCCGAGCAAGCCTGGCCCATGTGACCGGGAATGCGGTCGAACTCTCCTATCGGCGCTCCGACGCGCTCGAAAAGCGGCGGGGATTGATGGAGGCGTGGGCAGCGTATTGCGAGCCGGGCGCCGGCGGGAATGTCGTGCCGATGCGCGGCGCTCTATAACTTACGAATCGCGAGGATAGGGGGCACCCGACAAACCGATTGCACCATCGGCTTCCTCGCGTCCCTCAGGTGCTTGCGGGTGCACGCAAGATGGACGGCGGCGAGAAAAATCTTAAATGGCAAGAACTGCTTCGTCTGGAGAGGGAGGCACGCGGGTCGGCGTATGAGCTGCGAAAAGAGGGCGCTTCCCCATCCGAGATGAGAAAGCCTCTTCAAATCTGGTGGCTGACTGTCAGCGACGTGTTCCACGTCTATCAAGTAGCCCTGTCACTAGCCCGATCCCTGCTCCCCTGGAGCTGCTCGCCGTCATTACGAAGCTGGCGTCTTACATCGCCGCCGGTCAGATCCCCGACAGTATTGCCCATGCTTCTGCGCGGGGGCGGCACCGCCCCGGTCCGACGGAAGCGCGCGATATGGGAATTGCCGTCGCGTACATGCTGGCGGCCCGTCCGGGGGGGCTTGAGTATTGTGGTGAGACAATTGTCATTCGGACAAGACGCCCGTAAAGACCGTTTGCGAGGCGTTCGGTATAACCCGACAGACAGCCTATGACTGGCAACAGGCTGTCCAGCCTTCCCTCAGCGTAAATCCTCTCGATGGCGTTCTGTCACAGAAAGGAGCGGGGATCTTCGTCTGTGTAAACGAGACGGATTTCAGGGGCCGCAAGGCGTCCGACATTGTCAGAGTCCGCGCGTCACCAACTGTGACGGATAATCCTTGCCCCTCCCCCAATTGTGTGTCAGATAACCAAGGGAGGAGCCCAATCATGGAATGCGAAGTTTGCGGCGAGGAATTTCATGCCGTTCGATTCGACGCGAAATACTGCTCTGGCCGATGCCGCACGGCCGCCTATCGGGGTGCAATACCGTTCGCTCAGAGGCCGAAAGCTGCCACAGACGTGACGGACAATACCAGAATCGCCAAATTGGAGGCGCAGGTCGCCCAGCAAGCGGCAACGATTCAGGAGCTTATGGACGGGATAGCGGCCGAGGGGCCGGGTGACGCCGAGGACCAACCGCGTCGAGTCCTCCGTCTCCCGGACGGGACCGAGCATACGTTCGCCGCGACTATCGCGGACATGGAGGCGCGAATCGAAGAGTTGGAAGAGGAGAATAAGGAGCTGCTCAGCGACGCGGTCTACAACGAGGACGAGGTCGCGCGCGGAGAGATGTACGACGAGAGTCCCGAAGGTCTCGAAGAGGCGCACGAGAAAATTAGGGACCTGGAGGACGATCTCGAAAGGCAGAGAAGGGCCGCCCGGGAGGCGCGTTACACGATGCCGCCGAAAGACCTCGAGGAGCTGCTCTACCTAGCCTACGAGGCGGCGGTTCATGAGCCTAACTGGCCAAAGGGAAGAAAACAGCGGTGCGAGATGTGGCGCGATACGCTGGTGAGTTCACTGCTCGGGCTAGGATTCGTGCACTCTGCCGCCGCCGATAAAGAAACGCATTGGCCGGAGAAGCGCGAGTAGTGTGTAACGGCTTCGTTACGGATAGACACGGAGAGGCGCCATGATCGGCGCCTTTTTTGTGTGCGCCGCCGGCACGAACTTCCGGGACTGCCGCCAGGGCAAGACAGGAGCCGAACGCGGCCGCCCCTCATAGGGACATGACTGGGGACAGTTCAGCCAGCTCAATGGAACGTAAATTCAATCAATGGCTTATATGGCCGGTGGGGCGGAATGCTGGTCCGCCGCGAGGGACCATAGACGCGGCCCGCTATTTTTTCGTTCCGTCGGGGCCGAACTGAGAGAGATAAGCAATCAAATTATCGCGATCACTCTCCTTGGGAAGACCGGCGAAAATCATCTTCGTGCCAGGAATCACGGTTTTCGGACTGAGGAGGTATTCCTTGAGCTTCGCCTCGTCCCAGGTGATTCCGGAATCCTTGTTCGCATCAGAATAATTATAGTCCGGTACGGAGCCTGTCTTGCGGCCGATCAACCCATTCAGCTCGGGTCCGACGAAATTCTTGGCGCCTTCGCCGATCTGGTGGCAGACCTTGCACTTTGTCGTGAAGATCTTTTCGCCTTCGGCGGGATCCCCCGCCAAAGCCCCGGCAACGGATCCGGCCCAGGCGGCCGCGGCGACAAGGCAGACATATTTCAGCTTCATATCCGGTTTCCTTCCCTTTAGTTGCGAGGGGCATTCGATCACGGTCCCGCCATCGCCTGCAACCGTGGCCCAAGGAACCATCCTCATTGGGCCGGCGCGATAAAACATGTATCCTGAGACGATGGCAAATGACAACCCGGACCTTGCGGCAAGCCCGCCACCACTCCTTGGCGTCCGCCGCACCCTCCATGGCCGTCTTGGCCAGGCGGCATTTTGCGTCGCCCTCTTCCTTGCGGTCTTTTCTCATCGCGAAGCGGAAGCCGCCGACAAGCTCCGCATCGCGGTGCAAAAAACCGGAACATTTGCCTGGGAGCTTGCAATCATGAGGGCGCGGGGGCTGGACAAGCAAGCCCGCCTCGACATTGAAATTACCGAGTTAGCCTCGCCGGAAGCCACGAAGATCGCTCTTCTGGGCGGGGCGGCCGATATCATCCTCAGCGACTGGCTGTGGGTCGCGCGGCAAAGGAATCTGGGAGGTCGGCTCGTCTTCGTCCCCTATTCGACCGCGCTTGGCGCGGTCTTGGTCGAAGCTGCATCGCCCATCACGGATCTTGCCGGGTTAAAGGGCAAAAAAATCGCGGTTGCCGGCGGCCCTCTGGACAAGAGCTGGCTACTTCTCCAGGCATTCGCGCGAGAATCGCATTTCGATATCGCGTCGGAGGCGAATGTCGTCTATGGCGCGCCCGCGCTGCTCTATCAGAAAGCCACCAACGGCGAGGCCGATGCGACTCTGAATTATTGGAATTTCTGCGTGGCGCTCGAAGCGCGCGGCTTCCGGCGGCTCATCGGCATGGACGAAGTCGAAAGACGCCTCGGCGCCAAGGGGCCTGTTGCCATGGTCGGCTACGTCTTCGACGAAGGTTTCGCGCGCAGCCACGCCGATGCCCTGGCGCGGTTCCTCAAGATCGCGGCCGAAGCCCGGGACATTCTCGCGCATTCCGACGCGGATTGGGAGAACATCGACCGGAAGATCGGAATTGGCGACAAAACACAGCTCGCCCTTTACCGGCAAAGCTATAGCGATGGCATCCCGCGGCGGCCTGTCGAGGAGGAAGTCGCCGACGCGCGGGTTCTCTATCGCGCCCTTGCAAAAATGGGCGGTCCGGACCTCACCGGCCCGGCAAAGGAACTTGATGAGGAAACCTACTATAAAGGCACTGTCGCTTTGGCGCCCCGGGCACACTAAGGGAAGCTTGTTCCGGCTGACGCCGCTGGTCCTTTTGCTGCTAATTTGGCAACTGGGTTCGCACGTGGCTTCGCCGGGCATGCTGCCTTCGCCGCTTGCCGTTGTGTCGGTCATTGCCGCCGAGGCGTGGTCGGGCGCCCTGTTTTTGAACCTAGCGATCACGCTTGCCCGCGTCGCGGCGTCTTTTGCCCTCGCGATGGTCTTGGGGACGGTGCTTGGCGTGGCCATGGGCCGCGACAAGACGATCGACCGCCTGTGCGATCCCTTGCTCATCGTGCTCTTGAACCTGCCGGCGCTGGTCGTCATCGTGCTCGCCTATATCTGGATTGGCCTGAACGAGGCCGCCGCGATCGGCGCCGTGGCTCTCAATAAACTGCCGAACACGACGGTTATTCTGCGCGAAGGCACCCGTGCGCTCGACAAGAGCCTCGATGAGATGGCCCGCGTGTTCGGTCTGCCGCTTGGAACGAAGCTAAGGCACGTTGTTTTGCCGCAGCTCGCACCTTATTTCGCGGCGGCGATGCGGACTGGTCTGTCGCTTGTGTGGAAGATTGTCCTCATTGCCGAATTGCTTGGCCGTTCGAACGGCGTCGGCTTCGAGATCGGCATCGCCTTCCAGCTGTTCGACCTGACGCGGCTTCTCGCCTATGCGCTTCCCTTTGTCGGGCTCATGCTGGCGATTGAAACATTCCTTGTGCAACCGTTCGAACGGCATATCTCGCGCTGGCGGCCGCGGCATGGAACTTGACGTTACCATCGCGCGGAAGACGCTGCGGACCGCATCCGGACAAACGCGCACGATCCTGCACGACGTAGCTTTCAGCCTGCGTCAAGGGGAGGTTTGCGCTTGTATCGGGCCATCCGGCTGCGGCAAGACGACGCTTTTGCGGATTATCGCGGGGCTCGATGCCGATTTCGAAGGCCGTGTGGTTTTGCCAATAGAACACAAGACCGGCATGGTTTTCCAAGAGCCCCGGCTCTTGCCATGGCGCAGCGTCGCGCAAAACCTCCGCCTCGTTGGCGTATCAAGCGAGAACGATCTCGCCGAGATCGTCGCTTCCTTGCGTCTTTCCCTGCATCTCGATCATTTTCCAGGCGAATTATCGCTGGGGCTTGCCCGCCGCGTGGCGATCGCCCGGGCCTTCGCAATCAAGCCCGATCTTCTCCTCCTCGACGAGCCTTTCGTCTCGCTCGATGCCGCCCTCGCGGCGCGGCTGCGTGAGGAGCTGCTAGCGCTCGTCATGAAGCGCAAGGCCACCACCCTCATCGTCACCCATGATGTCGAGGAGGCGATCGCGATCGCCGACCGGATCATCGTTTTGGCGGCGGCGCCGGGGCACCTCATCGCCGACCGAACGATCGAGGCGCCTCGCGGCGCGCTGACGCACGCGCGAATCGCAAAATTGAAAGACGCGATCCTGTCGGTCATGGCGAATGCCGGTTCGTGAGCCAAATTCATGAGCGAGTTGGGCTGGAAACCTTGGCGGCGATTGGTTACGACGTAAGCGCGAAGATTTTCGGAACGGGGACGCAGTGGACGCGCAGATGCAAGAGGCGAGAGACGCGCTGACGCGGGTTTTCGGCTTCACGGACTTCCGCCCGGGACAGGAAGAAATTCTAAAAGCCGTGTTCGGTGGGGAAAATATTCTCGCGGTCATGCCGACGGGAGCTGGCAAATCGCTTTGCTATCAATTGCCCGCGATCGTTCGTAAGGGACTGACCATTGTCGTTTCGCCGCTGATCGCCCTGATGCGCGATCAGGTGCGACAACTGCAAGCGCATGGCATCGCCGCCGCCGCTCTGAATACATCGAACAGCGGCGAAGATAATTCGGCGATCGAGGCGGGCCTCCGGCGCCGCCGCTATCGCCTCCTTTATGTCGCGCCGGAACGGCTCGCGCGTCCGGATACGCCGGACCTTTTGCGCGACGCGGGAGCCAATGTATTCGCCATCGATGAAGCGCATTGCGTCTCGCAATGGGGGCATGATTTCCGGCCCGAATATCTGGGCCTCGCCGAGGCGGCGCGAGCAATCGGCAATCTTCAAATGATCGCGGTCACGGCGACGGCAGATGCGCCAACCCGCGCCGACATCATCAAAAATCTATTTTCGGTAGAGCCGCAAATTTTCGTGCGCTCCTTCGACCGGCCGAACCTCCATCTCGCGATGACGCGCAAGACCGATCCCGCGCGGCAAATCGAACAGATGATCGCGCGCCACAAAGGCCAAAGCGGCATCGTCTATTGCAACTCGCGTAAGGGTGCCGAAAAACTCAGCCAGCATCTCAGCCAGAGCGGCGTCTCGGCGCTCCCCTATCATGCCGGCTTGGAGGCGGCGTTGAGGTCGGCCCATCAGGATGAATTCCTGCGCCATGGCGGCGTCGTCATCGTCGCCACGATCGCCTTCGGCATGGGGATCGACAAACCCAATGTCCGCTTCGTCTGCCACGCCGATTTACCACAAAGCATCGAGGCCTATTATCAGGAAATTGACCGCGCCGGGCGCGACGGTCTGCCGGCGGAAACGCTGACCTTGTTCAGCGACGCTGATATTCTTTTGCGTGAGCGGCAAATCATTGAGGGCGGCGCGCCGCAAGATCGCAAGCGGATTGAGAAGCGCAAGCTCAATGCCTTGATCGCCTTGTGCGAATCGCCGCGCTGCCGGCGCCGGACCCTGCTTGCCGCTTTCGGCGAGGCCGCAAAACCTTGCCGCAAATGCGACATTTGCGATGGCAAATGGGTGCTCTTCAACGGCGTTATTGCCGCGCAAAAAGTCATGTCGGCCATTCACCGCACCTCGGGGCGTTTTTTTTCCGGCCATCTCGGAAATCTCCTTGCCGGGCGGACGACCGAAGCGATCCGGCGGCACGGCCATGATCTTCTGCCAACATTCGGCGCCGGCAAGGAGTTCAAGCCGGCCGGATGGCGGAGCATTTTCCACCAGCTTCACGCGGCGGATCTGATTGCGCAAGACCCGGAGGATCGCGACCGGTGGTTTTTGACCGGGGCCGGCCGCGCCGTGCTCAAAGGCGAGGCGCCTTTGACTCTGCGCGGAGAGCTTCCCTTGCCGGGCGGGCGCAAGGCCGACCTGCGGCGCACTTTGGCGGAGATCGAGGCTCTGCGGACCGAGGACCCAGCACCCCCGCGCGAGGCTTTCACGCCGGTCAAACAAAGCTGCGAGACAGCGCCGTTGACGGCGAACCAAAATAGATTGCTGGCCAGGCTCAAAGCCAAGCGTCTCGAAGTCGCCCGGCAGCAAAAGCAACCCGCCTTCATCATTTTTCACGACAGGGTTTTGATCGAGATGGCGCAGATAAGACCGAAAACCCGCGAAGATATGCAGGCCATACCAGGAATCGGGCCAGAGAAGCTCGCGCGCTATGGTTCGATTTTCCTCGCGGTCATCGCCAATTGCGGCGGCGATTTATGAGCGCTCGGCCGTTTCAAGCCAAGCGATGGGGTGTGCCACGCCATATATTGCGCGCCATATCGCGCGCCGGCCTGCTCGCCCTGCTTTGCGTCACCGCTCCTTTTGCCTCGCAAGCCGAACCGTCGCTGCCGCCGCCGATCATCTCGCAAGGCGCCCGCGTTCTGCCGGTCCTGGCGACGCATGGCATGGTCGTCGCGCAGGAAGGGACGGCGGCGAAAATCGGGGTCGAGATTCTGAGGCGCGGCGGCAACGCGGTTGACGCGGCGGTCGCGACCGGCCTTGCGCTTGCCGTGACATTGCCTCGCGCGGGAAATCTTGGCGGCGGCGGTTTCATGCTCGTCTACCTTGCCAAGGAGAAGAAAACCACGGTCATCGACTACCGCGAAGCCGCCCCGGCCGATACGCCGCGCGATGTCTTTCTCAACGAGGCGGGCGAGGCGGTGCCCGCGCGATCGCGCGATAGCGGCCTGGCCGTGGGCGTGCCTGGAACGGTCGCTGGCTTATCGCTCGCCTTGCGCAATTACGGTTCCGGCAAATTCTCGCTGGCCGAGCTTGCCGCGCCCGCCATAGCGCTCGCCCGCTCCGGCATTGACGTCACGGACGATCTTGCCGATTCGCTTCCCCTTGCGCAGGCCCGGCTGCAACGCTGGCCCTCGGCGGCGCGGATTTTTCTGCATGCGGATGGAAGCCCGCGTTCGCGCGGAGACAGGCTCGTTCAATCAGATCTCGCTGCCGTGCTGGACGCGATCGGACGCGATGGCGAGCGCGCCTTCTACGAAGGTCCGATCGCGGAAAAAATCGCCGCCAGCGTCCGCGCGGCGGGGGGCCGGATGACGCTGGACGATCTCAACTCCTACCGCGCGGTTGAACGGGCACCCTTGCACGGCTCCTATCGCGGCTATGAGATCGCCGTGGTGCCGCCGCCTTCGTCGGGCGGGGTCCATATCATCGAACTCCTCAATGTGCTTGAAGGGTTTCCGCTGGCGAGCCTTGGCGCCAATTCGGCCGCAACTATCCATCTTATGGCGGAAGCGATGAAATTGGCCTATGCCGACCGCGCCGAATATCTCGGTGATCCGGATCAGGTCGCAATTCCGGTCCACGGGCTGATTTCGAAAGCCTATGCGGAGCGCTTGCGGGCGGAGATTTCGCAGACGCGCGCCCGCCCTGCGAGCGAGATCAAACCGCTCGATCCGGCGCCCTATGAGAGCGACCAGACAACGCATTTTTCAATCGTCGATAACGACGGCAACGCGGTCTCCAACACCTACACCTTGAATTTTTCCTATGGCCTCGGCCTTGTCGCCGAGGGCACCGGCATCCTTCTCAACAATGAGCTGGACGATTTCGCCGCGAAGCCCGGGGCTCCGAATGCATATTCGCTTGTCGGCGGGGCCGCCAATGCGCCGGGGCCGCGCAAGCGGCCGCTGTCATCGATGGCGCCGACCATGGTTTTTCGAAACGGCGAACTCGAACTTGTCACCGGCTCGCCGGGCGGTTCGCGGATCATCACGATCGTCACGGAAATCATTTCCGACATTGTCGATTTCGGCATGAACCTCGCCGAGGCGACCGAGGCGGTGCGCTTCCATCATCAGGGGTTGCCGGATGAATTGCAGGTCGAGCGCGGGCTAAACCCCGATACGATCCGGCTGCTCGAAGCACTGGGGCATAGGGTCGTGGTGCATAACGCCTGGGGCTCGGCGCAGAGCATTCTTCGCGCCAACGGGATCTTGATGGGCGCTGCCGACACAAGGCAACGCGGCACTTTAGCGGCGGGGTATTGAGGCTCCCGCATGGACCGTCAGCCTGCCCCCGCAAGGTCGCGATCCCCGCGCGCGGCACGCCGCAGCACCGCGCTCACGAGAATGGCTACGAGAATGTTCGCCGCGAGCGCGAGCAGACCCGAATAAAGCGTGATGCTAGCGGCGCCGCCGCCCAAAAAACCAACCGCCCATCCGGCGAGCAAGCCTTGTGCCCGGAACCAGCCCGACCGAAAATCACCGCAGGCAAAGTTTGCAGAATCCAAAGGCCACCAAGCAATTGCAGATCGAGCGAATTGGGTTGGCAGAAAACAAGATGAAGAGGAGCGCACCCGCCACCACGGCAAGCGACGTCATTTTGGCGACTCTTGCCTCGCCCAACGCGGTGACGCCGGGATTGATATAGGCTTTCCAGAAATTGCGGGTGAAAAGATTGGCCGCGCCGATGCTCATGATCGCGGCGGGCACCAGGGCGCCAATCGCGATCGCCGCGAAGGCAAATCCAGCGAACCATCCGGGAAACAAGATTTTGAAGAGAAGCGGCACGACATCATTGTTGTTCGAAAGCTTCAGGCCCGCCGCATGGCCCATCAAACCCATGAGCGCGATAAGCGCGAGCGCCACCGAATATGCCGGGAGCAGCATTGCGTTCTTGCGGATCGTATTGGCGCTGGCGCTCGCCAAAATCCAGCGCCATAGCCGCCAAGCTTGTAGG
>VDMG01000089.1 GCA_006514895.1 Beijerinckiaceae bacterium
GATTGGACAGGAACCGGGAATTCGTCCAACACAGGCGCGCAAATTCTCGCCGCTTGTGGAGGTCGTCGTGACTGATATCGAGATCATTGGAGCGCCGCAATCGACCTTCGTGCGTTCCGTACGCATCGCTTGCGAGGAAAAAGGTGTTGCCTATCGCTTGACGCCCGCCAGGCCGCACTCGCCAGAGTCGATTGCATTCATCCTCTCGGCAAAATTCCGGTGATGCGCTACGGCGATTTTCAATTGTTCGAGTCGAAAGCGATCGCGAGTTTCGTTGATCGCGCCTTCCCTGGGCCAAAGCTGATCCCGGAGGACGGGATGCTCTGCGGCGAAGTTGAACAATGGGTATCCGTCGCCAACACCGCGATATTTCCGGTGCTGCTCGGCTATTTGCTGTGTTATTTTTTTCCCAAAACGCCCGATGCCAGCAGGATCGCGTCGCGATCGAAAAAGCGCTGCCAGAAGTCAGGTCGAAGATCGATCTGCTTGGCAAGGCCGTCGCGAAGACAGGCCATCTCGCCGGGGCGAGCTTCACCTATGCCGACATGAACCTGCTGCCGGTCCTCGCCTATCTATCTGCTTGCAAAGAGAGCAGCGAGATGCTGGCCAACACAGAGAGCCTTTCGCAATATTTTAACCGGCACAGCCAACGCGCGAGTTTTAAGGCAACAATTCCACCCTCCTTTTAGTTACTCGAACGTTGCTGTGAGGCGTTTGAGGAGAGAGACGCACACGAGGGTCGCGATCAATTTTTTTCGCGTAATTCAAATCACAAATTCGGTTTACAATCCGCTTCAGCCGGGTTCACCAGAGCCGGCATGGGGTCCTTGGATCTGATTTACGCGCCGCTGGGAAGCAAGAAGCAGACCTATGCCACCCTTGGCTCCGAGATCCTCCAACAGTTTTAGTATCTTCTCCATGGCTGCGATGGATATTGCGGGTGCACTTTTCTTTTCGCCGCTAGGCATAATAGATCTAGCTGGGCTGTAAAGTTCAGCCGACGCCTTCACGCGGGCGATTTGACATGCTATTTGACTTTTTTGTCATCCCCGTGCCGGGCCGTTTCGCGAGCGCTCCACGCCGCGAGTCTCGCGCCGGGCCGCCGTTGCAGGAACACTCGCATGAGCCAGACCGTCAGCAGCCGCACCGTCCCAAACGCCTTTTTTGCGGCTGGGCTCGCCGATGCCGATCCCGAAATCGCTAGGGCCATCGAGCTGGAACTTGGCCGCCAGCGGCATGAAATCGAGCTGATCGCTTCCGAAAACATCGTTTCCAAGGCCGTGCTCGAAGCGCAAGGCTCGGTGCTGACGAATAAATATGCCGAGGGCTATCCCGGCCGGCGCTATTACGGCGGATGCCAGTTCGTGGATATGGCCGAGAACCTGGCGATCGAGCGCGTCACCCGGCTGTTCGACTGCAAATTCGCCAATGTGCAGCCGAATTCCGGCAGCCAGGCGAACCAAGCCGTGTTTCTCGCGCTGCTGCAGCCGGGCGATGCTTTTATGGGGCTCGATCTCGCGGCGGGCGGCCATCTGACGCATGGCTCGCCAGTCAATCTCTCCGGCC
The DNA here is from genome assembly GCA_006514895.1 of Beijerinckiaceae bacterium. Classification (GTDB taxonomy): domain Bacteria; phylum Pseudomonadota; class Alphaproteobacteria; order Rhizobiales; family Beijerinckiaceae; genus Methylocapsa. The sequence continues at coordinate 1,567 of VDMG01000089.1, forward strand.
GGTGGTTCAAGCCTGTCCCCTATGGGGTTCGCCGGGACGACAATCGAATCGACATGAAAGCGCTGGCACGGCTCGCCGAGGAGCATAAGCCGAAGCTCATCATCGCCGGCGGCTCCGGCTATCCGCGCTATTGGGACTTTGCGGGATTCCGGGCAGTTGCGGATAAGGTTGGCGCTTATTTCTTCGTGGATATGGCGCATTTCGCGGGTCTCGTCGCGGGCGGCGCGCATCCTTCGCCGTTTCCGCATGCCCATGTGGTGACCTCGACAACCCACAAAACCTTGCGCGGCCCGCGCGGCGGCTTGGTTCTCACCAACGACGAAGCGATCGCCAAGAAGATCAATTCGGCAGTCTTTCCTGGCCTCCAGGGCGGGCCTTTAATGCATGTGATCGCGGCAAAGGCCGTCGCCTTTGGCGAAGCGCTCAAGCCGGAATTCAAGCTTTATGCGCGCCAGGTCGCCGACAACGCAAAAGCGCTTGCCGGGACGCTCATTGAGCGCGGTTACACGATTACCACCGGCGGCACGGATAATCATCTCATGCTCGTCGATTTGCGGCCAAAGCAGCTGACCGGCAAGGCGGCGGAAGCCTGCCTTGGGCGCGCCGGGATCACCTGCAACAAGAATGGCGTGCCGTTCGATACCGCGAGCCCGATGGTCACCTCCGGCATTCGCTTAGGCACGCCCGCCGCGACCTCGCGCGGTTTTGGGATCGCCGAATTCAAGAAGGTTGGCGAACTCCTCGCGGATACTTTGGACGGCTTGGCAAGGAACGGCGATCAGGGCAATGCGGATGTCGAGGCCAAAACCAAGGCAGGCGCGAGCGAATTGACGCAACGCTTCCCAGTTTATTGAGGCCGCAAGATCGCTCGTGGCTCCAAGATCGCTGTGACCGCGGGCCGGCCACGTTTCATATTCTTTTATGGCGCATGTTGTGTCGAACGTGTGCTAGCGAGACCCCCCTTGAGGCCTATGCGCCATGCGGTGCCCTTTCTGCGGCAGTCTCGAATCCCAGGTGAAGGACTCGCGCCCGGCGGGGGATGGTTCGGCCATCCGCCGCCGCCGGGTCTGTCCCGATTGTGGCGGCCGGTTCACGACCTTCGAGCGGGTGCAATTGCGCGAATTGACGGTCTTGAAAAAATCCGGCCGGCGGGTGCCGTTCGACCGCGATAAGCTGATGCGGTCGCTCGAAATCGCCTTGCGCAAGCGTCCCGTCGAACCCGATCGCCTGGAACGCATGGTGAATGGCATCGTGCGCCAGCTTGAAAGTCAGGGCGAGAACGAAATCGCGAGTGGCAAAATAGGGGAGCTCGTCATGGAGGGTTTGCGCGCCCTCGACAGTGTCGCTTATGTGCGTTTTGCCTCCGTCTACCGCAATTTCCGCGAGGCCCGCGATTTCAATACGCTGGTCGACGAACTCGCGGCTGACGCGGGCGCAATCCCCGAAGACGAACCATCTCCGCCTCCGGCAAAAGCGCGACCGCTGGACCGGGTATGATCCATTCCGATATGGACACGCGGTTTATGGCGGCAGCTCTCGCGCTTGGCCGGCGCGGGCTCGGGCTTTGCGCGCCAAACCCCGCGGTTGGGGCTATCATTGTCAAGGACGACGCCATTTTGGCGCGCGGCTGGACCAAGCCGGGCGGACGCCCGCATGCGGAAACCGAGGCCTTGCGCGCGGCGGCCGATCAGGCGCGGGGCGCGACACTTTATGTGAGCTTGGAGCCTTGCAGCCATCATGGGCGGACGCCGCCCTGCACTGATGCGATTATCGCGGCTGGAGTGGAGCGTGTCGTCTTTGCCGCTGACGATTCCGATCCCCGCGCCCGCGGCCGCGCCACGCAAGTCCTGGTCGGTGCCGGCATTGAAGTGACGCGAGGTGTGCTCGCCGAGGAGGCGAGGCGGGCCCATCTCGGGCATTTTTTGCGGGTCACTGAGGGGCGGCCCATGGTGACCTTGAAGCTCGCTTTGACGGCGGATTTTTATGCGGCGGCGTCCGCGCGCGATCCGCAACTCATTGTGACGGGGAAACCCGCGACCGGGCTCGTTCACCTCATGCGCGCCATGCACGACGCGGTGATGGTGGGCATCGGCACCATTTTGGCCGACGATCCCTTGTTGAACGTGCGGCTTCCCGGTCTTGAAGACCGCAGGCCTTTGCGTGTCGTGCTCGACAGCGATCTTCGCCTGCCGTCTTCGACGCGTCTCGCCGCGACGGCGGCAATGAGTCCGACGCTCACCATCGCCGGCGAAGGGGCAGCCGAAGAGAGAGAAGCGCGCTTGCGCGAAGCCCAAGTCGAGGTTGTTTATGCGCCGCGCGATAAGACAGGATTTGTCGATCTTGGCGGGGCGCTAAGACTCCTTGGCGAACGCGGTCTAACACGGGTTTTTTGCGAGGGGGGGCCAAGCGTGGCGGCGGCATTGATCGGGCAGGGGCTCGCCGATGAAGTGATTATTTTCCTTGCGCCGGAGCCGCTTGAGCGCAAAGGCGTTCTAGGCCTCGACTCCACGGCGGCGAAGCTGCTTGACGATCCGGAGCACTATCGCATTGTCGAGACGCGAATGACCGGAGCCGACCGGCTCACACGCCACGAAAGAGTAGTTTAGATGTTCACCGGTATCGTCAGCGACGTCGGCGAGGTGGTAAGGGTCGAAGCGGAGACCAATTTACACCATCTGCGCATCGCCTGCTCCTATCAGGCGGAAACGATCGCGGCCGGCATGTCGATCGCCTGTGGCGGACCTTGCCTGACCGTCGTCGCGTGTGGCGCGAGCGGCAACCGCAGCTGGTTCGAAGTCGATGTCGCGGCGGAAACCCTCGCCTGCACGACCGCGCGCCATTGGAAAATCGGCACGAAACTCAATCTCGAACGGGCGCTCAAAATTGGCGATGAACTTGGCGGCCATCTCGTCACCGGCCATGTGGATGCGGCCGCCAAGATCGCCGCCATCACGGATTTCGACGGCATGCGGCGCATCGAGATCGAGGCTCCGCAAAACGTCGCCCAGTTCATCGCCGAGAAAGGCTCCGTCGCGCTCGACGGCACCTCCCTCACGGTCAACTCCATCGAAGCTGATATTTTTTCGGTCCTGCTCGTTCCACATACCCTAAAGGTCACGACCTGGGGGGAAAGGCACGCGGGGGACGAAGTTAATCTCGAAGCCGATCTGATGGCTCGCTACGCCGCGAGGCTTGCCTTGAGCCATTCCCAAAAGCCATGACGCGGTGCTTTGGGAGCAAGGGCTATTTTCTTTCCAGACCGCCATCGCCTGCTTGCCTCGCGCCCGCCTTTGTCCGAAAAGACCTAACAGCCATCTGGAGAATCGCGTGCCGTCCCTCATCCGGTTTCTTTTGATCATCGGGTTCCTGGCGGGGCTCATTTATGGCGGCATGATCGCGCTGGTGACCTTCGTCGAGCCGCAACCGCGCGAGATGAGCCAATCGATTCCGCCGGCGCGGCTGAACAAATAGGGAAGCCGCCGATGCCTGTCGCGCGAAGCCGTCCGCCTCTGATCGAAGCTTTTCTTGAGATGATCGCGGCCGAATGCGGCGCCTCTAAAAACACCCAAGACGCCTATGCCCGCGACCTCGCCGATTATGCCGAGGAACTTACCCGCATGGGAAAGACGCCGCTAAATGCCGCCACCGGCGATATTCGCGCTTATCTGTCCGTGCTTGCGGAACGCGGTCTCAAATCCGCCTCGAGCGCAAGGAAGCTTTCCTCCATCCGCCAGTTCCACCGGTTTCTGGCCTCCGATGGGCGCCGCTCCGGCGATCCAGCGCTGATCATCGAAGCGCCAAGACGCGGCCGTGGGCTGCCAAAGACGCTCTCCATCGCCGAGGTCGGCCATCTGTTGGCGGTCTCGAAGGAGGGGCTCGACGACGGCGCCCGCCCCGCGCCCGAACGATTGCGCGCGTTGCGCATGGCTTGCCTTCTCGAACTTCTTTACGCGACGGGCTTGCGGGTGTCCGAGCTCGTGGCGCTGCCCTTGAGCGCGGCGCGAACGAAGGATCCCTTTATCCATGTCCGGGGCAAAGGGGGGCGGGAGCGGCTGGTGCCGCTTTCCGGCGCGGCGCGCGAGGCTATTGCGGCCTATCGCGCGTTTCTCAAAAATACGAATGCCCGGGCGTCAGACGGCCCTTGGCTGTTTCCCGCCGACAGCGAAAGCGGGCACCTGACGCGCCAGGCGTTTGCCCGCGATCTCAAGGCCTGCGCCGCGGCAGCTGGGATCTCTGCCGCGCGGATAAGTCCGCATGTGCTCCGGCATGCCTTCGCCAGTCATCTTTTGCAAAATGGCGCCGATTTACGCGTCGTGCAGGAATTGCTCGGACACGCCGATATTTCAACGACGCAAATTTACACCCATGTGCTCGACGAACGGATGAAAGCCATGGTGCGCGACCTGCACCCTTTAACCAGCGAGTGACCCGCGGCCGGTCATTGCATCCATTTTTCCCTGGCCAGATCGGCGACGGTGACAATGGCCACGGGAATGCCCAAGCCAAGCTAGGGAAGTTCCGCGACGGTGCCCCTTGACCGCAACGACGTCACCGTCACCCGCAGGGGTGATCGGCGCGGGCCGTGTCGAATTGAAATGCGTCCGCCGTGACCATTTGAGGTCTGACCCTTGCGCATGCAGGAGGCAATCAATCCTCGTATGCCATCCGAGTCGCCGATACTGTGAAGGCTACCGGCTTTGATGACGAGGCCGCCACGAGAACCAAGCCGTCTGCGGGCAGCCGCATTGGCGAACAGCACCCGCGCGGCGCCATCGACCAGCAATACGCTCCGCTGCAAGTTCTCAAGCCGGTCCTCGCGATGAATGCGAACGGCGCGGTCGATGTGCGGCAGCGCGGCCTTGAAGACATTCATCTGCTCTCTCATTATTTCATCTTTCCCGGGTGCATTGGCGACGCCGATCAATGCCGGGACTCTGTCACCGACGAGTAAATTAGCACTCATCATCGCTAGCCCGAATTTGGCCGGGCGAAACCATTCATTGAATACGGGGTAGCTGCGAAGTCCTCTCACGGGATCAGGCTGTCGAGTAAGTATATCTCGCCAGCGGGCAGCGTCGTGCTGAGGGTCCAAAGCGGGTTATGGAAAGCCCAATAGTTCTTGTAGCTAGCGGTCATGACCGGATCGGTGCGCGACGCGAGCGAATCATATGTATGGGCGCGACGATCCATTGCGCACAAGCCAACCTGCGCCGT
>VDMG01000052.1 GCA_006514895.1 Beijerinckiaceae bacterium
GACAAAGGCAAGGTCGAAGCCCTGGTGAAGTATTCCCGGGCGAACTTCCTCACGCCCGTGCCGCATGGGGCGTCCTTCGACGCGCTCAACGCCGCTCTGGAAGAACGCTGCCGCGCCCGGCAAGCCGAGCGCGCCGGCCGCCGCGAACAGACGATTGGCGAAAGGCTTGTCGCGGATCAAGCGGTCTTGCGGGCTTTGCCCGAGCCGCCCTTCGAGCCTTGCGACAAGCGCCCGGGCAAGGTCTCCTCGACCGTGCTCGTTCGCTATCGCATGAACGATTATTCCGTGCCGGCGGCCTATGGTTTTCGCGATGTCCTGGTGAAGGGCTTCGTCGACGAGGTCGCGATCATCTGCGGCGCGAGCGAGATCGCCCGGCATCCGCGCGTCTATGGTCGTGGCCAGTTCGTCTTCGACCCGAAGCACTATCTGGCGCTCCTCGAGCAAAAGCCCGGCGCCTTGGACCAAGCGGCTCCCTTGCAGAATTGGGCATTGCCGGAGCCGCTCCAGCATCTGCGGCGGCTCCTTGAAGGGCGGATGGGCAATCGCGGCAAACGCGAGTTCATCCAGGCGCTGCGGCTGGTGGAGGCCCCGCCCCAGGTGCTGCTCGGGCATTATCTGCGGCGCTCAAATTGCCGACTTTCCTGCGCCAATATGACAAAGTTGCCGCGGAAGCCGCCCGTGAGGGGCTCGATCATCCCCGCTATCTTCTGCGCCTCGCCGAGCTCGAACTCATCGATCGCGAAAGGCGCATGGTCGAGCGCCGCATCCGCGCCGCCCGCTTTCCCGCGGTGAAGAGTTTCGATACGTTCGACTTCACTGCCATTCCATCGCTCAACAAGCCGCTCGTTCTCGAACTGGCCCGTTGTGAATATATCGTCGCCCGCGACAATGTTATTGCTCTCGGCAACAGCGGCACCGGCAAGACGCATGCGTGCCTAGCGCTCGGCCTCGCCGCTTGTCAGCGCGGCTTCTCCGTCGCCTTCTTCACCGCGGCCGGGCTCGTTCATCAATTGATGGAAGCGCGCGACGAGCGGCGTCTCCTGAAACTCCAGGCGCAGCTCGCCGCCGTCAAACTGCTCATCGTCGACGAACTCGGCTATGTGCCGCTCTCGCAGACCGGCGCGGAGCTTCTCTTCGAAATATTCAGCCAGCGTCACGAACGCGGCTCGACCATCGTCACGTCGAATCTTCCCTTTGAGGAATGGACCACCGTCTTCGGCAGCCAGCGTCTCACTGGCGCGCTTCTCGATCGCCTCACGCATCATGTCCATATTCTGGAGCTGAACGGCGAGAGCTACCGGCTCAAGCAATCGAAGGCAAGGCGGCGGCGTGACCCGCGACCCGCCGATGAGGCCACCGCAGCTGCCGATCTCGAAACCGGCGAAATCACCCCCACGTCCGCCCGGCTACGAAATCCTGGCCATCTCCGCCGGGGCGGACGCGGCGCGTAGAGTTCTATGCCCAGCCTCAAACTGGCCTGGTCTTCCTCCGGCCCGCTGGCCGGCTTTTGTTGCGGCGTTGACACCTACGCCAGAGCGCTAACAGTCTCAAGAATCTGCAATCAAAATCTGGCTTAAATTTATAAAGAATAAGCTATGGGTTTTCAAGTCAAAGGGGCCTTGGGGAGCACCAGCAACGGGATCAACCCGGTCACCGAGCCAGTCCGCTTCAGGTCAGCACCTTCGCTACGACAATTCCCGCCGGTTCCTTGGAACATTCACGTTCATTGGAGTAATCGATGGCGTGAGCTTTGAGGCGGTTGTCGCAGGTTGTTTAGTCTAGCCCCTTTGCCAAGCAAAGACCGCAAATACGCCAACAAGTGCCAGGGCGAGGCCGAACCAGGTCAAGGCGTAGGAGAAATGATTGTTTGGAAGATTGCGCTCGGTCGCGCCGCCTTTCGGCCAGCCTCCAGAAACGGGGGTGTCATCGGCGTCGATACCAAAAGGGGCGGCCGGAGCCAAACCGAAATGCTTTGCAATCAAATCCGGTTCGCGAGTGAAATAGGTCCCAGCGGCCAGATCGTCGGCGGGCGTGAAAAAATTGCGCGCCTCCGGCTGGCGCATAAGGCCGGTGATCTTCGTTTCGCCTTGGATCAGCCCGGCAAGACGCGTGCTTTGCTCCTTGCGGTCGAAGGGCACGAAGCCGCGATTGACGATGACATAGCCGCCTGACGTGAGCCGCAACGGCGTCAGAACGAGGTATCCCGGCTGCTTGCCGGCGGCGCCACCAGACGCGCGGAACACAAGTGCTTCCTTGCCGTTTTCGAATGTCCCTTCGGCGGCGACATGGCGGTATTCACAGTCCTCGGGACGAAGCTTCGGCCATTCCGCGACTGGTGGAAAAGGCTGCGGCGCGCCATTTGCCCGGGTCTCGATTTCAGGAATCAACCCTTCTTTCCATGCAAGACGATGGAGTTGCCAAACCCCCAACGACACCAGAATGGCGGCGGCCGCGCAAGTGAAGACGCAAGGCCATACAAGGCTCGCCCGATGTCGCGGCATGATTCTCATTTTGGAGGCGTCCTTGTTCCGCCTTGTTGCGATATTGTAAGGCGATGAGTGTTCCCTTGAGGGGCCGCAGAAGGCCGAGACAAACAATAAGCGTGAAGAAAGATCACGAGATGGACCCAAAACGGCGGTTCATAACGCAATTCCGTCCATAAGGCCGCGCCAAGCACCATGAAGCCGCCGATAAGACTGACGAAGACCGCGGGACCATCGCCGGAATCGGCGAAGCCGAAATCGAGGCCGCACTTGCCGCAGCGCGGCGCAAGCGTCAGGAAACCCGCGAAGATCTTGCCCTGGCCGCGCCGTGGGCAAGTCCCTTTCAAGCCGCAGAGGAAAGGCGACTGCGGCAGATATTCCGCCTCAAAACCTATCCATTTTCCTTATCAGCATTTTCTGCGAAGCGGGCAATAAAAAGGGCGGCACAAAGCCGCCCTTGGCTTGCAACGGCGGGCACTTTCAATGTTCGATTACGCCTCCCCAAGACCCCCACACGTAAATGCAGGAGAACAGGAACAGCCAAACCACGTCGACAAAATGCCAATACCAGGCCGCGAATTCAAAACCAATGTGCTGCTTTTTTGAAAATTGTCCAGCAAACGCACGGGCAAGGCAAACAGTGAGGAAAATCGTTCCGATGATGACGTGGAAGCCATGAAAACCCGTCGCCATGAAAAAAGTCGAGCCATAGATCGAGCCTTTGAATGCGAATGGCGCGTGGGCATATTCATAGGCTTGCACCCCGGTAAAGGTGGCGCCAAGCAAAATCGTCAGGATGAGCCCTGCCTTCAGGCCAAAATGGTCGTCGTTCAGCAGGGCATGATGGGCCCAGGTCACGGTCGTGCCGGAGGTCAGAAGAATGAGCGTGTTGAGCAGCGGGAAGTGCCACGGGTCGAGAGCTTCGATCCCTTTGGGCGGCCATACCCCGCCGGTGAATTCGACCCTTGAATATTGGTCAGCAAAGCCGGGAAACAGGCTCGCATCGAAGAAAGCCCAGAACCAGGCGACGAAAAACATCACCTCCGAGGCGATAAACAGGATCATCCCGTAGCGGTGGCTGATCTGCACAACGCGGGTGTGAAACCCGCCGTATTCCGCCTCCTTGATGACATCGCTCCACCATGAAAACATGACGTAGAGCACGCCCAGGAGACCGGCCCCGAAGATGTAGCTGCCCGGTTTGAAACCGCCGAAAGAGATATGCTTCATCCACAAGATCCCGCCGGCCGCCAAGACGAATGCCGCGGCGGCTCCGGCGATCGGCCAGGGGCTCGGATCGACGAGGTGATAATCGTGGTTCGGTTTCGCGTGAGCACCCGCCATCGGATTGGTTTCCCTCCCCTCGTGAGCTTGAAATTGACAAATGCCGCAAATCGGGCGGCTGCGCAAAGCAGACCGCAATACTTAGCACAATGGCGTTTGCCGCGATTGAGACTGCCGGTCAAGGCGACCAAACGTCTCGTTAAAAAGGCTTCTCCCTAGCCGCAATCACGCCGCTGGACGAAGGCTTGACCACGAAAAACGTGTAGGAGAGGGTGATCGCCTCGACCCCTGCCATAGAGGCATCCTTTTCGAGTGCCGGATCGAGGAAAAACACGACCGGCAATTCCAATGTTTCGCGCGGCCCGAGTTTCTGTTCGCTAAAGCAGAAGCAGGCGATCTTGTCGAAATAAGCGCCGGCGCCATCCGGGCTCACATTGAACATCGCCCGCGCCACTGTGGCTTGGTCCGACATATTCGTGACCTTATAGAAAATGGTCGCGGTCTCACCGGTGCGCAGTTTGATGGCGGGCGTCTCGGGATCGAATTTCCATGCCAGGCCTGGCGCGACATTGGCGTCAAAGCGAACGGATATATCACGGATGCCTCTAGACGCGGGCGGAAGCTTGGCGACCTGCGGCGTTCCCGCGTATCCAGTCGCGGTGCAGTAGAGGCGGTAGAGCGGCACCGCAGCAAAAGAAAGACCCAGCATGGCGAGGCTCGCGGCGCCGGCCAAGGCGGCGATGAGACGTTGGCGCCGGAAGATGGGTGCTGGGGGAACTCCCTGCAAATTCACGGCGCGAACCTCACAACGGCCGGTCGAGCACGCCCGGACCAAGCTTGGCGATCGTGACGATATAGAACAACAGAACGAAGCAACCGATCGCGAGGGCAATCGCGACGTTGCGCTGACGCCTGGCCTTTTGCTGTTCCGGCGTTAGCACGAGACCTTGCATTTCGCTATCGGTCTTCATGGAATCACCATGCCAGGTTTGAAGTCAAAATTACCAACGCCCGTTCGCCGGCGATCTCGGCGAAAAGCAGAAAAAGATAGAGGATTGAAAAGCCAAACAATTGCATCGCGCAGCGGCCGGCTTGCGGACCGGTCCGGTTGTAACAGACTCGCACCGCAAACATCAGCATGGCCGCGCCAAGCGCGGCCGCGATGATCCCATAGGCCAAGGAGGCAAAGCCCATGAGCCATGGTAGGAGGCCGAGCGGTGCAAGAAGGAGCGTGTATAAGAGAATATCGCGGCGCGTACGTCCCGCTCCCTTCACATTTGGCAGCATTGGAACCCCGGCGCGGCCGTATTCCTCGGCCTTCACGAGGGCGAGGGCCCAGAAATGCGGCGGCGTCCAAACAAAGATGATGGCAAAAAGGGCGATGCTCGCGAGGCTTACCTCGCCAGTTGCGGCCGCGTAGCCGACGACCGGCGGCAGGGCTCCCGCAGCGCCGCCGATCACAATATTCTGAGGGGTCGCGCGCTTGAGCCACATCGTATAGATGGCGACATAGAAAAAGATGGTGAACCCAAGAAGCGCGGCGGCGAGCCAATTGGCGACGATGCCCAAGGTCATGACCGAAAGAACGGAAAGAACTAGGCCAAAACCAAGCGCGTCCTCTCGACGCATCCGGCCAGATGGAATTGGACGCTTTTCCGTTCGCCGCATCAGCGCATCGATATCAGCGTCATACCACATATTAAGGGCGCCTGACGCACCAGCGCCAATCGCGATCGCAAGCAGCGAGGCAATTCCTAAGACCGGGTTCATATGCGTCGGGGCGATCAGAATCCCGGTGAACGCCGTAAAGACCACCAGGGACATGACGCGTGGTTTCAGAAGCGCCACATAATCGGAAGGGCGTGCGATCGAAACCTCGAAGCTTCGGGTAAGGCCGCTACGGCTTTCGCTGAGGAAACTCATCTGGACCGTTTCAGGGCGCGTGTTCGCGCCGGATTTTGAAATTGAAGGCTCTTCATAATGCTCCGAAGGGAGCAGCGTTTTTAATGCTCTGAACCCGCAATTACGGGAAGGGTCTCGAATTGGTGGAAGGGAGGCGGCGAAGACAGGGTCCATTCGAGCGTGGTCGCTCCCGGGCCCCATGGATTGTTGCCGGCGAGCCTCTTCTTGGCGAAGGCCTCGTAGACCAGATAGAGGAACAAAACGGCGCCGATGCCGGAGATATAGGCCCCGAAGGAGGAAATCCGGTTCCACAGGGAGAACGCGTCCGGATAATCGATGTAGCGGCGCGGCATCCCTGCGAGGCCAAGGAAATGCTGCGGGAAGAAGGTGAGATTCACGCTGACGAAAATCACCCAGAAATGAGCCTTGGCGATCGACTCGTTGTACATATAGCCAGTCATTTTCGGGAACCAATAATAAAACCCGGCGAATATCGCGAATACGGCACCAAGCGACAGCACATAATGGAAGTGCGCGACGACATAATAAGTTTCGTGAAAGGCGCGGTCGACACCGGCATTGGCGAGAACGACGCCGGTGACGCCGCCGATGGTGAACAGGAAAATAAAACCCACGGCCCACAGCATCGGCGCTCTGAACACGATCGAACCACCCCACATAGTCGCAATCCAAGAGAACACCTTAATGCCGGTCGGCACCGCGATCACCATGGTTGCGAAGACGAAATAGCGTTGTGTGTCAAGGGACATGCCGACCGTGTACATGTGGTGCGCCCAAACCACCAAACCGACAATTCCGATCGCGACCATGGCGTAGGCCATGCCGAGATAGCCGAACACCGGCTTCTTGGAGAAGGTCGCGACGATCTGGCTGATCATGCCGAAGCCCGGCAGGATGAGAATGTAGACTTCCGGGTGGCCGAAGAACCAGAACAGATGCTGGAACAGGAGCGGATCGCCGCCGCCCTGCGGATCGAAGAAGGTGGTGCCGAAATTGCGGTCTGTCAGCAGCATGGTGATGGCGCCAGCTAGCACCTG
>VDMG01000044.1 GCA_006514895.1 Beijerinckiaceae bacterium
CTTTTCGACCACCATCATGTTGCGCTCGATCGCCGACATCGCCCGCGGCGAGGGGGAAGACCTCTCCGATCCCAAAACCGCGCTTGCCTGCCTCGAGGTCTTCGCCCTTGGTGGCCGGGCCGATGCGGACAAACACATCTGGTTTCCGGAGATCGATGTTGCGGACTATTTCGCGGGAGGTGCTGCCCTGGAAACCGGCTATTTCGCGGTTCGCGCCATATTGGCAAAGTCAGTGACCGAAGCCGCAAGCTATCTCTCCGGCCGCGGCGTCGTCAACGAATTCGCGCCGGCGCTTGTCCGCTTGGTCGCGCAAATTGGCACCCATTTTGGCGTTGTCGTCTCGCAAAAGCTCGTCGCTCAAAGCGTTCCGCTGATCGGCGCCGCCGGCGGCGCGGCAATAAATTACGCCTTTGCCGATCATTTCCAGACGATCGCGTGCGGCCATTTCACGATCCTACGGCTGGAACGCCAGTATGGAGTGGGCGTGGTTCGCGCTGAATATGAACGGCTGCTGAACCGCGCCTGAAGCAATCGCTGCTTTTCACGTTTACTGAATCTTAAAGGACATCAGTTGCCCCAGCATTCTGGAAATAAAGGTCGAGCGATCCGTCGGCATTGTATTTGAAGGGCATCCAGCTGCTGACCGCAAACCGATTGAGAGTTTCGGGACTTGATAGCCCTCAGTGTCATAGAGCGTGACCGATTAGAATGCATTCACTGGCGGCACAGACGCGTTGTCAAAGTGGAGCGTGTACTTGTTCGCGCCGTCGAGCGGCTTGCCGGTTTCGTCGCCAAGATTGAGCGGATAGATGGCGTCTTCAGGCAAATTCGCCCCCAGGCCCACTTGTGCGACGATGGCGCGCTTGAGGTAATAATTGCCATAGACGCCCATGGTGTCGGTGTTCATCGACCAGCCATTCGCAACGCGCGCTATCCGTGAACATCCTTTCTGCTGGCTTGGCCTTCGGTCCCTCGCGTGGACAAGCATTCTAATACGAAATGCGGCATCCGGATATTTCGCCGCGCTTTTTTTGCTTCTTTTTACGGCCGTCCGCCAGTGTACATGGCATTTCTCCAATTCTAAATCGACCGAAAGTTAGGGCCCGTCGAGCCCCGCATGAACCTTTCGATTCTTGACGGGGCGGCCGTCCGCTCTAGTAAGAAATCAAAGCGACGTCACGCTGCCGACCCTTTGCTTGACTGCGCCTTTTATTTCCTTTGCCGATCCGACGACCCGGTCCTTGTCCATGATTGCTTCCTCCAAGACCTAGCAAAGCTCCTGAACGGGAGAGGCGGGCTATGGTGTAGTTCAGCTCTTCATTTCCGCCGGGGCGTCGAGGTCTAACGACAACGCCAACTGGCCTGGTTTCACTCCTGGATTTTGCTCCGCCGCAGGGTGCAATATGACGATCGACACATATGGCTCGCAGATTCTCGCCGAACCGGAAGGAAAGCCTCCCGGCAGTTTCAGGCAGACAACCCAAATCCGCCGCCCGCGATCAATTTGTTTTGGCTTCGGTTCGTATCGCACCGCGTGGTTTATGGCGCATCGCATCCGTGAGGGGATGAGCGATACCAGCCACAAAACCACGGGCGGACTCGGGGGCGCCGGCAAAGTGGTCGAAGCCGACGAAAGTTATGTGGGCGGCAAAGCCAAAAACCGCGCCTATAAGCCAGAGCCAAAGAAGCATATCGTCATGACGCTGGTCGAACGCGGCGGCGAAGCCCATTCGTTCCATGTCAAGAACGCAACCGCAAAGACGTTGCGCGGAACCGCAGTTAAGGCCGCCAACCGCAAATCATATCTGATGACAGACGAAAACGCCGCTTACACGAAGCTCGGCAGAGAATTCTCTGGCCATGGATCTGTGAACCACTCTGCCAATGAATACGCGCGCCTTGGCGGCTTCGTCCACGTTAACAACGCTGAAAACTATTTTTCCATTTTCAAGCACGGCGTGATCGGTACATTTTACCACATCAGCGAACAGCACTTGAACCGCTATCTCGCCGAATTCGATTTCCGTTACAACAATCGTTCCGGCCTTGGCGTGACCGATGGGGAACGTGCGGCAAAAGCCCTTAAAGGTATCGAGGGCAAGCGCCTCACGTATCGCATATCTCGTGAAGCCGCGAACGCTTAAGCAGATGGCGCGCGCCTTTCTGCGATGGCGCAAACGTAACACTCAAAGTTCTCTAGGTCCAGCTTTTCACCAAAAGTATCTGGGCAACTATTGTCAAAATAAGAATTGCGCTAACGATGGCAACGGTATGGTTGGGCGATTCCACCCTTGGCAAAGGCTCCATGGCCTTCATGGCCTTACGGATGCTGTTCGCGGCGCGCGCCTTCACTACGTCGGATTTGGCGCGTGAAAGCACTTCTGCGTCTGGATCCTCAGCGGCGGCCAAGAGATATTCGGCAATGACCTTTTCATCATCGAGATAATCAGATACCTCGAAGGCCGCAAATTCGACAGTCATTGCCCATACTCCTTTAACGCTTTAGCCAGTTCCTTTGCCCGTTCGATATCCCGCCTCTGAGAGTCCTTGCCCCCGCCAGTCAATAGATAAATTGTCATATTGTTCCGCACGAAGTAAACGCAATATCCAGCCCCGCAATGAACTCGCATTTCCAAAACACCACTTCCAACAGCCCCACAATCCCATAAATTGCCTAATCCCGCACGGTTCAACCGCGCCAATACCATAGCCTTGGCTTGGTGATCCAAAAGATCACGGAGCCAAGTATCAAAATCGCGGGACCGGGCAAGCTTGAACACATAAAGCTTGTATCTAGACGGACATCGCTCTGCAAGAACCATGAATTTATCAAGAAAGATGATCAGACATGGTCCAGTAGCGCGTACTGCGGCAGCCTAGTCCCGCGTTCTGCCCTTATGAACGCGCCCCTTCGAAGGCGGCCGTTCCTTTTGATCCTGCTTCCCAAGCGGCTTGTGGGGTTGATGCGGTGTCGTCATGAAATGCCGAATCACCTTCTGAAATTCAGGGTCCTTCGTTGGATCGGACTTTCTCTCAGCCATCACAGCTCTGCCCCCGCCCACTTTTACCCCAGGAAAACCTGGAGAAATGATTTTCCTGTGGATACAGACTCGACTTGTCGCCGCGAGCCCGGATAAGTATCGACGGGTCACCTGCAGGGTGATTCGTCGGGATTCCCCAAGGGGGACGGAAGCATCCTGCAGAAGCACCAACCCCCGGGTCATTCCCGGCACTTCCGGGCTGCAAAACGATGTCGACCGCGTTGCAGTTCGCAGCGGCGTGGCCGCCCCCGGAGGCCAGCGGGGACGCTGCTGGTCTCCACCCATCCACCGATTTTCCCTAGTGGGAACCGGCAGAATCAACAATACTGCATACTATGCATAACGGAAGTTTCCGCAACGGAAATCCACAAATTCCGGCCTGTCACGCAAATTCCGCATATCCCTCATCAAGCCATGTGTACCGCTCGTTCAGGATATCGACGAGATCGGGGTCAGAAAAGACCCCAGGGGGTGAGGTCCAGTTGTTTTCGGGCCGGCCTGCACATTGAGAGAATGCACCGCCGGGAGACGCTCGATGTTCATTCGAAGCGGCGTCCTTATTTTCGTTAGGCTTAGCCTTGTCGAAGCAGCGCTCAATTTCAGCTCGCAGGCGGCCGCTATATTTTTCCGCTATCCCCGCGGGATTATTCGCCAGGAGGGATTCTATCTCATCGACCGAAAAGCCGCGGTCCTTTAGAGTTGCGACGACGTAAAAGAAACGCTCGCTCCGTTCGCCGATCGGCGCACCGTCGCGGATCAGTTCACCAAGATCGACGGGCAACCTCCCATCAGGAGCCGCCTCGTTCCCGTCCCCCTTTCTCGGTTTGTGAGGCGATCCGGTTTGCCTTGGTCCCAAAAGCCGCGAAACCATCTCGTCCATCACGGCGTCGATATTGATTAGCTTGTCGAATTTTGGGTTGAAATGGATGCCGGTGACGGTGACATATCGCGGCGCTTTCCGGTAGATTTCCAGCAAACCGCCCTCGAGTTTTTGGACGATGGCGTGTTCCACCGGTCCGCGTTCGGTTAGCCGTGTCAAGACTAGGGTCAGTTTTTCGCCCGTAGGGATCGGAATCGCCGTGCCCACAGCCCATCCGGTGCCCCGCGGACGCCACATGTCGCGATAAATCGGCTCTTGATCCAATTCTTCGAGCGTGAGAACGTCGAGGTCGGTCAAAAATCCAGCATGGCGCGCGGCAAACAAACGAGCAACAACCTGTCCGCGCCAGACCAACCTTCTTTCACAAATTGTGCGGTGGCTTCGTGGGCAATTTTTGAAGCTGTCCACGATATTACATCGGCGTTGGTCATAAACAGCGACGCTCCGGCCTCCGCTATTCGTCCAACCTCGTGAAGAACATCCGGCCAAAGCTCCGGCACGAGGGAACATTCGTAGACGCGGTCGATGAGTGGTGGGTCCATGGGCCGCCCAACTACCTCGTGCGCCGGCTGAATTTAAATTATAGCACCAAAACCGCTGACGACGAACTTTGTCCGCGAGTAACGCATGGGAAGGCTTGTCGATCGCGCCGGCGCGCACTTCTTTGGCTTGTTTAGTATATGATTAATGATCTCCCTGAAAACCTCCCGGCGTGCGTGACCCCCTCCCCCTTTATACCGATCTCACGCATGATAACGTCCTTTATCACCGGCGAGGTAGGGCAGGGGTGCGCGGCCTACTCCGTTACCTCCCGACTCTGCTTAATCGGATGCTTACACAACACTGATTATCCTGCGGTGTGAATCAGGGATAAGAAGTGGCCAGGCATGTTCTCGAGCAATGCGACACAAAAAGCACCTGCCGTATGGCAGGCGTAAGTGGTCCACGCATCATCTCTGTCAAAGCCGACGATGTCGCTCAACCACGGATCGCAATGATAGAGTACACCCCTGTCATCCGATTCGCCGCTTCGTAGACGCCCGCGAGCTCCATTTCCATGGCCATAAGGTCGCGAGCTGCTGTTTGCCAGCGCGTTACGATCTTAGTGTCCTTAATGAGATTGCCACTGGAGGCGCGACGGCCCGTGCGGTGACGATCGGATCTGCTCTCTTCTGCTGTAACAAGTGAAACTCAAGCGACTCCTTGGTCTTCTTCTGCCACGCGTCCTCTCCATAAAAGGCCTTATCGGCCATGATCACCGCCGGCCTCGGTGTCTTAATGTTTTCAGGCGACTGCCAACCGGCTAGATCTTTTTCGAGTGCAGGTAAGAGCGTGACGAGGTCCTGCACTCTGTTCGTCATTGGGCCACCCTGATTGATCAATTGAGGGGGCGCATCCGGCAAGAAGTCGTGGAGGCGCGTTGCGACCACGACATCACCTAACGTAAATTCTTTGGACGGCACCCCTCCAGCAATGCCGGCCAGCACAATGAATTCGGGGTCTAAGTCCTCGATGGCGTTCCGGGCAACATTCTGCGCCTTGTTGGGCCCCTGCTCGGTAGCACGAAAAATTGCAATCGGGTATGATCCCTTTGTGCGGTGATCCACACTCCTAAGCTTGTAGGTCCGATGCTTCCCTGGGTAAAACCCTAGTTCTGAAACGCGACTGACCACAGCCGCGTTTTCGTCTTCACGAATCGTGATCACGACGATCCGCGGTTTTTGTCGCGGCATGTTGCTTTCTTCTCCGATCACGCCGAGGGGTATTGCTCTCTGCCTTTATCTGTTATCTCGTACGCACATGAGAAAATAGTGTCTGTTTTGCGAAGAAGTAATCCTCTGGACACCATGATATTTAGAAGAGCATCGATCTTGGATATTTAGAAGAGCATCGATCTTGTCGGGCGCAAGGCCGTCGCTGTCAGGTTCTCTTGGCAACCACGAGAGAAGTCCGCCAGCAATCGGTGCGCTTTTATCGGATGCCTCGTAGAACTTCTGAAGCGCCATCTCATGGTTCATCACGATATCAATTGTGGTGAACCACCAGCGACCTTTACAGTCGAAAGTGTAGGCATAATCCAAGAGCACAGAAATCCAACCCTCGAGGCTCTGTTCAATTGGTGGGCTTGTCATAGAAGCTCCCTACGGTCGCGTTAGGGGTTTTGGTGGTCGTTGGGCACGTCGCAAAGCCATGATCATAATTTGCCATTGAGATGTCGTCCTCAGCGGACGTGCACGTTCCGCTGAATGGGTCCGCCGCAGAGACGCGCTGCCGATGGACGAAAGAGGCCAACTTTCCCTCCATTTGATCCCATTGACAAGGAAGCATCGGCGGATTCTGAGCCAAATCGCACCCTATCCTCTGATCGGGAGACTAAGACCTAAAATCTTAACATTGCTTCAGCTTTATCGCGGCCTTCCTTGCGTTTTGCCTCTCACAAACTACCGTTTTGAGAGACACCGTGCGGAGACTCCTGCCCTGTCGGAAAGCTTCATTTTCATCCCTCGAATTCGTCTCTTGCAAGCGCCGTCTTGAAATCGTAATCCGCTCCACCTCGTCCAGCGTGATCTCGTCGCCCGTGCGGTCGTAGAGCTTGGTGGTGCGCGGACTTTCGTGCGCCGCCATGGCCTGGGCGTTCTCCAGCGTGCCGCCGGCTTCAAGATAGGCGGTGATGCCCGTGGCGCGGAAGGTATGGCAGCCGATCCTGGCGCGCGTGCCGAGCTCGGCGGCGCGGCGCTGGATCATGCGCCAGGCGTCGACCCGGTTCATCGGTTTGTCCGTCAG
>VDMG01000088.1 GCA_006514895.1 Beijerinckiaceae bacterium
ATTAAGACCATCAACCTGATTAAAAGCGCTTCCCTGATGATAAAGCGGGAAGTGACGGCACGGGTGGTCATGACCGCCGTTCAGCCGGGCACCAACATTGCCGAACATATCGAGCGAGAGGTTGCTAAGGCCAAGCTACCGACAATGGAGACCAAGCTGCATCGTCTGGTTGCCTTTCAGGAAATGAGCTTCACGGGCGTTGCTCCTACTTCGGGTTTGGCCGGCCACCAATGCACAAGTTTGCTGGAGGAAATCGCAGCCCTCGGCGCATTGCCGGAATCTAGGAAACTAGCTTCATAGGAACATAGGAATGACAAAGAAAGACCTGGCTAATGTGACCGCCGACCTTTCCGCGCTGGCATCTATGCTGCCGACGCAAAGGCCGGCTGCTGCGGCACCAGTCACCGAACAGCCGGCTCTGAAGGTCGTTGCGTCACCGAAACCGGAAGACAAGGAGGTCACGCAATTCTCGCTAAGTTTGCGCAAGGAGCTCGCTGCCTCGTCAAGAAGCTCTAATGCGGAACAACTCAACGCCCAAGCGACCGCGATGTTCACGCTTTTGGCCTCGCGAAGCCTGTGCTCTAAAGCTACCAAAAGCTGTTGGGTACTGTTGCGCCCTGTTTCAAAGAAACTCAACCTCGTTTCTACATCCTGTCGCTCGTCGAACTTAACCCCCTCACGTTCAGCGAGGGGTCTTGCGATCCGGCGAAACATCGGCAAGCCGCCCATCATTTCCGGTTCCAAATGGCCATAGCCATCAGGAGCATTTCCTTGTCTTGGCGCAAGATGTTCGCGATCCGGCCAAGGATGCGATCGATTTCGGTCGGCATGGATTTGAACGGTAGAGCGATGCCGGTCTCCGAACAACGTTGCGGCGGGCTTGTACGGCAAGTCGGGACGGCAAGTCGGGACGCCAATTCCCTGGAAGCGTTCGCCTAGCTGCGAATAAGCGGCAACTTCATCCCAAAACTTTCGGCTGAATGATGTTGATTCCGATGGTGGCAGAGAATGCGGTCGCGAGCGCACGGACCAGTCCAACTCCGCGGTGTTTATGTAGACTTGTTTGCGAATATCCCGCGAGCCCCTAATACGGCGTACGGGGGGCGCTAAAAATTCCTTTTTATAAAGTGGGTGGCACGCGGCGGAATTCCTTAATAAAATTCGGAAAAATCCCGCCGCGTCTTGTAAGGCTATGAAATCATAGCATAAGTTAAGTCCGGGCGAGGCCTCCAGCCCGGCGTGTAATCGGCGCCGGCAAACCAAAATATTTGACCTAACTGTCGCCGAATCGCCCTGCGCACAAGGCGAGACCTGCGGTTTTCCCGCAAACTGTTAGAGCCCAGTCAGCGGATCCGGCGCGCCCGCGTATGAAAAGCCGTCGAGGGAGCAACGAAGCTTGCGAGCTTGGCAAAGCCGCCGCGCGGTGCGCGCAGCATGAGATCGCGGGAGGCGATCAGTCCCACGATCGGTGCGAGCGGCGGAAAGAGCCGTTCGAAGAAGCTTTCGGGCACGGCGCGCGCACATGCGGCACGCGGCTGATCCTTGCTGTTTCCCGCCAGGAAATCGCTTGCTTCCTCGATAAAGCCCGCCTCTGGCGCCCGCCCGCAACGAAGCAGGAAGACATCGGGGCCGCGCGCCGCTTGCAAGGCGTGACGGAGCCAGTCCGCCTCGTTTTCCGCCTCGATCAAATCGCAGCCCGCGTGATCGGCGATAAAGCTCAAGTCTTTCCCCGCTGGCCCTGCGATCCTGACATCGCCGAGCAGGCCTTCGACTTTCGCCGTCACCAGGGAAGCCAGCGTGCGCGCCAAAACCCCGGCCAAATCGCGGCCCGGGGGGATCGCGGGCC
Source organism: Beijerinckiaceae bacterium (assembly GCA_006514895.1). Taxonomy (GTDB): domain Bacteria; phylum Pseudomonadota; class Alphaproteobacteria; order Rhizobiales; family Beijerinckiaceae; genus Methylocapsa. The sequence goes on from VDMG01000088.1 coordinate 1,847, forward strand.
TGTCCTCGCAAAAAACGATGGTGGACAACATGTCTCTATGCCACGCGTATTGTAAGGCTCACAAGATCACACCCAACGCAATCGAGGCGGCGATCCGCGCGGCCCGAAGCCATCATAGCCAAGCTTGCCGTGCCCCGGCAATGCAGCGGTTCTCACCGTTCGTGAAGACTGCGCGTGGCGGCTCCTATTTGCCGGATACAGAAGTAATCCGTTCGTTCATTGCCTCTAGCCGGGCGCTCATGACCCGCATGACCCGGATTGCGAAAAATGGCGCTTGTTGCACAAGAAACGAGAAGCGCCTCTCATCACGGACGGTAGCCTCCTGGGAGGCTCGCTGATCAACGCCATTTCGCCCACGATTCCGCCCGCCGGCACGCTCTCGAAATAGTGATTGCCAACGGCTTTACGACATACACGTGATGTCCAGCGTGGCCTTCTCAAAAAGCACCTGACCGGGCTGCAAGGTGACAGTATCAGTCTCGTTCCGGAACAGTCCAAGAAAGTCCTCAGGCATGCCGCTCCTTTGTGGACCAGAAGATCTATCCTGTGAATTTCTGGTGACAGCTCGTGTCATCATTCATCATCGCATGGCAATAGGTTCCAACGCCAGAATTGTTTTGGCCCAAAGGTTTCGCAAGTTCACCCAACGACTGGCTCAACCCAAACCGCGGTGCGGTAAGCCAAGACTTCGGTAATTCCATCCATGATCTCATTGGCGTCGTAGCGCATCCCAATCACCGCGTTGGCGCCTGCTTGGGTGGCATGCGCGCACATATGATCGAAGGCTTCCTGCCGCGAAGCTTCCGCAAGCTCCACATAGGCACCGATCTGGCCGCCAAACATGGATTGAATGCCGCCGACGAAATTGCCGACGACACTGCGCGAGCGAACGGTAATGCCGCGCACGATGCCAAGATGCCGGACAGCCTTGAAACCTATAATATCATTTGTCGTCGAGACCATCATGGGGGGAAACTCGAGGTGGACCATCGGGCGCCGATCGAGAAAAGCACAGATCAAGCTTTTGTCAAGCGGCGGAGGGCCTCGCGCCAGCCGCGCGGCCGTTGGACCTTGACGGCGGCGAGCGTGGCGCTCAGTCTTGCGCAATGAGCCGTCCTCGCGACCAATTCGAAATAACCGCCGACATTTTGCTGCGCGCCTATTCCATCGGCCTCTTCCCGATGGCGGAGACGGCCACGGATGAAAATCTCTTCTGGGTCGATCCGGACGCGCGCGGCATTTTCCCGCTCGACGGCCTGATGGTATCGAAAAGCCTCGCCAAGACGGTCCGCTCCGATCGGTTCGAGATCAAAGTCGATTACGATTTCGATGCGGTGATCGACGCATGCGCCGATTCTTATGAAGGCCGCGAGAAGACATGGATCAACGGGAGGATTAGAAGGCTCTATCGGCAGCTCTTCGACACCGGCCATGTTCACACGGTGGAAAGCTGGTCCGGCGGCGCGCTTGCGGGCGGCCTCTACGGCGTTCACCTCGGTGCCGCGTTTTTCGGCGAAAGCATGTTTCACCGCAAGACCGACGCCTCGAAAGCCGCTCTCGTGCATCTCGTCGCGCGTTTGGCGAAGGGCGGGTTCCGCCTGCTCGACACGCAATTCGTGACGCCGCATCTGGCTTCGCTTGGCGCGGTCGAAGTGCCGAAGAAAGCCTATCGGCGCCGCCTCGCGGATGCGATATCCCATCACGGCGATTTTTGGAGCTGGCCGAGGGACCAGCGCGTTCTTGGACGGGAAGCGCTCGCCGCCTTGCCGAGAAGCACGCGCTAACATCAAAATTTCCGTCCCGGCGAGCAGTGTCAATCCCTCAAGGCCGTAAATTCAGCAGTCGAATGCAATCTCTTGGAATAGGCCGCCGCCGCCATTATGTTTCAAATGAATCCGGCAGCCCGTCTTTTCGCGGCCTCGCCTGCCCGGATCAGTGATTTGCGACGAATGTCAGGAAGCAAACCGATGTCGATGCACGATCATCATCACTCTCACCCGCAAGCCCATTCGGGCGGCGCTGACGAGGCCACGCATCTCGTGAAGGATCCCGTTTGCGGAATGGATGTCGATCCACGCGATGACAGACATCGCGCGGAAGTTGGCGGGTCCACTTATCACTTCTGCTCCAACGGGTGCAAAACCAAATTTGTCGCGAACCCCGGCGCCTATATTGCCGGGACGCCTAAAGCTCCGGCTCCGGCGCCGGAAGGCGCGATCTATACCTGCCCGATGCATCCGGAGATCCGCCGGAACGGCCCTGGCTCTTGTCCGATCTGCGGCATGGCGCTCGAACGGGAGGTCGCGAGCGAAGACACCGGTCCCAATCCGGAGCTTGCTGACATGACACGGCGCTTCTGGATCGCCCTCGCGCTGACCCTGCCGGTGGTGGTTTTGGAGATGGGCGGACATCTCATCAATCTTCATATGCTGATCGGACAGAAGACGTCGAATTGGGTGCAGCTGATTTTCGCGACCCCGGTCGTGCTTTGGGCGGGTTACCCGTTTTTTGAGCGCGGCGCGAAATCGCTTGTCACCCGCAATCTCAACATGTTCACGCTGATCGCGCTCGGAACTGGGGTTGCCTGGCTCTACAGTGTCGCCGCGACATTTGCGCCGGGACTTTTCCCGCAAGCGTTTCGCGGCACGGACGGCTCGGTCGCGGTCTATTTCGAGGCGGCAGCTGTGATAACCGTTCTCGTGCTGCTGGGACAGGTCCTGGAACTTCGGGCGCGCGAAAAAACCTCCAACGCGATCAAGGCGCTTCTTGGCCTCGCGCCAAAGACCGCGCGGCGCATCCGCACCGACGGCGGCGATGAAGAAGTAAGCCTTGATGTGATTTCCGTTGGCGACCGCTTGCGTGTGCGGCCGGGCGAAAAAGTGCCGGTCGACGGATCCGTTCTCGAGGGGCATGCGGCGCTCGACGAGTCGCTCGTCACCGGCGAATCCATGCCGGTTAGCAAGGACGTGGGCGCCAAGGTCATGGCCGGTACGCTCAATCAGAGCGGCTCCTTCATCATGCGCGCCGAAAAGATTGGAAGCGACACGCTTCTTTCCCAGATCGTGAACTTGGTGGCGAAGGCGCAAAGGAGCCGGGCGCCGATCCAACGCCTCGCCGATCAGGTTGCTTCATGGTTTGTGCCCTTGGTGATCGCCGTGGCGCTTGGTGCCTTTGCCGTCTGGGCGATCTTCGGGCCTGAGCCACGCTTCGCCTATGCAATCGTTGCCGCCGTCTCGGTCTTGATTATTGCGTGTCCCTGCGCGCTCGGCCTTGCGACGCCGATGTCGATCATGGTTGGAGTCGGACGCGGCGCCCAATCCGGCGTGCTCATCAAGAACGCGGAAGCCTTGGAGCGCATGGAAAAGATCGACACGCTCATCGTCGACAAGACCGGAACTCTCACCGAAGGCAAGCCGAAAGTCACCGTGGTGCAGGCCAGTGGCGGCTTTGCTGAGGACGAAATCGTGCGGCTCGCGGCAAGCTTGGAGCGCGCGAGCGAGCATCCGCTCGCGAGTGCGATCGTCAGCGCGGCAAAGGAACGTAATCTTGAATTGTCGGAGCCTAAAGGTTTCGATGCACCTGTGGGAAAAGGAGTTCTCGGCGAGGTCGAAGGCCGCATGCTCGCAATCGGCAACGCGGGTTTTCTGAAAGACAATGGCGTAAGTACCGTGGACCTTCTGAGGGAGGCCAACGAATTGCGCAAGAATGGCGCCACCGTCATATTCGTCGCCATCGACGGCAAGGCCGCCGGGCTCATCGCGATCGCCGATCCAATCAAAGAGACGGCGCTTGATGCGGTCAAGGCGTTGCGCAATCAGGGCGTGCGCGTGGTGATGCTCACAGGCGACAATAAAACCACCGCCGAGGCCGTCGCCCGCACGCTTGGCATCGACGATGTCGAGGCGGGCGTTCTGCCCGGCAACAAGAGTGAGGTGGTCGAAAGCCTGCGCGCGCAAGGCCGTATCGTCGCGATGGCTGGCGATGGCGTCAACGACGCCCCGGCGCTCGCCGCGGCCGATGTCGGCATCGCCATGGGGACGGGCACCGATGTCGCGATCGAGAGCGCCGGCGTGACGCTGCTTAAAGGCGACCTCAAGGGGATCGTGCGCGCCCGCCGCCTGTCCCAGGCGACGATGCGCAACATCAGGCAAAATCTGTTCTTTGCCTTTATCTACAATGCCGCGGGAGTCCCGATCGCCGCCGGTGTTCTCTACCCGGCTTTCGGCCTTCTTCTGTCGCCGGTCATCGCGGCCGCCGCGATGTCGCTTTCCTCGGTCAGCGTGATCGGCAACGCGCTCCGGCTGCGCAATGCCGCCATCGATTGAAGTCAAAAGTCATGAGAATGTTAAATCAAAATTCGAACCTTGATCGGAAAAAGCCGCTTTGGGTAGTATTAAATTACTCAACGTGGCCAAACTCTATGATTTCTTCACGGCGGACAGTCGATTCAAAAGCGCTTTATATTGGTAGGCACTTTTCAGAAGTTATTTAGTCAAATCAATGGCTATTCTCACTTCTGGTTCGCCGATGGATTGGTACGTTTTAGCTTCAATATGCGCTGCATCGTTACCTAGCAAACGAAGATGGTCCGCTCCATCAAGTAGTTCTTGAGGCAAGGCGCGTTTTGAGGTCGCTACCAATTGCTCCCCGGCTCGCAGAGTTCTTCTAGAACCCGACCTACCATAAGCGCAGCGGCTTTGCACCACTGTGCAGAATGGCATACGATGGGCTCCGGAATGTTGTCCGGATCAAAATCCAGAACTTAACTAGGGGTGTCCGGCGTCATCGCCTGTGAGACAGATTAAGCGGGTTGAAGAACGGAGGATTTCTGGCTCATCGTA
>VDMG01000212.1 GCA_006514895.1 Beijerinckiaceae bacterium
TTGTCCAAACCACGAAGGCTGCGTAGGTTCTCAACCAGCGACGCTCGCTTCGCGCTTTTCAACATCAAGCGGGACATTGCCGAGTAGATTAGCTGCTCGGGTTAGCGTGTTTTGCTGTCTCGTGCCGACGTGCCAATGAAGGAAGATATTTTCATGCGGAAAGTCACAAGCGCATTCATGCCGATGGGGCTCGGACTTCTGGCTTTCTTCGGGCCGCCCGCGCTGGTAATTGCCCAGGAGGTGCCCTTCGATCGGACCGTCCTGCCCATTCCCGAACCCGTCTATCCGCCGGTCACCGAACTGGATGCGCGCAACGTCAAGTCGCCGCCATTCTTCCAGATCAAAGCGCCCGTTGGCGCGCCGAATGTTCTCATCGTTTTGATCGACGACATGGGCTTTGGCCAGTCAAGCGCCTTTGGCGGCCCGATACACATGCCGACCGCGGATTCGCTGGCCAACCAAGGGCTCCGCTTCAACGAGTTCCGCACGACAGCGCTTTGCTCGCCGACCCGCGCCGCCTTGCTCACCGGCCGCAACCACCACATGAACAACATGGGCTCGATCACCGAGACGGCGACCGCCTTCCAGGGGAACACGGGCGTGCGGCCTGACAGCGTCGCCCCGCTCGCCGAGATGCTGCGCCTGAACGGCTATTCGACCGCCGCGTTCGGCAAGTCGCATGAGACGCCTGTGTGGGAGCTCAGCGCCTCGGGCCCGACGGATCGCTGGCCGACGCGTGCCGGTTTCAACAAGTTCTACGGCTTCATCGGCGGCGAGACGGATCAATGGGCCCCGACCGTCTGGGACGGGATGACCAAGGTCCAGATCGATGAAAAGCCCGGCTATCACTTCATGACCGACATGACGAACCAGGCGATCGCGTGGGTCCAGTCGGAGAAGTCGCTGACGCCGGACAAGCCGTTCTTCATGTATTTCGCGCCGGGCGCGACCCATGCGCCGCACCACGTCCCGAAGGAGTGGATCGCCAAATACAAGGGCCAGTTCGACCAGGGCTGGGATAGGCTGCGGCAGCAGACGCTTCAGCGTCAGAAGAAGCTTGGCGTCGTGCCGGCCGATACGAAACTCGCGCCGAAGCCTGAAGCGATCAAGGATTGGGATGCGCTGAGCGCAGATGAAAAGCGATTGTTCGCCCGTCAAATGGAGGTGTTCGCCGGATTCGGCGAATATGCCGATACCGAGATTGGCCGTCTGATCGCCACACTGAAAGATCTCGACCAGCTGGACAATACCCTCATCTTCTACATCATCGGCGACAATGGAGCGAGCGCCGAGGGCGGCATGAACGGTCTTTTCAATGAAATGACTTATTTCAACGGAGTTCCAGAACCGATCGAGAACCAGCTCAAGCATATCGACGACCTCGGCGGCCCGCTCGGCCACAATCATTATGCAGCCGGCTGGGCGGTCGCGGGCGACACGCCATTCACCTGGACCAAGCAGGTCGCATCGAGTTACGGCGGCACGCGCAACGGCATGGTCGTCTACTGGCCGAAGGGGGCGCATGCGAAGAACGAGATTCGCTCGCAATGGCACCATGTGATCGACGTCGCGCCCACGATCCTGGAAGCCGCCGGGCTGCCCGAGCCGCGCGTCGTGAACGGGACGCCGCAGACGCCGATCCAGGGCGTCAGCATGCTGTCCAGTTTCAACGATGCGAAGGCGCCCGAGAATCACCTGACCCAATACTTTGAGATGTTCGGCAATCGGGGCGTTTATTCCGACGGGTGGTTGGCCGGCACCGTCCATAGAGCGCCCTGGGAAACCAAGGTCCGGCGCCGCTCAAGGATGACAAGTGGAGCTGTACGATACAAAATCCGACTTCAGCCTAACGATCTCGCGTCCAAGAACCCCGAGAAGCTGCACGAGATGCAGGCGATCTTCATGCGGGAGGCGATCGCCAACCACGTCCTGCCGATTGACGATCGCTTGTTCGAGCGAGCCAATCCGGAGTTGGCTGGCAGGCCGGATCTCATGGCCGGCCGGAAGTCGCTGACGGTCTACGACGGCATGTTCTCAATCCCAGAGAATGCATTCATCTACGTCAAAAACTCATCGTTCTCGATCACAGCAGACGTGATTGTGCCGGACCAGCCGGCCAATGGCGTACTGGTCGCACAGGGTGGCCGCTTCGGCGGGTGGAGCCTTTACGTCAAGGAATACCGGCACGCCGGTCTCCCCGGACTATATGAATCCCTTCAGGTTCAATGGGAAGATCGAGAAGGTGACGATCGATCTAAAGGACGACAAGACCAAAGCCGCCGACAAAGACGCAATCGAGCGGCAGCGCGGCGAATCGAACCTCAAGAGGGCATTGTCGAACTGAACCTTTCGTCAGTAGGCGCGACTTCCGCTTCGGGTCACGAGCAGCCGACCGAAGCTGAGCCAATCCTGCGTCTCTTGATTTTCAAATTTCAAACTGAGACGCTACGGACTTCCTGGATCTTGCAAGACGCGCTCCACAACGCGGCTTGCATCATCCGCCGCGAATCCATAGATGAAGACCGGCCGCCGGAAGCTTCCTGCCCCCACTCCACGGCGCCGGGCGATTATTGAGAGTTTTCATGCAAAATCCTTCGCCCGGTCCCGACGGCTGGCACGCGACAACCATCATCATGGTTAAAAAAGATGGCCGCACGGTCATCGGCGGCGACGGCCAGGTGTCGATCGGGCAGACCATCATCAAGGGCAATGCAAAGAAAGTGCGAAGACTCGCCAAGGGCGAAGTGATCGGCGGTTTCGCCGGCGCCACCGCCGATGCCTTCACCCTCTTCGAGCGCCTCGAGTCGAAACTCGAACAATATCCGGGCCAGCTGATGCGCGCCTGCGTCGAGCTTGCCAAGGATTGGCGCACCGATCGCTATTTGCGCAGGCTCGAGGCGATGATGCTGGTCGCCGACGCCGAGGCGGCGCTCGTTTTGACCGGTACCGGCGATGTGCTGGAGCCTGAGTCCGCCGGCACTGGCAGCGTCATGGGGATCGGCTCTGGCGGCAATTATGCGCTGGCCGCGGGGCGCGCCCTGATTGCGACGGATCTCGACGCCGAGGCGATCGCCCGCCGCGCGCTGGAAATCGCCGCTGGCATTTGCGTATATACCAATACTAATTTCGTGCTCGAATCGATCGCCTCGAAATGACCGCGCGGCAACAGGAAAGCTTATCGTCATGACTGATTTTTCTCCACGCGAGATCGTTTCCGAGCTCGATCGTTTCATTGTTGGGCAAAAGGATGCCAAGCGCGCCGTGGCGATCGCGCTGCGCAACCGCTGGCGGCGCCTGCGCCTCGAAGGCGCGATGCGCGAAGAGGTGCTGCCGAAGAATATTTTGATGATCGGGCCGACCGGTTGCGGCAAGACCGAGATTTCGCGCCGTCTGGCGAAGCTCGCCGGTGCGCCTTTTCTCAAAGTCGAGGCGACGAAATTTACCGAGGTCGGCTATGTTGGCCGTGATGTCGAGCAGATCGTCCGCGATCTCGTCGAGACCGCGATCACGATGGCCAAGGAAGAAAAACGCAAGGCGGTTTCCGCGCGCGCCCAGCTCGCCGCCGAGGAGCGGGTCTTGGATGCTCTCGTCGGCACCACGGCGTCGGCATCGACGCGCGATAGTTTCCGCAAAAAGCTGCGCGCGAGCGAACTCGACGACAAGGAGATCGAGATCGAGATCGCCCAGACGACATCCTCGATGCCGATGTTCGAATTACCGAACATGCCGGGCTCGGCGATCGGCGCGATCTCCATCGGCGATATTTTCGGAAAGTCGCTCGGCAATCGCGCGAAACCGCGGCGGACCACGGTCAAGGACGCCTATGCTCCATTGATCCTCGAGGAAAGCGACAAGATGATCGATCAGGATCAGATCATCCGCGAAGCGATCCACGAGGTCGAAAACAACGGGATCGTGTTTCTCGACGAGATCGACAAGATCTGCGCGCGCGAGGGGCGTGGCAGCGGGGATGTCTCGCGCGAGGGCGTCCAACGCGATCTCCTGCCTTTGATCGAGGGCACCACGGTCGCAACCAAGCATGGCGCGGTGAAGACCGATCACATTTTATTTATCGCGTCGGGCGCCTTTCATGTGTCGAAGCCCTCCGATCTCTTGCCCGAATTGCAGGGGCGGCTGCCGATCCGCGTCGAGCTCTCGCCCTTGAACGAGGACGATTTCCGCCGCATCCTCACCGAAACCGAGGCAAGCCTTATCAAGCAATATGAATCTCTTCTGCGGACCGAGGGAGTCGAGCTTTCCTTTACGCCGGACGCGATCAATGCGGTGGCGAGGATCGCGGTGCAGGTCAATTCCTCGGTCGAAAATATTGGCGCGCGGCGTTTGCAGACGGTAATGGAAAGAATCCTTGACGATGTGAGCTTTACGGCATCCGATCGTTTTGGCGAACGGATCGAAATCGACGCGCATTTCGTCGAGAAGAACATCGGCGATCTCGCCAGAAACGCCGATTTGAGCCGGTTCATTCTTTGACGTTCAGGGCAACGACTGGCATAGGCTTATTTGCCGCGCTTATTGTTGCGCGCAACGGTTCGTATCGCGCGAAATGTTTTTTTGAGCGCCGGGAGGCCCTCTGGAATGGCAAAATTCGTTGAACGGGTTGTTTCCGGCGTGCAGCCGACAGGCAATCTGCATCTTGGAAATTACCTCGGCGCGATCACGAAATTCGTGGAATTGCAGAAAACCCATGATTGCCTCTATTGCGTTGTCGATCTGCACGCGATCACGCTGCCGCAAAAGCCGGAGGAATTGAAGGCAAGCATCAGGGAAGTCACGGCCGCCTTCATCGCCTGCGGCATCGATCCAGAAAAACACATCGTGTTCAACCAGAGCCAGGTCGCCGAGCATGCCGAGCTCGCCTGGGTGTTCAATTGCGTGGCGCGCATCGGCTGGCTCAATCGCATGACGCAATTTAAGGAAAAGGCCGGCAAGGACCGCGAGAACGCCTCCGTCGGGCTTTATGCCTACCCTTGCCTGATGGCCGCCGATATTCTTGTCTATCGCGCGACCCATGTCCCGGTCGGCGAGGACCAAAAACAGCATCTCGAACTTGCCCGCGACATCGCCCAAAAATTCAACCTCGATTTTGCCGCGTCGATCGCCGCGAATGGTTATGGCGACGCATTCTTCCCTTTGCCGGAGCCGCTCATTCAAGGGCCAGCCACGCGCGTCATGAGTCTGCGCGACGGTTCCAAGAAAATGTCGAAATCGGACCCGTCGGATTATTCGCGGATCAATCTTTCCGACGACGCGGAGGTGATCGCGCAAAAGATCCGCAAGGCGAAGACCGATCCGGACGCGCTTCCCTCCGAAGTCGAAGGCCTCGCGCAGCGGCCGGAAGCCGACAATCTTGTCGGCATTTTTGCCGCGCTGAACGGCGAGACGAAGCAAGATGTGTTGCGGGTTTTCGGCGGCGGCAATTTTTCCGCCTTCAAATCGGCACTTGTCGATCTTGCGGTAGAAAAACTCGGGCCGATCGGCGCCGGGATGAAACGTCTCAAGGCCGACCCCGCCTTCATCGACCGGGTTCTCGTCGATGGCGCCGCCCGCGCGCGCGCAATCGCCACAAAAAACATGGCGATGGTGAAGGATATCTTGGGTTTTGTGCGATAGCTGCGGAGCGTCGAGGCTAGAGCATTCACGCCGGTTGCGCGTGCTCTTTCAGCGCATACATGAAGGCAGCGTCGTCACCGAGCTGAAAGGAACTCCCCGATGACACGCACACTTGGAAAAATAATAGTCCGGCCGTCTCCTCCCTTGGCCTCGGCGCGATGGGCATGTCGGACCTTTACGGTTCGGCCGACCGCGCGGAAAGCATCGCCACATCCATGCCGCTCTCGATGCCGGCATCACCTTGATCGACACCGGCGATTCTATGGCAGCGGTCACAAACGAGCTCTTGATCCGCGAGGCTTTGCAGACAAGACTCGCGAGAGCGTCGTGATCAGCGTCAAGTTCGGCGCGCTGCGTGACCCGGCCGGGGGCTGGGTTGGCGTCGACAACAGCCCGGCGGCGGTCAAGAACTTTCTGGCATATAGTCTGCGGCGGCTCGGCACCGATTACATCGACATCTATCGCCCGGCCCAGCTCGACGCGAAAGTGCCGGTCGAGGACACGATCGCGCCATGCCGAGATGGAGAAGATCCCATGAGGGCTTGCGGCGGAAATAGTAGCGTGTCTGCCGCTCATACAACCTTGAAGGATATTGGCGATGACGCAGGCTCCTGGCGCACTTCCCACCCCTACCATGCTTGATTACGAACGGACGCTCATTCTGGCAATCGAGCTGAGCAACACGAGTTGGGTGCTGGCTGCCCAGATACCTGGTCTGCCAGGCGTCAAAGCCAAGCGCTCCATCGAGCCGACTCCCGAAGCGCTCATGGCGGCCATTGAAGGCTATCGCGCCCGGGCCGAGAAGGCTGGCCGGAATGCCGCGCGGGTGATCGCGATCTACGAGGCAGGGTGGTCAGGGTTCTGGCTGGTCCGTTGGTTGGCAAAGTACGGCATCGAAACGCACGTCATTCAGCCCTCAAGCGTTCCGGTCGATCGCCGGGTGCGTCGAGCCAAGTCCGATGGGATTGACGCCGACCTCTTGCTGCGCACGTTGCTAGTGTCCCGACTCTCAATTGCCGTCAAATA
>VDMG01000043.1 GCA_006514895.1 Beijerinckiaceae bacterium
TAGTATCTTCTCCATGGCTGCGATGGATATTGCGGGTGCACTTTTCTTTTCGCCGACCCCAACCTGACCACGTTCGGACGCGCACTGTTCGACGGCATCGCAAAGGATCGTGTCGGCCACGAATGGCAAATGTTGCGACGGCTCTATCTCCACGTCCAGCCAGATGAGGTGCAAGGGTTGCCGTGGGAATTGATGATCGACGGTATTACGCCGCTGCTGACCGCGGTGCCCCTCCTGCGCACGCTGAAACTCCCGCCCGCATCGGATGGTTTCGAGCCGGTTTGGCCGGTGCGCGTTTTTGTCATCAATGCCAGCGCCCCCGATGACAAGGGCATCAAGGCCGAAGAGGAAATCTGGAACATCCGCCGCGCACTGCGAAACGCCGAGCATTCATTCGATCTGGAGGTCTACAACACCGCCGCCGAGCGCCAGTTCGACCTCAACAAGCTCGAGGCGGCGATTCAGCGCTGGCCAAAGGGGCCGCACGTCATTCACTTCATCGGTCACTCGAGCGCAGTCCCTCCGGCTTTGAAGTACTCCGCAGCAGACGCAAATGGACAAATTACTCACTACTCCTGGACGCTGGCGCAGATCGCCAACATCATGGACAGGTTCCCCGACCTGCGCCTCGTCTACGTGAACGCCTGCCGCTCCCAAGATCCCGGGCTGACGGCAGATCCCGGGCTGACGGCTTTCTGGTCAGTGGCCTCGGCCTTTCTCAAGCGGGCTGTCGCCGTCATTGCCATGCAAGCCGACGTCAGCGGCGACGCGGCGGCGTTCGGCGCGGGAGAATTCTACGAGCACCTCAGCACAGGACAGCCGGTCGACGTCGCGCTCCTCAAAGCAAGAAAGGCTCTGCTTAACAAATTCGGCGAGACGAACCGCGAGGTGTACGCGCCCGTACTCACAACGAAAGTAGCGGCGCAGAGCATCCTGCCGATGCGGGACTTTCGGTGGGACACATCACGGCACGACAGCTGGAAGAACGCGCTTGGGACAAACTGGGCGCACTTCGTGAACCAGCACGCGCACCGTCGCAAGCTGTATAACGCACTGTTCGAGCGCGCCATGCTGCGCCAGGTGCGTGGCGACGTCGAACCAACGCCGGACAAGCCGCTCCGGGACGTCGTCGATGCTCGGGAGCGTTCCAAGGTCGTCTTGGGCATGTTCCGAATCTGGGAATTCCTGCGCGCCAAGCTCGCCCAGCGTCGCGAACCTCACTTCAGCTCGTTTCTCTGGCTTGCCGATGAATTCGCCTGGCTATGCTACAAGCCGATCTTAGACTACGGACTGAAGGAGCCGCCCCTGGTCTATCTGAACGGGGGCTACTCTCCGTTCACGCTGACGCGCAAGGAGCAGTTCCAGGCCGAGTCCGTTCCGCAGGAGTTGATCCGCGATCGACCGCTGCTCGAGGTGATGGAAAGCCTGCCGTTCCCCGTCATCGGCATACCGTGGTATCAAATCCGCAACTTAGCCGACCTGCCCGTGATCGGCCACGAAGTAGGCCATAGCGTGGAGGCCGACCTCGGCCTCTCCCCGGCAATCGGCAGCGCTATCGACGGCGCCGTTCGAAACTCCGTCAGAGTCAAACGGTGGAACGAGTGGGCCTCGGAAGTCTTTGCCGATCTCTACGGCGCCATGGCGTGCGGGTCGGCCTTCGTCAGCGCACTCGCAAATTTTCTCTCCATCGAAGACGACGACAAGGAAACTGACGACTACCCACCGACTTCAGTCCGGTTCCGCTTCAATGTCGACGTGTTGCGCGCCGTCGGCTGGGGGTCGGATTGCGACAAGCTGTCGAGCCGCTGGGACGCCGTCTTTCCCGTGAATGCGGAGTTCTCCGAGTACGTGAAGGATGCGCCGGCCGTCGCGACCGCACTGCTCGATGGAGTTTCCGTCGACGGCAAGAAAGCACGGGATTGGATCCCGTTCTCCGAGGCTCAGCAGCGGGCCCATCTGATCGCACGGAACGCGTTGAGAAGAGACGAGGTCAAGAAGACCGAGCCGCTGCGCACGCTCGTCGCGGCCTACCGCTTCGCCTATGATGACGTGATGGCCGAGCACGAGCCGTCGCAGGTTGCGACGTTTTTGCCGGAACTCAACCGCATCAAGACCGCCATGCTCGACGGACTGATCCCCGACCTGCGGGCCGGCGAGACGAGGCCCAGTGAGGCCAAACTGGCGGCCCTGGCCGCGGCCCGTGCGCGGCGCGCGTCATTCTGGCTCGACGCACTCACCGGGAAGAAATCCGCGGATCGGTAAAACCTCCGGCTCTTCTGCCTCTGCGGGGCTTCGTCGGCATGTACTGGAGCACGAATGTCTCGCCGATTTCGCGGAGGGCGATGCGTTCCGGTGTCTTGTGCAGTGCGGCCTGGACGCGCTCGATCGGCTCGCGAAAGCCTTCTACGCTGAGATGGAAAGTTTGATGATGGACCGGCATGATGAAATGAGCGCCGGCTTCATTGCCAATTTGCACGGCTTGTTCCGGTGTGCAGCGTGAATGAATCCAGGGATTGTAAGCGCCGATCGGCATGATCGCCAAATCGATGGGCCGGAACGCGCAACTCCGCAAATGAATCGCTCAATGCGGTATCGCCAGAAAAAATGATGCGATCGCCTGGTGGATAATTTCGGGAGGGAAGCAGTAGCCGCTATAGCTGATTTTCGTCATGCTCTTGGGTACCGAACCGCCAAAGGGACAGCAAGGCCGCCGCGGCGTGACAATGCCCATCAAGGACCAGAAGAGGGGCGGAAGAACGGGCCAGGGAACTTCAGCCTCGACCGGCGCCGAACACTCGAACGGGCCAGTCGACAAACAGGATTGTCCTTTGTGGTAGATTGCAAAGAACGCCGCTCCTTCTACACAGCGCCGGCTAACGTAGCAGTTGAACGTGATTTTCATAGAATTGACGTCGAAGGCCAGCCCCCGGACGCGGAAATGCGTTCTCCGGGTTTGAAAGCGACGTGAGCCAAGCGCTTGAACGAATTATCGCTTCACGCTCTATCAAAGATCAAATTGACCGCGTGTTGCTGTTCAATCTCATGGCTTTGATGGCAATCAAAAACCCCCGTCATCGAGAAGTACAGCAACTCCTGAAAGATGGGCGTCACAGGTACGAGCTTTAAAGAACGCGGGGGTTATTGAGAATGATTGGACCTCGACTATCGAAGGATGCGTGCTTCTATTGAAGCAGATCAATACAAGATTGAGGTTACAACCCCATGGCACCTTGAAACAGAGTTAAACGGACGTCAAGCTTAAGTTTGTCACATTTTTTTCTTTCCGTCGGCGCGCACGCCAAGCCAACGCTTTCAGGGCGCTTGCTTGGCCGAAGCGTTTGACTTCTTTCGCAATTACCGGCCAATTCACACCGCAAGCATAGCAATTGTCTGGTCACTTCGATGCCGTTGAAATTGTTGGCTGCCGCCACTTAATGGGATAACGCCGGGATAACACGGACGTTAATTCAGTGACAAAATCTTATAGGTGACGGATTTTGACATTTATAAAATAAGCGCGCATGGGTCGGGCATGGATGCTCATGTCGAAACTGTTTCCCCGCTGCTGGCCGGTCGCGGCAGCTTCGGTCTGCTACTACGAACGGAAACAGGCCATTTGCGCTTGGCGGCGACGGCCGAGGGGCCTGGGTGCGCCGCTGGAAGGACATTGTGGAATTGCACGTCGCAGAAGCTCAAATGAGCCTTTGCCGCCGCATAGCCACAACTTGCCTCGAAGCCCGCATGTCCGAAGGTGATGACACCGTTGACTTGGACGTTTTCAATCGTCTTGCCGAGAACCTGCGCCGGATGATCGAAAGCATCGGGCTTTACCGTGTGCCGAGGCCTGTAGAAGCGATTCATACCCTTTTGGGTATCGCGGCCACCATCGACAGCTCGTGGCCTCCGGCAAGCCCCGCCGTGAATGCAGGGGGCTCCGATGGTGATTCAGCACGTGTCTTCCGCAGTGCGCAGATTGGGCGGCTCGATTGCTCGAACCGCCCCCTTGCCTAGCCTAGCCTTGCCTCGCCGGGCCACGTCATGCCTGGCCGTGCCCTGCCGTGCCCCCGCCCTGCCATCCGTCGCGCATCCCCGAGCGGAGCCCGCCAGACCGGCGCAAGGCATAAGCTGGGAGCTGGACCGGCGGCTGGGTCTGGCCATGGGGCTCGGACATGGAGCGAGGCCCACACCCAGCGGTAAGGACCCGGGCTCGGCATAGGTCAGGGTCCGCGCCTAGATGTAGTATCCGCTCCTAAAGCGGCAATAGCCCACGAAATTTGTAGAGATTTGTCTCTCTCTCTTCACCCCCCATGTCTATTACACACGTCAAACGTTTTGGTACGATTGACGCCGCCGGGATCGAGCCCCGGCTTGTGGGTTTGCGCCGCCCTGCCTATTCAAAAACTTCGTCGCCCTTTGGCTCGATATGCGGCTTGCAATTCATCTTCAGCCTGAACTTCGACAATTCCCAGTATAACGTGCGCCGCGTGCGGTTCTGATTGCCTAGCGGGCGATGCTCCTTCAGGCAATGCCAGGGGGTGTAAACCAGATTATCGACGAAAGCGAACTGCGCCGGAGAGTCGAATTTTTGCTTCGGGATATGGAGGCTGGCCACGGGGACATGCGGCGATAGCTTTTCCGGCCAGCGGACAGCAGCATTTTCAATGGGCATGAGGAACGGGTCGGTCTGGATTTGCACGAGAATATCGAACTCGACATCTTTTTCGGCGAGGGTCTTGATCATATTTTCGCGCAGATAGTTGTCCGGCGCGTGGAACGGCAAGCCCGAAATCTTCTTGTACACTTCGGTCTTCGGATAAAATGCGTATTGCATCGCCTGGCCTTCGCCGAGGAGATAGGGCACGCAGCTATAATAATATTGGCCAAGCGGATTATATTGCGTCTCGTTCCACAGCCCCTGCATGAGGAAATCAAGCACGTGGTGGTCTTTCGGATTGAGGAAATAAAAAACCGGCATCTCCCGCAGGCTCCAGTCCTGCAAAGTCGCATTCGCCCGGGAGTCGGGGGTGACGAAGGATGGCGTGTTGACGCAGAGAAGGTCTTGGGTGAATTTCTCGTCGTCGAGCAGCTTTGGGCCTTGGACGCCCATGAGCTTGATGGTCATGCTCCCAAAGCCGACGTCATCGATGTCGCGGGGCACGGTAGGACCTGGTCCTGAATAGCGCACCCAGGCGGGATAACTGCGGGGTTCGGCAAAGATCCCGTGGCGCATATGGCCCGGCACATCGTCGCGAACCGTGAACGTCCCGCGGACAAGGCCGTGCGTCTTCGTGTTGCCGCCCCGCTCATAGCGGACCGGCTGAAAATGGTTGCGCATCTGCGCCGCCATCCGGTCGACGATTTCTTGCGTGAATTTTTCTTCGCCGGGAAGCAACTTTTCCTCGGCGAGACCGAGGCCCTCGTCCACGCGACGCCGGTTGATCAGAGCCTGGATCGCCTTTGCCAAAGGTTCCCGCACAAGCGCATCGACCTGCGGACGAAACCACGGCTCGAAGCGGCGCTCGAGATGCAGCCCGCATTCGAGTGCCTTGTGCAAAGCCCTGAGCAGCATCGGCCTACCCTCCCCCGGTTCAAGGCCAGCGTTTGTCTCACTCTGGCCAGTTGCCTTGGCATAGAGCCACGCAGGTCTCGCATCGCCGGCAAAAGCGGCGTGAAATTCACGAGTTTCAAAATACGATAACACTCAAAAGGAAGCCGAGAAAGACCCTTGGGTGATCACCCGTCCAGGACACCTCGCTCAATATCGTCCATGGGCCTTGAAACGGCCCGCCTTGGTGAAATGAGCCAAATCTCTATTCGTCATGGACAAAATACGATAGCTATTCAAAAGGTCTAAAGCGCGCTGGTTTTGCGGCGCACCAAAATGGCAAGGGGGGCAATGGTGCGGCTTAGAGTGCTTGGCGGGGGAATGGCCATTTTGACGGGCATGCTGCTTCTAGCAGGCTGCGGCCTGTCTCCGATATCTAAATCCGAGCCGCCTACGACATCTAAATCCGATCAGGGGCTTGATAAGGGGCATCTGCCGGATGAGGCGCAGGAGGTTGGGCGGGAAGCCGCGACCTTCCCGCAGGCGGACGAAGACTATTTCCACGACATGGACAATGGGGTTGCCCTGACACCAGAGGAAATCAAAGGCCGCAACATGTGGCTTCTCTGGACTGGAGGCAATGACCGCCTCTGGAATAAGTTCCCGGGACCGAGTTTCGGCACTTTCGATCTCTTGAAGGTCGTGACCTCTCATCCGAGCCAGACATATTGCGATGGAAAATGCGATCGCGACTCCCGCTGGCATTGGCTTGGGGCGGTCAATGAACCTTGCTTCGAGAAGCCCACTGGCCCAGATCCGGAACGATTCGACCTTTGGCTCGATGTGCGCCGCAAGGACTGCCCGCCCGATCCATTCGAGAACGAAACAAAATATCCCGGCGTGAAAATTGGCGCGCGCGGCCAGGCGATCGGCGGCGGCAAGGTTTTGCCGGTCGGCTCCTATTTCGGCTATGCCACGGGGATCGTCGGCCTGCGCCTCTTCCCTAATCCCGAATTCGACGAGAAGGCGGCGAAAAACTGGGATCCGGAAAGATATTACACCGACCCGGACTATTACAA
>VDMG01000201.1 GCA_006514895.1 Beijerinckiaceae bacterium
ACCACCACCAGAATGTCGCCGAGATCACGACGGCGATCGGCGAGATCCCCGTATTGTGGCCATAGAGCCAAGGCTCAACTCCCTGCCCGATGATGGGTTCGACAATAATAAACAAGGCCAAGGTTTCGAGCGCTATGCCCCAACCCGGGTCGAGCGCCGCCGCCAGGGCCACGGGAAAACCAGCGGCGGCGATCGGGCCGATATAGGGCACGAACCGCAGCAAGAATGCGACGATGCCCCAAAGGATAGGGCTCGGAAGGCCGATGAAATAGAGGCCAACAGCAATGATGACGCCGAAGGAAGCGTTCACAAGGGTCTGAACCAAAAAAAATCGGCTGAGCCGCCCGGCCGCGTCATTCATCGCCAGGGTCGTGCGCTGCAAATCGCTCGATCCGGCAAGCCTGATAAAGCGGTTGCGCAGATCCTCGCGTTGCAAAAGAATGAAGATGACGAAGACGACGACGATGAAGGTCGTCTCCAGTGGCGACAGCGCGGTTCCGGCGATGGTCTGCACAATAGCGAAAGGCCCAGGCTCCGGCTGGTGAACCTCGACCGGAATCGGGCGCTCGCTTTCCTGACCTCTGGTCAACTGGTTCTTTGGTTGGTCCGATGGAGCGGGCGCGCTCGAAGGTGCCGGCCGATGCGGATTGATTTCGCCGAGCTTTTTCAGCGCGACCGAAACTTTTGCAAAGAGGGCGTTGTCGGCGGCCGCATCGCGCAAGTCATCAAGTTTGGCGTTGATCGTCCCCTGATATAGCGGCAGATCAACTGCCAGTTCAGAAACCTGCCGGGTCAAAACGGCGCTGACCGAAAATGCGATGACAAGCGCGGTAAAGACGACGGTCAAGACGGAAAATACACGACCTAAACCCCAGCGTCGCAGCAGAAGAATTGGCGGCGACAAGACAAAACTCACCAGAATCGCAATCGCGATTGGAATGAATATTTCGTGCCCGACATAAAGCATCGCTACAACGAACGCGACCAGAAAAAGAGTGGCGAGCTTTTCGAGTGTGCCAGCTTGATCGGGTTGCAGCCGGGCACGAGGAAGCGGACTTCCAAGAAAATCGCTCATGACCTTGTTTCCAAGCTACGAACTCCCTCCGCGCGGCCGCTGCTCTTCTCCTCACCACCGAAGGGAAAGGCGGCTGTAGGGCAATGCTGGCTCCTTGCAATGCTGCAATCAAACGATCTCAGGGTTGTCCTCCGACACATAATCATCCAGATAATCAGGAAGCAAAACGCCTTGCTTGCGATCTTCACTCTGGACGAAACGCTTCATCTCAACCCCCGAAGCAAATCACCCAGAATTATACCTCATCTGACGTTTTCACACAGCCTCGGTGGGAAGCGGTCATTCCCTCAAGCCGCCTGAATGACGCCAGTGCGCCATAACCAGGCATTTGGCTCAGCCCAAGCATCGTTTGGATTTGTCGACCACTCGACCCTCGCCGATCATCTCGCCGATCATATAGATACGAGCGCGACGCACACACAGGCTTTTTCAGCGGTTGTTTCTGACTTTTTCGTTAGCGGCATTCACGTTGCCAGTACGTGCGCCCGGCCCGCGTGAAACGAAAAAATTTGTCAGAATGCGATCCAACTATAGAGGATAACGGTATTGTTGTCGGATGCGTTGTGGAAGGCACCATCAAAATTATTTACCCCCCCCGAAAAGTTTCAGATAATGGGTGTAAGAGACACCAATACGGGCATTGCGAAGGCCAAAACCGATGGCCAGCCCTTCATGAACGGCAAATATGCGGCATCGAATATCAGCCCTTGGCCATCCGCTTGGGGATCGTGCGTATGCCCTCGTCGACAGCTCCGACGGGAAAGTGGCGACCGCGCTCCATTCTCGACGCATAGCGTCTTCGGATGGCCTCATGCCACGTGGATGATCGACACGATCGTACCCTGCGGGCCAGCGGACACCTCGGTGCGGGCGTTGAGCTGGTGCGAGAGCGCCTCGACGATGCTCGTGCCCAGGCCGCCGCCTGCGCGCTCGTGGCGGTCGTCACGCCGCCCAACGCCGTTGTCGGATACCGACAATCGCCAACCGGCGCCGTCGACATCGTATCTCACTACGATCTCACCCTCGTGACCCGGGGGGAACGCATGCTTGAGGGCGTTGATCACGAGCTCGGTGGTAACGAGCCCGAGGCTCACCGCCTGGCTGGATTCCACGGTGCCGGTCACGGCCTGCACGAGGAGCGAATGCGGGCTGCTGTGATCAATCATCGAGTTTCGAAGGCTGTCGCACAGCTTCGACAGATAGGGACCGACTTCGATGCGGTCGCCCAGCCCCGAGGGCTGGAGCTGCTGTTGCACGGTTGCTACCGACATCACCCGCTGGTGTGCATCCCGCAGGTGCTGCCGCGTTTCCTCAGACTGCACGGTTCGCGCCTTGAGCATGAGAATGCTCGCGATGATCTGCAGGCTATTGGCGACGCGGTGCTGCATCTCCTGAAGCAGCATCTCCTTTTGCCGCAGCAGCTCATCCTTTTCGCGCTCCGTCGGGGGGCTGGTATGCGAGCGACGCTGCCGGCTCGGCTCTTTGATTCTGCAAAAGCGCATGCGAAACATAGTACCGGTAACGCACGCCGCGTTTGTTCGCATGCGTTGGGCTCATCCGGTTGCCGCGGTCGTCGAAGAGGCGGCCGGTGAGAGGAGCGGCAGAGCCCCTGAGCCGAAGCTGCCTGGCGACCGCGTTGGCGGCGCGCCTGGCCTGCGCGGCTTCGAACAAGTCGCGGGCGAGGATCGGCTCATGCTGACGACACCTCGATAGTTCACGGGCGATTCTCGGGCTTCGGCGCCCCGTGAATCGGATTGCGGCGGACATCCTACGCATCAAGGACGGAATTCTCGTCGAGCACTGGGATGTCATTCAGGACGAAGCGACACGGCAGCAGTCCAAGAGCGGAAATCCGATGTTCGGTGACAGTTTCCCTGTCTCCACGTGAACCGAATAGCGACCCGCGGACTGATAAGAGGCAAACCGAAGCTGTCGGTCGACGCGGACTCCACGGATATCAGCGTTTGGCCCTATGCTAGCGGCAACATCAGCGCGGTGAGTATTCAAAGGTGGAATGTAACAGGGTAATCGGGTGAAGGACCCTCGCCCTCATGCTGCCGGGGAGCGCTCTGAGCCAATCAATGGCTGTGCGCGTGAAGCTGCCCCGGGTGCCACCGGCGCGAAAGGCCGCCGTCATCGAGCCATTTTCGCGTGCTGTCCGTCGCGCGTTCGATGAGATAATGCGATGCCGAGAAATCGAATGGCGATACATCGAGCGGGCAGAGTGGCGGCACGACGCTCACATCGATCTCGTCCGGACACCAATCGAGATCACGGATGAGCTGCCAGGCAATTAACAGGGTCATTGAGTGCAAGTGCCTGGCGAGCGATCCTTTGGGAAACTCTTTCAAGGAGCACGCATAGCCAGTGGGAAGCACGATAATCCGTGACGCTCCGAGGTCTGCCGCCACCCGAATGGGGGTGTTGGCGGCGATTGCGCCGTCTATCAGCATCTGCCCGTCGATTTGAACGGCTGGGAAGATGCCCGGTATCGCGGCGCTCGCGAGGATTGCGTCGATCGCGGGTCCCTTCGAGAGAAAAACCGGCAGCCCCTGCACGCCTGTCGCGATGACGTGAACTGGAATCGCCGCGTCCTCCAAGCGTCTATAGGGCAAGTTGATCTCGATCAGACGGCGTAAACCGGCGGGGCTGACGATATGATCTGGACGCCTGAGAAGGGCGAATGCGCTGGCGAAGGTAAACGGAAAAACATCGCTCCGTCGCAGGTCGGACCAGATTTTCGCAAGCCTCGCCACGCCTTCCGCGTTCGGCGCTCCGGCGAAAAAGCCGGCGTTGATCGCGCCGACCGACGTGCCAACCACGAAATCCGGTTGCACTCCGGCGGCTAACAGAACATCCAGCATGCCGACCTGCATCGCGCCGAGGCTTCCTCCGCCGGCCAACACAAATGCCGTCTTGTGTCCAATCCGCGCCCTAACAGCCTCTTTCGAATCTTCGCTCCACGGACGGAATTAGGCAACGGCAGCTTTGTTAACGGGCTGGTGCCGGTCTGTCACACACTTCTTCCCTTGATTGTTTTGGAGGCACTCAAGGAGAATCGGGTGAAAAAATCAAGCTGCGACGAGGCTTGGGAGGAAGTCGTCGTCCCGTGCAAGCCGATCATCGCGGAACTCAGCCAATTGGCACTACGCTTTCTCGAGCTTGGCGAACGCTACGATCCCCGTGGGGTCGCGGCACAACTTCGCGGTATGGCTGTTGCCAACATCCATACACGCATCAAGGTATCCGATCTGTGGGTTGTCCGCGGTTACGTTGGCGATCAGCAGTGTCCCACCCGACCGACACATCTCCCAGAGACGCCTGGTCAAGGCTATGAAGAGGTCATCCTGCAGGTAGTCGTAAATGCCTGCAGCGTAGATTAAATCGAAGGAGCCGAGTTCGATCTCCTTCCGAAGAAGGACACCGATGGACGCCGTCAGGGGCTTAACGAAGTCCGAATAGGCTTGACGCGTGAGGAAATTGGTCGTTCGTCGATCGTGATCCAATCCGACGAAGCGGGCGATCGCGCGGCGCGAGGTCGGCGAGCACCGTTCCAGTTCGCGAAGATGTCCGCACGCGACGGCGAGCACCTCCGTCTTGGGCTTCCGCTCGGCGATTTCGTCGATGACTTTAGCGATATAATCTCGCCGATTTCGGACACCTTGGCTCGCGATCGTCTCGACATTGTAGGCGTAAATCGCTCGTCCGGTTGGAGAAGCCGCGTCCAATCCTGCGACAGAAGATTCCGATCCGTAGATAAAATCGATGAGGTCGGCATCGCCAGGATAGCCTCGCGGCTTCCTGAAGGCTTGCCTGGTCATGGGATCCGCTAGCAATTGGGCGAAGATCGAATGTCTTCGCACGTCCTCCGTCGCCGATTTCTGGGCCGCAACGTCGTTCCGCTTCCACGGTTCGAGTAGGGCGCCATGGAGCGCATCCATTGCCTCCACCGCGTGGCGGACCCCCGACGAGAGTTCTTTGGCGACCCGATCTAGAATGGGGACGAGGCCCCTAGTACGTTGCGAGTACCCCGGAATATGATCATTTCCGTTCGAGCTTGAGCACCATCTGGTGAACTGAAGGTGCGCTGACGCGGAACTATTGCTGCCGGCGGCCGGCGGTGCAGGCGCGTGTATGCCTAGATGAAAGCGAGATACTGGCCCTGCTTGGGTGTGAAACCTTTCGCGGGCGCCATACGCCGGACATCCGATTCAGCCGTTCGTTTGTGCCTTGCCCTTTCAACATCTGCTCATTGAGACCGCCAGGGCCCCGTCATTTTTCATTTAGACGGTTCGTCATGCGCATACGGAGGACCGCCAAGAAAGGTTTCGATATTAGAAAAGATTTCCGCGGGCAGGTTCTGCGCCCAGAAGCTGGACTTCGCACCGTATCCTTCGCTAATAAGAGTCAGCGCGCACGTAATAAGGTTGCCGCATTGATTGCGATGGACAATGCCGAACTCATAACGCTCATCACCGCGGTCTCGCGGCGAGATCGCGCGGCATTCGGAAAGCTTTATGAACGCGTTGCGCCGAAACTTTTTGCGATTCTCCTGCGTATCCTTCGCAATAGGGCCACGGCGGAGGACGTCCTGCAGGATGTCTTCCTGAAGATTTGGCAGAATGCGGAGAGTTTTTCGGCGGAGGCTGGACCTCCCATGGGCTGGCTCATTTCCATCGCCCGCAATCGGGCGATCGATATTCTGCGTTCGAAAAATCCGGCCGAGCCCGCGGTCGACACGGACGCGGCCGACCTCTTTGCGAGGATCGCGGAACCGGGCGATCGCGAGGCTGAGATGATGGATATTGCGGCGCTGCGGCATTGTCTCGGCATGATCGAGGAACCTGCGCGCGCCTGTATCCTGCTCGCTTATTATGAAGGCTATTCGCGCGACGAACTCGCGCGCCGCTTCGATCGGCCGGTGAATACGATCAAGACGTGGCTGCACCGCAGCTTGGCCGCTCTGAAATCCTGTCTGGAATCTGTGACATGACCGTGGAAATTGACATTCAAGCAGCGGAATATGTGCTTGGCACGCTTTCGACGGAGGAACGTGCTGAATTCAAATCGCTGCTCGCCGGCAACGCGGCAGCGCGCCAGGCCGTTGCTGTGTGGGAGTGCCGCTTGGCGCCCTTGGGCCTCGCCGTGGAAAACGTGACGCCGCCCGCGCGCGTTTGGCCAGCGATCGAACAGGCTTTGCCGGGGCTATCGTCCGATCAGGCGTCCACGCTCCTGCTCTTGCGCCGCTCACGCAATCGCTGGCGCACGGGCGCCTGTCTCACGGGCGCGCTTGCGGCGGCGCTCGCGATTTTCGGCATCGATCGGACCCTTGTCCAAAAGCAGCAAACCGAGGGTGCCTATGTCGCTGTTGTCAATCGCGGCGGCGATCAGCCGGCTCTCATTATCCGCGTCGATCTTTCGTCCCACACTGTTTTCGTGCGTCCGGTTGCGACCGAAGTGCCGCAAAGCCGTAGCCTCGAACTCTGGTACAT
>VDMG01000069.1:0-5961 GCA_006514895.1 Beijerinckiaceae bacterium
TTGTCCAAACCACGAAGGCTGCGTAGGTTCTCAACCAGCGACGCTCGCTTCGCGCTTTTCAACATCAAGCGGGACATTGCCGAATGAACTCCTTTTCCAGAAACTTCAGGTCGCGGCTCTGATCGGAGCTGAGTCCATGGATCGATTTGATCGTGGATCGAACGTGTTGCCGCGAACTGTTGAACTTTTCGCGGCGTCGACTTTCTTCGGCATCCCGAAGTTTGGCCCGGCCCCACCCCATGGCGTCGGCCGCGCCGATGGGAACAAGCGGACGAATGAGCTTCTTGAGTTGGATTGACATGCGAGACCCTCCATAGGCTTGTGTTACGCGGTCTAGCTTTCCGCGGGCGAATCTTTACAGGCGCGCATAGCCGCGCAGTCAATGCGCTGAAATGCCTCAGACAAACTCGCTTAAACCGACATGCGCCGGCTCTGTTGCATTAGCCGATCTGCGACGTATCTCGCCCTGCCGGTTGCGGCCGATCAAGCGGCGAGGCGGAAGAGGCGGTTCACAAAACACACTTCCCCCGCCACGCCGGGTTCGAGCATGAGGCACTCTCCCTTGCGGATCATCGCTTGACCTCGAAGCCCTTGATTGTGGCGGACGCGCAGGCGCTCCTTGATCGCCGGATCGAGATTGCGGATTGTGATGCCGCTCATAAAAACTATCGGCCTCGACGATTGCGTTTTAGCCAACGTCAAACTGCTGCACTCATCCGCCTCTTTTCAAACCGGACAAAAAATTTCGTCCAAAAGACAATTTTCTCGTCTTGCGAAGGTCTGATGCTCGCGACCCGTGAGGCGGTGATTGCGGGCCCAATATGAACCGCGCGGCGGGCCTCTCGAAAATCATAGAACGGCTACCTATTCCACGGATTGACGACCCTAACGTTGCACGCCTCGAAATCTGCGGCGTTGCGGGTGACGACGCTCGCATTCCGGCAATAGGCGATTGCGGCGATCATGAGATCGACCGTCCACGCTGGCCTGCCGGTCCGCCTGCGGGCCGCGAAGATATCCGCATAGGCGGTGGCCGCCTCTTCATCGAAGGGAATTTCACGTGAAACACTTTTGTCCGATTGGGCCGCGAAATCGGACAAAGGATCGCGTGAGGACCGCCCTCAAAAGCTCGCCCTCATCCTTGAGCAAAAGGAAGCTCAGGATGAGGGTTTAGAGTCGTCGGATGCCTAGCCTCGCCAGCTTACCCGCGCGCGTTGCCACCAGCCGGAACGTTTTGGGCGGGCCGGATCGAGCGCGTCCGGCTGCGGCGGCTCGTCGGACAAGCGCGGCGGAATTTCGTCTCGCCGAGGCGCGCCATAAGGGTCCGATGGCGCGGATGGGGGCGCCTCTTGCGCATCCGCTTTCACACGCCCAGGGGAGGCCGTTGCTTCTTCTTCGGTTCCGTGTGGCGCAATCTCCGGCTCTTCCGGACGATCTTGCATGTCTTCGGCGGCGAAAGCGGGTGCCGCGTATGGCGGCCGGGCGGCAATCTCGCCACCAGGGGCGCCGCGAGGCTCACGCGGCACCTGGCGGCCGCGCCGCGCCCTTCCAGACGGAGAGCGCCGCACGCCTGCTTCCGCCCGTCCGGTCAAGTCCAAGGGTTCAGGTTCGGGCTCGAACGTAAGCGCGAATTCGAGAGGTGTAGCATCGGAGGACCCGGCATCGGCGTTTTCGAGAGTTTTCCGCGGGCCATGCCCGCCGCGCCGCGAACGCCGGCCCATGTGCCGATGCGTTGCCTCGGCTTCATCATGGCTGGGAAACGCGGCTTGTCCGGTTTCGGCTTCGCTTTCCAGGGCAGCGCTTGGACTCAATCCGCCGATCTTGGCCATGGCTTCCAAGGCGTCGTCGGGAGGTTGCGGCGCATTCGCCGCTATGCCGGAACCTTCGCGATCGCCGCCTCGGCCGCGCCGTCGCCGTCGCCGTCGCCTTTGCCTTCCCTCGGCTTCATTTTCGTTCTCGTGGCGATTGGCGCCCGCATAGCGTGCCTCTTCCATCTCGGCGGACTCGGGCGGAACCTCTTCGGCGGCGGCGGCTTCGTCGAAGAAACGATCGGCCGGCACGGCGCCTTGCGTCTCTCCCGGCTGGGAAGCCGGCATCTCTTTTGTGCCCACTGCTGGTTCGCCGCGCTCCAACGCATAGTAATTCGTCCCGGACAAACCGTCGTCGGCGGCAATCGTCAAAGACACGCCAAACCGCTTCTCCAAATCACGCAGATGGGCGCGTTTCTGATTGAGGATATAGAGCGCGACGGCCGTTCTGGTTTTGACGACAATGTCATAGCTCGCATTCTTCATCAGGGCGTCTTCCAGAGCCCGCAGCACGTGCAGGGCAATAGACGAAGTCGAACGAACCATCCCCGCGCCGGCGCAATGCGGACAAGCCACGGTCGAGCCCTCGATGACGCCGGTGCGCATGCGCTGGCGCGACATTTCCAAAAGGCCGAAATGCGAGAGCCGGCCGACCTGGATCCGGGCCCGGTCGTTCTTGAGAGCGTCCTTCAGGCGGCGCTCGACGGTGCGATTGTTGCGATTCTCCTCCATATCAATGAAATCGATGACGATCAGGCCGGCGAGGTCGCGAAGACGCAATTGACGGGCGATCTCTTCGGCGGCCTCGAGATTGGTCCTGAGCGCGGTGTCCTCGATATTATGTTCGCGCGTGGCGCGGCCGGAATTGACGTCGATGGCGACCAAAGCTTCGGTTTGATTGATGACGATATAACCACCCGACTTCAACGTGACCTGGTTCGAGAACATCGCGTCGAGCTGCGCTTCGGCACCGGATTTTGCGAACATCGGCTGCGGATCGCGATAGGGCTGCACCATCTTGGCATGGCTTGGCATGAGCAAGCGCATGAATTCCTTGGCCTCGCGATAGCCGTCCTCCCCCGCGACGACGACCTCGTCGATGTCCTTGTTATAAAGATCGCGGATCGCCCGCTTGATCAGGGATCCTTCCTCATAGACCAGCGTCGGCGCGCTCGATTGCAAAGTGGTTTCGCGCACCGTTTCCCACATGCGCAAAAGATATTCGAAATCGCGTTTGACTTCCGCCTTGGTTCGCGAGGCGCCAGCGGTGCGGACAATAACGCCCATGCCTTCTGGAACGTCGAGTTCCTGCGCAATGGACTTCAATCTCTGGCGGTCGGTCGAGTCGGTGATCTTGCGGGAGATGCCGCCACCGCGCGCTGTATTCGGCATCAAGACCGAATACCGCCCCGCAAGCGACAAATACGTTGTCAGCGCCGCTCCCTTGTTGCCGCGCTCCTCCTTGACAACCTGCACAAGCAGAACTTGGCGGCGCTTGATGACTTCCTGGATTTTATATTGCTTGCGATGACGGTGCGGACGATACGGCATTTCTTCCATCGCATCGCCGCCAAGCTGTTCGATCTCGGCTGCTTCGTCCTCGTCTTCATCGCCGGTACGGTCGCCGCCGCGCTCCGCAGGCTCAGGAGGAGCCAGGCCCGTCTGGATGGCCGCCGCGTCCTCGCCCGCAAAGGCTGTTTCGATGGCCGTATGTTCCGGCTCAGGCTCCAGATCGGAATCGTCCGGGACAACGCCAGCGATAGATTCGGCGGGCGCCTCGAAAGCCGCTTCAACGGCGCCATCTGCCAGCGGGAGCGTCTTGCTTGCGTCTTCTTGCGCCAAGGAATCCTCCTGTATCAAGGACTCCTGTTGTGCCACTACATCATCTACATCGGGATTTCCGCGAGCTGTTTCTTCTGGCGGGGCTAGGCGTTCTGTTTCGCCTGAGCCGACAGAAGATTCCGAGTCTGCGGATGCTCCGCCAGCATAGGGCTCGGACAGCGCCGGATCCGCGCTGCTCCGCTTCTCGGCCCTATAGCCGTTGCGATCGCCGCGCCGGAAGCGGCGGCTGCGGCGCTGCGAACGCGAAGCATCTTCTTCCTCGTCGCGTTGAGCCCTCGCTTCTTCCTCGATCAGCGCCTGGCGGTCGGCGACCGGGATTTGGTAATAATCGGGATGGATTTCGGAAAACGCAAGAAAACCGTGCCGGTTGCCGCCATAGTCAACGAAGGCCGCCTGAAGCGAAGGTTCGACCCGCATGACCTTGGCGAGATAAATATTGCCACGAAGTTGTTTTTTACTGGCGGCTTCGAAATCGAATTCTTCAACCCGGTTACCGCGAAGGACGACCACCCTGGTTTCTTCGGGGTGAGATGCATCGATAAGCATTTTGTTGGCCATGTGAAACTCGTTTGGGCGCAATGCGCCGAAGGCCACTGCTGCCCGTCAAGGTCCGCGAACCGGACGTTGGAGCTTGGCGTGGCCATCGCAAGGCGGCATAGCGCATTGGATGGGAGGATGAGTGAGACAAAGGAAGCCCGCCGCGGCGACGAGCGCCACCGGCCGGCGAACCGCAAAGGGACAACCCCGGACGCGCCCCGCGGTTATGTGCGGGACCGGCCTCGAAGATCCGGTGTGGGGGCGAATGGTGACGGGTGAACTTGGGACTCATTGCTTGGAATGTAAAAAGAGCGAGCGGCCAGGCAAGCGGACGTACGTCAAAACCAGAACGATTGACGGCTGCTAGAAGACCCTTAGCGGGACAAATCATGTCCTCGTCACCTATCCGCAACGGCGCCCCGAAAGCGGGGTCCGCCCATAATCAGCCCAGGCAGGCATTCTCACCGGAAAGCCGGGCCCCAGCGGCGCCGGCAAAGGCTTCGGTCCAGCTCCGCTTTCAAATCGAGACACGAGACATAAGCACTTGAAATACCAATTACCGGAACCTCAACAGGAAAAAATTTCCGGGTCCAGAAAAGAACTTAGCTACCATATCGGGTTCGTGGGCTGTTTGGCAAGTTTGTTTGCTAAGTTTCCTTGAACCCGTGGCCGCGCGGTGACGGTTTTCGCGGGGGATTTCCGGCATGATCATAATTGGTTAACCTCGATAGTCCAAAGACTGAAATTGCGGTTCATATGTCGTGAAATCGCTGCTGTCCGCTGACAAACCGGCGCGGCGGCTCTCGCGGCGGCTCATAATTGCTCATCGTTAAAGGGCGAAAAGCAGGCCAATCGATGCCGGAAAGCGCTTTTTTTTGCCGGGCTTCAGGTTCAACAACCGCCAAGGCGCTCGCGGTGGTGTTTGCGCTCGCTGCTTGGCCAGCGCTCGAATTTCCTTTTCCGGCCGCGCGATACTTGAGTTTGAGCGCAGAGGCCGCGACGGTTCCGGCGGAGCCCGTGGCGCGACCGGCCGCCAATGCAGCGAGGATAGAACAGACCGGCGATCATACGAAACTCATATTCGAGCTATCGACGCCCGTGGATTCCACCGCCTTTGTCCTTGCCGATCCCAATCGCGTCATCGTCGATTTGCCGCAAATCGATTTTCAGCTCGATCCTGAGAGTGGCAAGCGGGCGCGAGGGCCACACCGAAAAACCGGCCTCATCGCCGCCTTTCGATTTGGCCAGCTCGCTCAGGGAAAATCGCGTATTGTCATCGATCTTCGCGCCCCCGCCCAGATCTTGCGGGCATCTTGCGAAAAAACCGATGGCGATGGCCATACAAGCCTCGTCATCGAACTCGCCAAGACCAGTCGCGCGGATTTCCGTGCCGCGGTTCAAATCGCGCGGATGCGGTTGGGGGCGCTAGCGCAAACCAAGAAGGACCAAAAACCGCAGCCGGCCTCAGTGAAGCCCGTCATCATGATCGATCCTGGCCATGGCGGAATCGACAGAGGCGCCATGGTGAAAGGGCTCGTCGAAAAGGACCTGGTTTTCGATTTTGCCAAGGCGCTCGCGGCCAAACTCGAGACGGACGGGCGCTTCAAAATTGTCATGACACGTGACGACGACAGTTTCGTTCCCCTCTCCGAACGGGTCAGGATGGCACGAGACGGCAATGCCGCACTCTTCGTCTCGATCCATGCCGATACTTTGTCGGAAGCCTCCGATGTTTCCGGCGCGACGGTCTACACGGTATCGGATCGTGCCTCGG
>VDMG01000069.1:5971-6565 GCA_006514895.1 Beijerinckiaceae bacterium
TGCCGAAGCCGCGCGCGTCGCGCAGAAAGAAAATCAAGCCGATGCCGCGGCCGGACTGGACAAAACCGAGGATGCCAGTGACGTTTCCGACATTTTGTTCGATTTGACGCGGCGGGAAACCCGCGCCTACAGTCATTTCTTCGCACACACCTTGGCGAATTACTGGCGGGTCGCCGGCCGGCTCAACAAAAATCCGCAGCGATCCGCTGGGTTCCGCGTTTTAAAGGCGCCCGACGTTCCTTCCGTGCTGCTGGAACTCGGCTATCTTTCCAATCAAAAGGATAGCCTGGCGCTGAGTTCGGCGGAATGGCGCGACAAGGCATCGAGCCAGGTCGCGGCGGCGATCGAAGCTTTCTTCTCGGCACGGGAGAGCACGACGGCCGTGATCAAGACCGATCCTGATCAGGTGCCCGTTGGAAAGATTCCGTCCGGCGGGGAATGATTCCGAAAAGATTTGCCGCGCCTCGAGCGGGATGAGAAAAAGCGGAAACCGGTTTTCCGCCCGAGGTTTCATCGCATTTTCTTGACGCGAACCGTTCGCTTGAAAATGCTCTTTGTTTCATCGCATTTTCTTGACGCGAACCGGTATCCACT
>VDMG01000050.1 GCA_006514895.1 Beijerinckiaceae bacterium
GCGCAGCAGTGTGGCGACAAGGAGGATGGTCGGAAAGGCAGAAAAGTCCAGAGGCCTCTCGATCCAAAGTGCGACCATAAGAATGAGCACCGACAACGAGATCGAGAACGCAAGGCCGATATCGATTAAAAACGCCGGAATCGGTAAGAAGAAGATCGAAAGTATCGCTATGATGCCACAGGCAAACCCGATGTCATGCGCGCCACAAGATATCGGACATTCAGCATGCTCCGGCACGATACTTTGGCCATTCTGTTGGTCTAAACTTGCGTGAGGATGGGGGCTCAGCGGCGAGCTTACGGGAAAAGCTCCATGATGCTTGCCTGGTCCGCGCGGCAAACACACAATACGCGTGATTTTAGTACGGCAGCCTTATGCCGGGCCGTCCCGAGTGTCGCCGGAGTTGGGCATCAAAGCTATATATTTGCACCAGACCCGCGGGAGCGTGCTTGCGTCCTTGGCTTCATCCGGTCATGTTAGCCAACATGGCAATTTCTTTGGATCATGCGCGCGACCCGGTGCAGCTTGGCGGCAACAGCTTGGCCCGTCTCAATGAGCGCTCGCGGGAAATATTCCGGCTCATCGTCGATTCCTATCTTGCTCATGGCGAGGCGGTTGGATCGCGCCACCTTGCGCGGCTACTGCCGACGCCATTGTCGCCGGCCTCGGTCCGCAACGTGATGCAGGATCTCGAAGAACTCGGCTTGATCTATGCGCCGCATACAAGCGCCGGCCGGCTGCCGACCGAGCTTGGACTGCGCTTTTTCGTCGATGCACTGCTTGAAGTGGGCGACATTAGCCGGGACGAACGCGAACAGATCGAGGCGCAAGTTAAAGCCGCCTCGCAGGAGCAGACCCTTGAAGCACTGCTTGGCGAGGCGATGATGATGTTGTCGGGTTTGACTCGCGGCGCCGGAGTGGTCGTCACCACCAAGGAAAACGCGCGGCTCAAGCACGTTGAGTTCGTCAGGATCGAGCCCGAGCGCGCTCTCGCCGTGCTCGTCGCCGAAGATGGTTCGGTCGAAAACCGGATCCTTCAGATACCGGCGGGCTTGCCGCCATCTATCTTGTGCGAAGCAAGCAATTATCTCAATGCGCGGATTAGGAACAGGACTTTGCAAGAGGTCAAGAGCGAGATCGAGGCCTCGCGCAAGCTAGCTGAGGTCGAGCTCGGCGAACTGACGGCGCGGCTTGTCGATGCTGGGCTGGCGAGCTGGGCGGAATCGGCCGGGCATGGCTCGCAGCTGATCGTGAGGGGGCAAGCCAATCTGCTTCAAGATCTCACTGCGATCGAGGATCTCGAGCGGATCCGTCTGCTATTCGCAGATCTCGAAACAAAGAAGGACGTGATTGACCTGTTGAACCGGGCTGAAGGCGGCGACGGTGTTCGCATTTTCATCGGTTCGGAAAACAAGCTCTTCTCTCTGTCGGGTTCTTCGATGATCGCCGCGCCATTTCACGACCGGGAGCAACGCATCGTCGGTGTGCTCGGTGTGATCGGTCCGACGCGGCTCAATTACGCGCGTATCGTGCCCATGGTGGATTTTACGTCCAAAGCTGTCGCGCGCCTGCTGCAAATGCGATAGTGTTCCGAAACGGAAGTGCCGTATTCTCAAATACGCTTGGTTAGTCTAGACTAACATTCCAGTTGGCCAGATTTACCTACCGCCGAAATAGTCGCCGCCGACCTCGACTCCGCCAGAAACCGTTTCATCGGCCTTCGAATCGGGGAGCGCTTCAATTTTGTGAGCCAATACGAATACCAACTTGTACTGGTGATACTCCGCTCAAACGATGAAAGTTCCAATAAGCGGATCTTACGCCCGACCCATCCGCGCGACGCCATCCTTCGCAATTTGGCTGTTCGGATCGAAGACGAGTGCACGCTGATAGGATTCAATCGCCTTGGCGCGATTGCCGGATTTTTCATAAGCAAGCCCGAGGCCAGCCCAAGCATCGGCATTCTTATTGTCAACGTTTAGCGCCGCATTGAAATCCTCGATCGCCTTGTCGCTCTTACCGATAGCGATCAGACTTTGCCCGCGGGCCTGGTAAGGCGCGCCAGCGAAGGGATCACGATCAATCGCGTTGTCGAAATCGGTGATCGCCTGCTCATGTAAGCCTTCGCGCTGATAGATCAACCCTCTTGCGTGGAAGGCCTGGGCATTTTCGGGATTGAGTTTGATCGCCTGGTCAAGATCGGCCCGGGCCTCCTCGAGTTTGCCTTGAACCCGCAGCAGATTGGCGCGGCCGAGGTAGGCCGGCGCGTGATTGGGATCAGCCTCGATCGCGCGGTTAAAGTCGGCAAGCGCCGCGTCGTCGCGATAAACCTGGCGATAAGCCAGCGCCCGGTTGGTCAGCGATGCCGCATTATTGGGATTCAGCTTGATCGATTGATTGAAGTCAGCAATTGCTTCTTGAAATTTGCCAATCCTTGCGTAGGCAACACCACGCGTATTGTAGGCTTCGGCGCTCGTTGGGTTGCGCTGAATGACGTCGGTCAGGGATTCAAGGTTGGCGGAGGCTTCCTGCGGCGATTGGTTGGTCACTTCCGCGATGCCAGTGCCCTGTTTGCCCATGAGGTTGGTCGCCGTTTCGCATCCGGACAGGGCCACGGAAGTGGCCAGCAATAAGGCGCGGGCAATGGCGCTCCGTTGTGCCGGCGTCGCAATTTTAACAAAGGCTGCGAAAACCATCATCCGGTTACCCTGTCCCACTCGCCGGCTCGCCGAAT
This sequence comes from Beijerinckiaceae bacterium, assembly GCA_006514895.1. GTDB lineage: Bacteria > Pseudomonadota > Alphaproteobacteria > Rhizobiales > Beijerinckiaceae > Methylocapsa. Next base: position 2,735 of record VDMG01000050.1, read on the forward strand.
GGTGGAGCATGGTCTTCGAAAGCCGGTACTGGTTTTTCTGGGCAATGCTCGAATGGAGCCAATTCAAGCGCTCAACGAGCGCCCAGCACTGGCTTCGGCCGCATCGGCAGAAGCCCTTCACGCTGCAGTTTCTTGCGGGCCAGCTTGCGGGCGCGACGTACGGCCTCCGCCTTTTCGCGGGCTCGCTTTTCCGAAGGCTTTTCATAGTGGCCGCGGAGCTTCATTTCGCGGAAAATGCCCTCCCGCTGCATCTTTTTCTTGAGCGCCTTTAGCGCTTGGTCGACATTGTTGTCCCGAACGAGAACTTGCACGCAGGAGTCCTTGAATTTGGCCTCAGCCATCGTCAGAAGGGGTGAAACGAACTGAACAAAAGGCACAAACAACCGGGCGCTGCAAAGCACCGATTGACGAAGGAATGCCGATAACAGAATCAAGGCTACATGTAAAGCTTAATGACCTTTAGCGTATGATCTTATCCAAAAAGTTGCGGACTTCTTGGATAAGATCATACGAAAAAACAAACAGATAAAGACCACGAGCGATTCATCTTGAAGCGATGATGGTCTAAAGGATCGGTGAGGGCACAATGCGTGTCACATGGCCCATCTTGCGGCCTGGCCGCGCTTCCGCCTTGCCGTAAAGATGCAGGCAAGCGCCTGGCTCGCCGAGGATTTTTGCCCAGGCAAGGACATCTTCTCCTATTAAATTTTCCATTTCGACATGCTCGCCCTCTTGCGCGCCAAGGCGGTTGGGGGCTCCGAGCGGCCAGCCGGCGATGGCCCGGATATGTTGTTCGAACTGAGACGTGACGGCGCCGTCGAGGGTCCAATGGCCGGAGTTATGAACGCGCGGTGCGATTTCGTTGACGCAAAGCTCGATGCGGGCATCACCTCTGCCGTCGGCTTCGCCGACAACAAACATTTCAACCGCTATGACGCCTGAATAGTCGAGCGCGTCTACAATTACTCGCGTGAGCCGGACCGCCTCGGCAGCTATCTCTTTCGGCAGTCGCGCGGGCGCGCGGGTTGATTTAAGGATATGATTTTCATGGATATTCTCGCAAATATCGTACGCCGCGAATGCGTTGTCCGGCCCGCGCGCGGCGACAACTGAGATTTCCTTGGCGAAAGGCACGACGGCTTCGAGAATCGCGGGCGTCCCGCCAAGTGTGCGAAATGTCACCGCCAAATCGGCGCCTTCGCGAAGCAAAACTTGGCCCTTCCCATCATAGCCGAAGCGGCGTGTCTTCAAGATTGAAGGGCGGCCAATTTGCGCTACGGCGCGAGCGAGCGCGCCGGCATCGTCCACCTTCATGTAGGGCGCCGTCTTAATGCTGGCCGCCGCCAAAAACTCTTTCTCGGCGAGGCGATCCTGGCAGACGGCCAGCGTCTCTGGGCTCGGCCGGACAAGACAGGCGGCCGAAAGAATGGAAGCGGTGCGGGAGGGGACGTTCTCGAATTCATAAGTGACCAGCTCAACCGTGCCCGCGAACTCTGTCAACGCCATCTCGTCTTCATAGGGCGCGATCGTTCGCATGCTTGCCACGTCGAATGCCGGGCTCTCGGGGTCTTCCGCGTAGACATGTGTCTTAAGCCCGAGTTTCGCCGCCGCCAGAGCGAGCATGCGCCCCAATTGCCCGCCTCCGAGAATTCCAATCGTCGCACCTGGAACAAGATCGAATGGCACCGGTCAGTCCTCCCGCAGCGGCCGTTCGGCCACCGCTCCGGTTTGTGCCGCACGCCAGGCGGAAAGCCTGGTTTCGAGTATTGGATCGGCCAAGGCGAGGATGGCGGCGGCGAGAAGCGCCGCATTGATCGCGCCAGGCTTGCCGATCGCCAGGGTGCCGACCGGTATGCCGGCCGGCATTTGCACGATCGAGAACAAGGAATCCTGACCGCCGAGCGCCGTCGTTTCGATGGGAACCCCGAGGACCGGAAGCGCGGTCATCGCAGCGGTCATTCCCGGCAGGTGGGCGGCGCCGCCCGCCCCCGCGATGACGACTTTGAAGCCTGCCTCCTTTGCGCCTTTCGCGAAGGCGGCGAGCCGATCCGGCGTCCGGTGCGCCGAGACGATCAGGGCCGTGAAGCCGATCTTGAGCTCGTCGAGACGGGCGGCGGCGTGGCGCATCGTCTCCCAATCCGATTCGCTGCCCATGATAATAGCGACGGGCTTTTCTACAAGGGACAAATGGCGGCCCAAACATTCGATGCGGCGATGGCAGCGGCATAAACGAAGGGTGCGCGCCGCGCAAGCCGGATAAGGGGCGGACGGACGCCATGGACTCTTAACTGAGGTCGATTGTCTCCTCGACGATATGGTTGAGCGGCGCGTTTTCGGCCGTCAGCGTCATCCGCAGCTTCAATTGTTTGCCTTCGACCTTCCCTTCGCGAACGACGCGCTCGATCTCCCGTTGCGAGGTAATGCCGACTATTTTAAGGAATTTGCGCAGAGCTATGTTGAAGCTTTCCTCGTCCATCGCGATCCTCCCAAAGAACGGGCGTGGTCCTGCATGATAGCCGATGCCGGAAAAGGACAACACGGCGCCGCGATGTCATATTGATGAGAAAGGACCGTGGGTGGACCCATCAGGATTGACCTTATTGGCGTGCAGCAGCCGCCAGACCATGTTCTCCATGTCGGCATCTTGTCGCAAGAGCCGGTGAGCGGCGGCGAGCCCCGCTTTCGGAAACGGCATATGCTCGAGCACATCGGCCATGCTGATGACAGTGAAGCGCTCGCGGCCGTCGAGCTCCTCGACCGGCAGGCTATGCGCCTCGTAGCCAAGTTGCTTGAGCGCATGGACATTATCTTTGCGGAGATCGAGCCCAACGGGCACGTAGCCCCATTCCTCCGCCGTGAAAAGCAGCGATCCATTGCCGAAGCCGATATCCAGCCAGCTTCCCCCTTGAGCATAACGAGCGGCACGCTCGACCATTCGAGCCGATACCGGGCGCTGGCGCTCGATGTCGTAACCGAGGTCTGATTGGCTGCGTCTTGGAGAAGACGAGCGCGGCGGCGCTTGCATCGAAATAGCCTTCGGTAAAGACATGACCGCAGTTAACGCATTCGTGCCAGGTCATGACCGGCGGAAGCCCTGGCTGGTAGATTGGATGTTTCGAACAATCGGCGCCAAGGACCGCTGGAATATCGCTGCTTTCGCAGCAAGGTAGGCTATTCTCGCTATCGGCGGTGGGGGGAGCACCGGCGCGCCATGGGTAGGGAAGGGGGAACAGCGAAGCTCATTGGTTCATGGCCGTTCGCCCAAGTCTCCGACATCTGCGTGAGCGCGGCCTCAAAGTGTCGGGTGTAGCGCGCGATATCGAAAAGGGGCGCATTCAACCGGTTGCCGAGTAGCTTATGCTGCAGGCTTTGCAAAAGCGCGGGCTCTCCGCGCAAGGCGCAGACCGATGCTTTCGTGAGCGGAGGGCGAAAAGGTGACAAGCTCGGGCAAGCCAACCGCCTGCAACAGGCTGCCCGCAACACGCCCGGCGAAGGTGTCCCCGGCGCAGGTCAACACCGGCGGGCCCGCCCATAGGGCATCGCTTGCCGTCGTATGGGCGTTATAGGGCAAGGTGTCGAGAAAGAGATCGGCCAGCCTGTGACGGGCGAGATGCTCGGGCGAAGACTGCCTTCGTGCGAAAACAAGGCGTCCAGAATCGACCCCGCGCTTGATGGCTTCGCCGCGAAGGTTGTCCTTGACGAGTCCGTTCGCGTCCAAGAGCCAAAGCACGCTCCCCGGGACGGCCGTGAGAAGGCGCATCCAGATTCCGAAAAACTCCGGCGTGATCTTGTATGTGTCGTTGAATGAGCAAAAACGAAGCCCTGTTC
>VDMG01000061.1 GCA_006514895.1 Beijerinckiaceae bacterium
GCCTCGAAGCCCTCATCCTCGAAGGAACACTCTCAGCGCCAATGTCTGATGTGACTGTCCCGGCGGCCGCTGCATCCGCGCCCTTATGCTGGCGACGGATGTCGTCGACACGCTACGCCATGATCAACGCCTCGTCGAGCGAGAACTTTCGGCCGATGCCAGCGACGAAGCCCTGATCAAACGTCTGCGCGAGCTCTACAAGGGGCAAGGGATCGAGGTTCCCGATAGGGTTCTCGAAGAAGGTGTCAAGGCGCGCAAGGAGAAACGCTTCTCCTACGAGCCGCCGCGGCCAAGCCTTGCGCGCAGCCTTGCGCTTTTATGGATCGGCCGCGCGCGGACCGGCAAGATCCTGATTGGCGCTTTCCTCGCCCTCTTTGCCGCTTGGCTTGCCTATGATTTTTTTGTCGCGCGGCCGCAACGATTAGCGCAAAGTCAAGCGGCCGCGGAGATCACGGAGGTTCTGCCGAAAACGCTTTCCGCCGATTACGCCAATGTTTTGAGCGAAACGAAGGTCGACGCCGCGAACCCAATATGCGGCGCGGCTCTTGGCCGATGGCGAGCGGCCTTGGCGCGCGGCGATGCGGCGGGCGCCCGCAAGGCCGTCGCTGACATGGAAGTCTTGCTGAACGATCTTCGCGCGGAATTCATGCTCCGGATCGTCAATCGTCCCGGCGAAGCAAGCGGCGTCTGGCGCGAATCTATGATCAACAATAGAGCGCGCAACGATTATCTGATCGTGGAAGCCATCGCGCCGGACGGCAAAATTCTTTCCCGCCCCATCCTCAACGAGGAGACCGGCATTACCTCCACGGTCGATAAGTGGCCGTGCGGGTGAGCAACGATCTCTTTGAAAAAGTGATCGAAGATAAGCGCGACAACGGGATCATAGAGAGAAATATCGTCGGCCAAAAAAAGCGTGGCACTCTCGACGTCGATTATATCATGCCGGTGCTCGGCGGAACGATTACCAAATGGTGAGGCCAAAATGATCACCGGCAGGCAGGCGCTCAATTCAATCGAAGAGGCATCCGCCAAGGTGCGCGCCGACGAGATGCGCCTCGACGCGGCTCTGCGCTCGGCTTCGGAGGAAGCGGCGCGCCTGCGCCAGGACCGCCTCAAGGAATTGCGCGCCCTCGCGCAACTGAAATTCGGCCTCATCAAGCGCGGCGATCTTGTCCATGAGCTCGATGCCGCCGAGCGCCAGGTCAAGGACCTTCTGGACCGTATCAAGAGCCAAGTGAGCGAGGCGGCGGACCGGCGCCAGGAAGCGGCCGAGACCCTAAAAAAGTACGAAGCAATCCAGAGCGAGCGGGCGAGCGCCTATGACGCGGCGGCCGCAGAGCTTCACGCGCGCGAGGACGAGATCGCCCAAGTGTTACAAGCGATCCCGTTTGGATCGCGCTGAAGGCGCGCGTCGACGCGGCAAGCAAGACCGCCGGCGAGGCGGAAAAAAAAGCGGCACAAGCCGAGGCCGACCGCGAGCAAAAGAAAACTCCCTATGAGTCCGACCCTCTCTTTATGTATTTGTGGCGACGCAAATTCGGTTCCTCGGAATATCCATCTGGTTTTTTTGTCCGCTATTTCGACGAAAAGATCGCCGTGCTTATCAACTATCGGGAAGCGCGCGCGAATTACGCGATGCTGAACCAAATTCCTGAACGGCTGCGCGCACATGCCAACCGGGTTGGCGCGGAACTCGAAGTGGAACGGCAAAAGCTCGGAGCCTTCGAACAGGATCGCCTCATCTAGGCCGGTGGCGGGCCATTGCAAGAAAGGGCGGAGGAGGCCAAGGCGGCGCTCGACTCGAGCGAGGCGCGGGTCGCGGAGGCGAGTCAAAGGCTCGAGACGCTCGACCAGCAATATGATGCGATCGCGGGCCAAGACAACAACGGTGCTTTCACCAAGGCGATCGAGCTTATGGCGGAAAACGATTCGCGCGACGATGTGCGCAGGCTCTATCGCGAGGCCGCGCGGACGAAGACGGACGCAGACCGCGTCATCGTGGAAAAAATCGATCGGCTCACGCAATCGATCGCCCGCGCCGACGAGGAGATCGCGCAGATACGGGGACAAATCCGCGAGGTCGCGGCAAGGCGTGTCGAAATCGAACAGGCACGACGGGAATTCCGCCAGCGCGGTTATGATTATCCCGGCACGGCTTTCGGCAATGAGACAACGATCAACGATGTCCTTGGCGGCATTCTCCACGGCGCGATGAAAGGCATTGTGCTTGGCCAGGTGCTGAAGCAAGGATACCAGCGCCCCGCCTGCGTCGAACTGGGGCGGCGGCATGATGTTTCCACCGTCGCCACCAACTCCCTGCTCCGGGAGCCGGCAGCCGGGTAGCGGTTTCCGCACCGGCGGAACATTTTAGGTTTTTGAAGCGATTCTCGATCCCCTGGACCAGTCCCATGCTCGCCATTCGCATGCGCAATTGGCTGGGCTGGCTTAGAACGCCCGCTGGACGCGCAAGCGGCCCTCATATTGATTGGTGTTGGGCTGAAAGGACGGCAAGCCGGCGGCGTTGAGCACAAAATCCGGGGCAAGGCCGGCCGGCCGCGTCTGGTTCACATGCACATACATGAACTCGGCGCCGATATCGAAGCCCTTGAGCGGCGTCCAGACGAGATTGCTGCCGACCCGGGCCTCCTTGATGTTCGAGATACCGACGCCGCCGCCAAAGCCCGCCAGCGCATCGCCGGGATAATTCACCTGCATGTAAGAGCCATAGATCCCCGAGCTCAGGGTCGGGATCCAATAATGCTTATAGGCGCCGGTGATGTCGAAGCCCGATTGCTCCTCGCAGGCGCCGCTGCCGGTGAAGACGCAATCGGAATTCGGCTGCGCGTTCCAGCCGGCGCTGTAATCCGACGGCGTGAAGCCGGAACCGGCATAGCGGTTCTGATTGACCGCGCCATAATTGAAGCCAAGATTGTTGCCCGCGATATAGCCGAAGGCGCCTTTTTCATAAGCGGCCTGCAGCCAGAGCTTGTCGCCCGGCGAGAGATAATCGGCGTTCAACTGCATGCCGCCCTGAATTGCGAAGCCATAGGAATTGCTGGTCAGGGCCGGGAAGGCAAAGGCGGGCGTGGACCCAGCCACGGTTGCCGCCGGCGTGGTAAGGGCAGAGGCCTCGAAGAGACTCGCCCTGACCTGATGTGCGGTGGCCGTCAGCTGCACGGCGCCCCAGGGTTGATCATAGCGGAGATTGCCGACGACGTCCGGCACCCGCGCGCCCGCCGGCTGCGCCTGGAAGGAGGTCGCCGAAATCCCGTTGATCGTGACCGGCACAGTGCCGCCCGCCGCCGTGGCGGTGCCGGCGATGGTGCTGCCGATCGCGGCGCGCCGCGACGCCTGATCCTCGGCCGACAGGGTCGCCGAAAAGCCATTGTCGAAGGTCGCCGTATAGGCGATCAGCGAGGTGGTCGCGTTGGAGCCGCGCAAGTTGTTGTAATTGTAGGCGTCGGCATAGAAATCGAACATCGATTGCGCGTAGCCCGCGGTGAGACCGGCGAATTGGATGAACGCCTTGTTGACGATCGTCGTCTCGCGCTGCGAGCTCGATCCCGCCGTCGTGTTGAAGGTATTGCCGAGCGAGCCCAGGCTGCCGGTGGCGGAATTGCCGCCCGATCCATAATAGGCATCGATCCGCGCGAAGGCCCGCAAGGTGCCCCAGGGCGACTGTGTCCTTGCGTCGAGCTCGGCGCGGCCCAAGGCGTCGAAATCCGTCGCGTCGCGCGAGCGGGCGTTGGTATATTGGCTGACGCTCGGGATGTAGCCAACTCCAGCTGGAATTCCTACCCCCGCGAAGGCCCCATGCACCGGCGTGATGCCATTGCCGTAGAAATTCTGGCCGGCAATGCTGTAGCTTGGATCGAAGCCGCGGAACTCGCCGAGCACCAGGCCGCCGACCCGCAAGCAGGTCTCGGTGCCGGGGATGTAGAAGAATCCGGCACCATAGGCATCGCAAATGCGGACATATTCGATGGGCGCCGCCTGCCGCGCCGGCAGATCCGCCGCACGGGCCCCCGGCACCAGACCGGTTCCAGCCAAGCTCGCGGCCGAACCCAGAAGAAGCCCTTTGAGCAGTTTCATGTCCATCCCCAAAGGGCAGATCTCAATTTTCTGTCCAGCAGTGCCCGCGACGGCGCGGCCTGGCACCCCCAGAGGGCATGGTGTAGACATTTTGTGTCACATCTCACACCAAAGCCATTCAAATATATATTAAGCGGCCGCAACAGCCAATGGGTGTACGGTTTTGATTCGAAGCCAGTCTCCTCCTGACATTAACCACAAAGTAGCCGCAAAGCGGATAAAGTTAAAGCGAAGTTGCGCCAGTTGCCCGCTTTTGGCAGAAGGTGTGGCATTGCCGCCACGCGCAAGCAGCTCTTAGACGTCAAATCGGGCAAACGACCAGCTTTTTCGATGCCGCCCATGCGCCAAGCTCGAAGAGGGGTGCCGCCGCGCCCCGGAGGTCTTGCCATCGCGCTGGGGCTCGGGCATATGTGCGCGCACATCCGGAACCCGCATCCAAATTGTGCCTTTCCGCGTGTACGGAGACGTGGCCGAGCGGCTGAAGGCGGCGGTTTGCTAAACCGTTATAGGGTTGTGAAGCCCTATCGGGGGTTCGAATCCCCCCGTCTCCGCCAGCCCTCCTTTGTCAGCTTTCCTGCCCGCCAACAAATGGTTGATTCACCTACACCTTCGCCACACTTAGTGCTTGCCAGCCTTCGTTACCTTTCCTATGATTCGCAAATCACGCGTGGGTATGGACGGAGGTAAGCATGGCGCGAACCCTTCATCGATTCTCGGATCGCGGCGTGAAGGCGGCCAAACCAGGCATGTTTTGCGACGGCGGCGGCCTTTATCTGCAAGTCACGGACAGCCCTGGCGGCAAGACGAGCAAGTCCTGGCTGTTCCGGTTCAAGTCCCCCTCGCTGGCCAGAGAACGGCAGATGGGGCTCGGCTCAATTCAGGATGTTGGGCTCGCGGAGGCGCGCGCGAAAGCGGCGGAGGGGCGCAAGCTCCTGCTCGAAGGTGTCGATCCGATCGAAGCGAGACAAGCGCGCAAGATGGGCGTCAAGGTCGCCAACGCTAAGACGATGACCTTCGCCCAATGCGCCGCATCCTATATCGCTGCTCACCAACCCGGATGGCGCAACGCAAAACATGCAGCACAGTGGGAGGCGACGCTCTCGACCTATGTCTCGCCGACCTTCGGCGCGCTGCCAGTCGAGGCGGTCGATACTGCCCTCGTCATGAAAGCCTTGGAGCTGATCTGGACGACGAAGCCGGAGACGGCGTCACGAGTGCGAGGGCGCGTCGAAAGTATTCTTGCCTGGGCGACGGTACGCGGCCGGCAGGGACCCAACCCGGCGCAATGGAAGAACCATCTCGACCATCTGCTACCGTCTCGCAGCAAGGTCCGGAAGGTCAAGCATCATGCGGCGCTGCCATGGGGCGAGATGCCGAAGTTCATGGTGGCCTTGTCTTGTCGAACAGCGACGGCGGCACGCGCGCTTGAGTTTGTGATCCTGACAGCGGCGCGGACAAGTGAGGTTATCGGCGCGCGCTGGTCCGAGATCGATCTCGATCAAAGACTCTGGACGGTTCCGGCAAACCGTATGAAGGGGGGGCGCGAGCATCGGGTTCCACTCTCTGCCGTAGCACTCGGGGTCCTTGAGAGAATGGCTACGGTCCGAATGGACGATTTCATCTTCCCCGGCGAGCGAGCTGCGAAACTGTCGAATATGGCGCTGTTGATGCTACTGCGGCGCATGGGGCGAAGCGATCTCACAGCGCACGGTTTCCGATCCTCGTTCCGGGACTGGGTATCGGAGCGCACGAATTTCTCCAGTGAGGTCGTCGAAATGGCGCTCGCTCACACGGTTGGAAGCAAGGTCGAGGCCGCTTACCGGCGCGGCGATCTGTGCGACAAACGGCGTCGGCTCATGGATGCATGGGGCGAGTTCTGCATGCATGGCCATGCAACGGCCCATGTCGTTTCGTTGAGACAGGAGGCGTCTTGACATGCCGCGCGCGTCTAATTGGATTGATCTGCATGAAGCGGCTCGTCGATTAAGTGAGCTGTGGTCGATCCCGCCAACACTCGCCGAGGAGCTCGTCCATAACGCAGTCGAGAGCAACGCCACGAGGTCGTGTACCCGCGCGATCAGACATGCGCAACTTCTCCGGCTTCGACTAACATCGTGGCGCCTTCCGGCAGCTGCGTCCACCATGTGCGGGACAATTTCGACGCCATTGAGCAAACCGACGCGGTCAAGGAAGTCCGCGCGCGAACCTAATGCTGCGGTTTCGGCGGTACCTTCGGTGTTCGAGGAGGTCGTTTCCACCAAGATGGGTTACGACAAGGTCCGCGACCACGCGCAGGCCGGCGCCGAGTACATTGTATCGGCCGACAGCTCGTGCCTGATGCATCAGCAAGGCTGCGCCGAGCGCATCGGCGTTTTGATGAAATTCATTCACATCGCCCAGATCCTGAATGGAGCCAGCGCCTGAGCACTGCACGCGAGCGGACCGATGACGACGGCGCCATGCTG
>VDMG01000293.1 GCA_006514895.1 Beijerinckiaceae bacterium
CATAGAAAAATGTGTGCGGAACGATGCTGCCCGCCGTGCCGGAGGTACGACCACACGCCCAGAAAGGAATTGCTGACAATTGGTGGCTTTGCCTTGATTTCCAGCGACTCAAAAACAGCGTTGATGATGCGGCGGTTCTGCATGTCCTCGCTGAGCAGGCAGAGCCGTTCCCCGGCTGCTTCCCGCCATGAAATCGTCTTGCGTTGCGCTAGCGGCTCTCGCCGCTGGTCACGAAGATGTAACGCTCTTTATAGAGTGGCATCCGGCGGACATGGTCTAACGGCTCGTTGTCGAGATAGGTGACACCGGCATCAATCTCGAAGGAGTCGAGCCCTTTCTGGATCGACCGTGATGTCATGGAGATTACCTCGACCGTCGCCGCGGGATGGGCGGACGAAAACCGCGCTGTCAGGCAAGATACCAACGGCATCGCGGCCGGATTGACCCCAAGCCGGAGCGATCCAGTAGATCCAGTAAGACCACTGCGCAGACCCGTGAGATCGATCTGCAAGCCATCATAATCGTTGAGAATCTGCTGCGCCCAGGTGAGCACCCGTTCGCCTTCGGCGGTGAGGCCCAGAAACCGATGGCCGCGCAGGACCAGCCGGACTTGCAGGTCATCCTCCAGCTTTCGGATCGCGGCCGAGAGCGTCGGCTGGGAAATGTGACACGCCTCCGCCGCCCGCGCAAAATGCTTCTCGCGCGCGAGCGTGACGAAATAGCTAAGATGACGAAGAACATCGAAGATTACCACGGCGCGTCAAGCCGCCTTATCATTATATTATAAATTTATATAACGCTATTCGGGCATAGCGGCGCCTGCTTTTCTGGTTCCGCCGAATCTGAAAGCAGCTCTAGGCCGGCCGGCCTGCGGCGGCACGGCCGGATGCGAGCACCTCGCGCAGAAAATCTCCGGCCAATGCGATCCCCGCGCCGTCGATGGCATGACCAAGGCCCGGCCTTGCCACCGCTCTGACCTTGACGCCCGCCGCTTCGAGCGCGGTCTTCGCATTGGCCATCGATTGGAAAGGGACGACATTGTCCTCCTCGCCATGCACAAGGAGCACCGGCGGTTTGCTGGCAATCTCGCCGAGCAGGTGAGCGGCCCCCGACAGAGCCCCGGAAAAGGCGGCGACACCAGCGATCCGCTTTTGCCGATGCAAGCCAGCGTAGAGCGCGGTCGCAGCGCCTTGCGAGAAGCCGACGAGCGCCAGGCAGGAATTGTCGAGTCCGCGCCTCGCCAGCAGTTCATCGAAAAAACGATCGAGAATCGCGCCCGCCTCCCGCAATCCCGCGAGCAGTTTTTCCGGCGCGCGGTCAGCCAAGCTGAACCATTGCCGGCCCTCCGGCGCATAATCGTAGGGAAACGGGGCATTGGGTGCGATGAACTCTGCCTCCGGCAGACGCTCCCGCCAAGCGTGGGCAAGATTAAAGAGGTCGTAGCCATAGGCGGCGACCCCATGCAGCAGAACAATCAGATAGGCCGCCTTGCCGCCGGAAAGCGGCGCGAGCTCCGGCCCGTCGAGTTGCATGGCCGCCTCTCATGAAGAAGCCTGGCGCTATATTGCGCCGGACCTGAAAGTACGCTGATATAGGTCTTAGAACGCCCGCTGGACGCGCAAGCGGCCCTCATACTGATTGGTGTTCGCCTGGAAGGACGGCAAACCGGCGGCGTTGAGCACCGCATTCGAGGCGAGGCCGGCCGGCCGTGACTGGTTCACATTGACATACATGAATTCGGCGCCGATATCGAAGCCCTTGAGCGGTGTCCAGACGAGATTGCTGCCGACCCGGCCTTCCTTGATGTTCAAGATGCCGACGCCGCCGCCAAAACCGGCGAGCGTATCGCCGGGATAATTCACTTGCATATAAGAGCCATAGACGGCCGAGGCCAGGGTCGGGATCCAATAATGCTTATAGGCGCCGGTGATGTCCCAACCCGATTGCTGCTGGCAGGAGACGCTGCCGGGGAAGACGCCGGGGGCGCTGCTGGTGAAGACGCAATCCGCATTGGGCTGCGCGTTCCAGCCGACGCTGTAATCCGACGGCGTGAAGGCGGAGCCGGCATAGCGGTTCTGGTTGACCGCGCCATATTTGAAGCCAAGATTGTTGCCCGCGATATAGCTGAAGGGCCTTTTTCATAGGCCGCCTGCAGCCAGAACTTGTCGCCCGGCGAGAGATAATCGGCGTTCAGCTGAATGCCGCCCTGAACCGCGAAGCCATAGTTATTGCTGGTCGAGGCGGTGAAGGCGTAGGCGGGCGTTAACAGTAGTGCCGCCTGGGCCGCGAAACCATAAGGAATTGCTGGTCAAGGCCGGAAAGGCGTAGGCGGTTGGCGGCGTAGTAAGGGCGGTGCTTCCAAAGAGGCTAGCCCTGATCTGATGCGCCGCCGCCGATAGCTGCGCCGCCCCCAGGGCTGGTCGAGACGGAGATTGCCGACGATTTCCGGCACCCGCGCGCCCGCCGGCTGCGCCTGGAAGGAAGTCGCCGAAATGCCGTTGACCGTGACCGGCGCCGCCGTCTTGCTGGCGATAGTGCTGCCAATCGCGGCGCGCCGGTCTGGCTGATCCTCCGCGGGTCGCCGAAAAGCCATTGCCGAAGGGCATCGTATAGGCCAATAAGGTGACGACCGCGTTGGAGCCGCGCAAACTCTTGTAATTTATGGCGTCCGCGAAAAAATAAAACATCGATTGTGCGCGGCCCGCGGTGAGCCCTGCGAATTGGATAAACGCCCTGTTGACGATCGTCGACTCGTGCGACGCGCTCGATCCCGCTGTTGTATTAAACGTAGTTGCTTGGGATCCAAGGCTACCGAGCGCGGCGCTGCCGTTCGATCCGTAGAACGAATCGACGCGAATGAAGGATCGCAAGGTGCCAAAGGGCGACTGTGTTCTGGAATCGTGTTCGACGCGGCCCAAGGCGGCGAAATCAGTCGCATCGCGCGAGCGAGCGTTGGAATATTCGGAAGGCAACGGAACGAATCCGGCGACGGAATGCGCCGTCCCATTTCCGTAGAAAAGGGGGCCAACTATAGAGAAGGAAGGATCAAAACCGCGCAGCTCTGCCAGGGTCATCCAGCCGATCCGCAGACACGTCTGCGTGCCGGGATGTAGAAGAATCCGGCGCCATAGGCATCGCAAATGCGGACATATTCGATCGGCGCTGCCTGGCGGGCCGGAAGATCCGCGGCGCGGGCGCCCGGGACAAATGCGATCCCCGACAAAGCCGCCGCTGAACCGAGAAGAACCACCCTGATGAATCTCATGCCAAATCCCCCATTGTAAGGACCCCATCCGGGATCATCGGTTTCAGGCGGCGCAATCAGCAGGGCCGGTCGAGGCTTTGGCGTTCATGCGCAAGCTCAATCGCAAAAAAAACGCCGCTGGCGGACCCCCGCACGAGTGTGAGGACCAGTCAGCGGCGTTGCTGGATGCCCAGGCCCTTCGTTGGACCCGGAATGGACCGTATAGAGGCGGCCCGTGGAAGCTTCGGCAAGATATATGCCAAGTCCACCGCGTGGGTTTTTTGCTTTTGCGGAAGGCCCGCGGCGTCCCATCTGGCAGCCGACTGGGCAATATTTGCTCGGCAGCCTGCTAAAACCTTGTTCGTGACGCCAGCTAAATGTGCAACACACCCCTTATTGAGCAGCGCATCTACGAGCGAGGCGCACAACACGCATTAATTATAAAGATATATTTATGAAACGCGTGGATGTTGAGCCGTGAACAGCCAAAATCGCTTGAGGCCGACTGTGGCACATTGCTTAGATTTCGAGCGTGCCATCCCTATTCATTGCCGGTTGATTGGGACTCTGTCCCGTCGCGGCGTTAGCCGTCGCTTCCCTCCCGGAGAATCTCAAGATTGAGCCAATTCTCCTCGGCCTCGGCCAGCGCCGCCTCGGCTTTCGCAAATGCCGCCGAGATTTCCGCGAATTTCGCGGGGTCGCGCGCATAGAAACCGGTATCATCAAGCAGGGACTGGAGGCTTGCCTTGCGCGCGCGCAACGCCTCGATCCGCGCCGGCAGAGTATCGAGCATGTGCTTTTCCTTGAAGGTGAGGCGCGGCTTCGGCTTTGGCGGCCGCGTGGCCGCGATTTTTGGCTTGTCCTTAGCAGCCATGGGTGGCGCGGAAATTGGGGCTCCGTCCACACCGGCGCCGCGTTGGGCGAGCATGTCGGAATAGCCCCCCGCATATTCGATCCAGCTTCCGCCTCCCTCGGCGGCGAGCACCGATGTCGTCAGCCGGTCGAGAAAATCGCGGTCATGGCTGACGATCAGCAGGGTCCCTTTGTAGTCGCCGAGCATATCCTGCAAAAGATCGAGCGTCTCGAGATCGAGATCGTTGGTCGGCTCGTCGAGAACGAGGAGATTGGATGGCCAGGCCAAGACCTTTGCCAACATCAGCCTGCCGCGTTCGCCGCCCGAGAGACGCCCGATCGGCGTGCGCGCCTGTTCGGGTCCGAACAAAAACTCCTTCATATAACCGGCGACATGCTTGCGCTCGCCGTTGATTTCGACGAAATCGCTGCCGCCGCCAGTAAGCGCGTCCTTGAGGAGCGTCGCCGGATCGAGGCTCGCCCTGCCCTGGTCGAGCGCCGCCAGCAAAAGATTGGCGCCGTGGCGGACGGAGCCCCGGTCCGGCGGCAAGGCGCCGGTCAAAAGATTGACGAGCGTCGTCTTGCCCGCGCCATTGGCGCCGATCAGACCGAGACGATCACCGCGCAAGATACGCAAGGAGAGATTCTTCACGATCGGGCGCGCGCCAAAGGATTTCGCGACATGCCTGGCTTCGATGACGAGCTTGCCGGAAAGGTCCGCCTCGGCTGCCTCGAACCTTACCCCTTTCGCAGTGCGGCGCTGGCGCCGCTCGGCGCGCATCGCGTTGAGGTTTTCGAGACGCTTTTGGTTGCGCTTGCGCCGCGCGGTCACGCCATAACGCAGCCAATCTTCTTCCGCGGCGATCTTGCGGTCGAGCTTATGCTCGGCGCGTTCCTCCTCTAGGAGCGCGGCATCGCACCAAGCCTCGAATTCGGCAAAGCCGCGCGCGAGGACGCGGGTGCGGCCGCGATCGAGCCACACCGCGCCGCGCGAAAGATTTTGCAAAAATCTCCGGTCGTGGCTGACGATCACGAGAGCGGATCGTGCAGTTTTGAGCGTCCCCTCGAGCCATTCGATCGCCGGCAGATCGAGATGATTTGTCGGCTCGTCGAGGAGCAAAATATCGGGCTCCGGCGCGAGCGCGCGGGCAAGCGCCGCCCGCCTCGCCTCGCCGCTCGACAGCAGCATTGCATCTTCCTCGCCGGTGAGCCCCAGCGCGTTCAAGAGCGTCCTGGCGCGGTGGCGATCACCGGTTGGGCCAAGCCCCGCCTCGACATAGGCGAAGGTGGTGGCATATCCGGAAAGATCGGGCTCCTGCGGCAAATACCGCACATTGGCGCCGGGCTGCAGAAAACGCGTCCCGCTATCGGGCTCAACGAGGCCCGCCGCGATGTTCAGAAGCGTCGATTTGCCCGAACCATTTCGCCCGACGAGGCACAAACGCTCGCCCGCCGAAACCGAAAGCGAGGCCCCTTCCAGCAAGGGCTTGCCGCCGAGGGTGAGCGAAAGGTTCTGCAGCAGCAGGAGAGGGGGTGCCATGCGCGCCCATGGTTTGGGGAAGTTTCCGCATTGGTGTTTAGAGCATGTCGCGAAAAAACGGATCGGCTTTTTTTATGGAAATTCTCTGTGCAGCGTGGCAGTCACGCGGACCGGTTCAGCCGCATCCAGCGCGCGTAAAAGCTCTTCCTGCGTCGAAAAGCGTCCATGCAGACGTTTGCCCTCGGCGCGAACCGCGAGACTCTCCCCCTGGAAAGGCCAGGGGTGGAGGATGAGCTGATGACCATCACCGCGCGGGTGCAGGCTGAGTTCAACCGTTTGCTCGCCGACCGTTGGCACACCGGGGATCGAAGTTTCCTTCTTCACGCCCCAGCAGATTTCAAGTGAGATCCAGTCAAGGGCGGCGATCAAGAGCCGGTTGCGCTCGATGGCTTCGGACGACGCCTGCGAGCCGGACTCCGGTTCTGCACGCAGGGATGCCACGATGCGCGCTTGAAAGCGATGCTGCTCGTCGAGAAAAGCGCGGACCGCCTCGGCGTTTTCCGGGCTCGTCTTGGCGAAATCGAAATAGCGCGCATAGATCGTATCCGCATGAAGCGAGACCAAAAGCGCGGGATAGCGCCCGAAGGCACGGGCGCGGCGCACGCCTTCGCGCCAAAGCGCGATGTGTATTTTTGGCGGTACCTTGAAAAACTCTTGCGGAAGGCCGGTTTCGGTATCGAGCAAAGGCGTCTCTTCCCAGGAGAGCCAGCCGATGTCGTGCTGCTCGGCGGCGAGGCAAACCTCGTCGTGCGGCACCGGCGCAGCGAAGTGCTCATTGCCCCAAGCCCGCGCCATCTGGCCCGATAGCCAGGCGTGGCTCGGCTGCGGTATGGCGATCACGCCGGGGCCGTCCTTGCGCAGCAGCATCTCTGTTACTTTTTTGTATTCGTTAGATGCGACATTGGTTTGCGCCGCTGGCAGCGCTCGCATTACGCCGGGAAAGATCATACGACACGTGCGAGCGACCTCGGCGCCACCATGGCGCCAGGGCGAACACGGAGATTTATCTTATTGTTCCAAGTTCTGAGCCATCTCGAGATGCTGCTCAAGATGAGGCAACGTCTTGCCGGCCCAATCTTTAAGGGCGGCATCGTCCCCGCCTTTTGCATAGCGCTGGAACAAGGACACGGCGTCCTTATGAGCGCTGACCTGGTCCCTTTTATATTGCTTGTTGAAGTCGGAGCCACTCAGACTCCTTAGCTTGTCCAGCATTTTCTGGTGAGAGCTGTCGAGTGTAGATGGAACGCTCGCCTCCGCCTTGCCGGTTTGAACCATGGAATTCAAGGCGTTCGTGGTGTTCTGATGATCCGTGATCATTTGGTTGGCGAAGCCTTTGGTTTGCTCGTTCCCCTTATAAGCCGCGAGCTCGCTCGATTGGATCTCGAACATGTCGCCGATGGCTGCTTCTTTCACGAAATCGGCAGTCGTGGGGCTAATCCCCAGAGCCGAACTCACTCCCGACTTTTCCCCAACGGACTGCGCGAGCACAGGCGCTGAGATCAACAGAGACGTGGCGATAACTGCGAGTTTTTTCATGAGTGGTTCTCCCTAAGAAAAACGCAGAACCCCGATGGCCCATTTGAGTTCCGAGCGAGGATAAAGAGCGCGGCTGTGCTCGCTAGGACGACAAAATCTTGATTGAGATAGTGAGGCGCGCAGCCCAACGCTGAATACACTATGCGCGCCAAACCGATGCGGCACGCTAAGCTCGCGGCATGACGGCTGGTATCGGAAAAATTTTTCAGACGCGGGTCGGCAAGTCTCTTCTGTAGCAATAGCACAAGGCCGCGGCTGCGCTGAAAAGCCTTTCTCGGAATCACACCCGCAAATGCAACAAAGGAGACAGACGATGAATATCCTCAAGCCCGCGTTACTCGCTTCCATCCTTCTCCTCTCTGGTGCGGCTTTCGCCAGTGTCACGCCCGAAGGCAACCGACATATCGACGTTGCTACCTTGCTTCTCCGGAAGGCAATGGACATGTTGGTGACACCGCTTCCTACGCCGCGCCGGAAGGCAATGGGCACGTCGACGTCGCATGATGCGCGCACCGCTAGTCCGAGACCCCAGCAACCGCTCCGGGGTCTCGGAAACTGGCCTTTTAGCCCGGAGAACCGAACATGAAGACGACCCTCAAAATCCTGCTTATCCCTGTCGTTGTTTCTGGGCTTGCCGCCTTTGGGATGTGTGCGACCGTTCAGGCCGGAAGGCATCCCTCTCCAATTGCCAAAATTGGCGCTCCACCCGCAACGCCGTTCGGCTTTGACTCCTACGATGGCGAGCAGTGCTGATGT
The DNA here is from genome assembly GCA_006514895.1 of Beijerinckiaceae bacterium. Classification (GTDB taxonomy): domain Bacteria; phylum Pseudomonadota; class Alphaproteobacteria; order Rhizobiales; family Beijerinckiaceae; genus Methylocapsa. The sequence goes on from VDMG01000293.1 coordinate 7,929, forward strand.
CCACTGCAGCAGGGCGACCGCGCACGCACGGCACTACCGCCCTTAGGCTTTTGCAATTCCACCGAGTCTGCGACTTTTGGAGATCCGATGATGTCAGACGACAAAGCGAACAAAGGGATCGACCGGCGCGGCGCGCTCGAATGTATGATTTGGGCGGGAACCGGCATCGTCTGGACGCTCAGCGGAGGCGTGCCAAAATCCTCGCGACTTCTTGGCATCGAAGCGGCGGAAGCGGCCGGAAAGGCGGTCGCGGGTTTCAGCTTCCTGCAAATTTCCGACAGCCATGTCGGTTTCAACAAACCGGCCAATCCGGACGCGCTCGGGACCTTGAAGGAAGCGATCGGCAAGGTGAATGGCCTTCCGGCCAAACCCGCCTTCATGATCCACACCGGCGATTCACTCATCTCTCGAAGGCCGGGCAATTCGACGATGCGGAAAAAGTCATCGGCGAAGCCAAACTCGATGTTCATTATGTGCCGGGCGAGCACGACCTCGTCGACGAGGACAATGGCAAGGCCTATCTCGGCCGCTTTGGCAAAAACACAAAGGGCACCGGCTGGTATTCTTTCGATGCCGGCGGCGTGCATTTCATCGGCCTCGTCAATGCCGCCAATTTGAAAGCGGGCGGCATGGGTTCGCTCGGCGATGAGCAAATCGCTTGGCTCACGGACGATCTTAAAGGCAAGGGGGCGTCAACCCCGGTCGTCGTCGTCGCACATATTCCGCTTTGGACCGTCTATGCGGATTGGGGCTGGGGCACGGAGGATTCGGCCCGCGCACTCGCTCTTCTCAAGCGGTTCGGCTCGGTCACCGTGCTCAACGGCCATATCCATCAATTGATGCAGAAGGTCGAAGGCCATGTCACCTTCCGCACCGCGAGGTCGACCGCCTTCCCGCAGCCCGCGCCCGGAACCGCGCCCTCGCCCGGACACTTGCTCGTGACGGCCGAAAAACTTCGTACCGTACTGGGTATAAAGCGTCGCGGTCAAGCACGGCAAAAGAGCCCTCGCGATCACCGATACACCGCTTGAGGCGAGTTGAAACCGCTGACAAGGAACATTACATGGTAAGATATAGCAGGAGGCGCCACGCCGGTTGGCGGCGGTGGTATCAGGTGCTTTTTATCGTCGCCGCTCTCACCGCCATTTCGTCATTTCCTGTTCGGGCGGCGGAGATGGAGGTGAACATCGATAATTTCACTTTCACGCCAAAGGAACTCACCGTGAAAGCCGGGACGGCAATCGTCTTCCGCAATCGCGACGACATTCCCCATAGCGTCGTTGGAGCTAAGGGGAATGCACTCGATACGGATGACAGCTTTTCGTTCATCTTTGCGAAGCCCGGAACCTACGAATATTTTTGCGGATTGCACCCCCAAATGCAAGGCAGGATCGTGGTCACGCCGTGAGGCGCGAGGAATCATCAATTCCACGTGAGATCAGGAACTGCAGTCATCTCGTGTCATTTCGTGATCCTATCGTGTCTTTCGAAGCAATGTTTTTTCTCTAGGCGTGTAACGACGCCGCGGCGCGGGCCGTATAGATCTATGCGGGTTCATGCTGGCGAGCGGAAAGGAGATTAACGGAGCCTGACAATGACCATTCTCAAGCATGCACTTCTCGGTACGCTTAAGATCGTCTTTCTTGGTTCTCTAAAGGTCGCGCTATTTGTGTACGCCCTTTTCCTCTCGGACACGACTTTTGCTGGCGCAGCACCCGAAGGCAACGGCTATGTTGGCGACACCGCTCCCTACACCAAGCCCGAGGACAGCGCCAATGCCAACTTTGGGAAAGTGGAACCCGACGCTTCCGGCTGTCCACTCAAACTGGCGGCAGGAAATCGGCTTTTAGGGAGACCAATGACATGACGTCAATGCTTGAAATTCTGCTTGTGTGCCTCGTTGCCGACAGCCTCACGCGGGGCGCTCGTGCGCTGGCAATGCTACGCGTCGCGCAGCGCGCCTCAGATTTTGAGCGCGGCCTTTAATTCCTGCAGCTGATCGCGCTTTTCGACCGCGGCGCGGCGTGCTTCGTCCGTCGTTGCGCGGGCAATTTCTTCTTCGAAACCGCCAATCCTGGCATTGAGTTTGGCCGCGTCGAGGTGCGCCAAATCGATCGCTTGGTCCGCGAGGATAGTGAGGCCCGAAGGCGCGACTTCGGCGAGGCCGCCGGGCACGAAGAGGCGCATTTGTTTTGTGGGCGTTTCTTCGATCACGACAACGCCGGGCTTCATGCTCGAGATCAAAGGCGCATGGTCCTTGAAGACTGTGAATTCGCCTTCCGTTCCGGGAATGGTCACAGCTTCGGCGTCTCCCGAAAAGACGAGTTTTTCGGGAGAAACGATTTCAAAATGAAAAGCCGCCATCGGCATGCCCTGGATGTGGTGTCAGTCATTTGCGAACCCGCGCGAATTCGCCCGGCGCCTGTTTGTTTTACCGCATGATATCATCCAAAAGTCTGCAACTTTTCTGCAGATCATGCTTTACGCGGCCTCGGCCGCGAGCTTTTGCGCTTTCTCAACGGCCTCCTCGATGGAGCCCACCATATAGAATGCCGCCTCTGGCAAATGATCGTAATCGCCCGCGACAAGCCCCTTGAAACCCTTGATCGTGTCGGCCAACAAAACGAGCTTTCCCGGTGAACCAGTGAACACTTCGGCGACGTGGAAGGGCTGCGACAGGAAGCGCTCGATCTTGCGCGCGCGGGCAACAGTTAATTTGTCTTCCTCGGAGAGTTCGTCCATGCCCAGAATGGCGATAATGTCCTGCAGCCCCTTGTAGCGCTGCAAAACCTGCTGAACCTGGCGGGCGACCGCATAATGCTCTTCGCCCACGACGAGCGGCGACAACATGCGCGATGTCGAGTCGAGCGGATCGACCGCCGGATAGATGCCCTTCTCGGCGATGGCGCGCGACAGGACAGTCGTCGCGTCGAGATGCGCGAAGGAGGTTGCGGGCGCCGGATCCGTCAAATCATCGGCGGGCACATAGATCGCCTGCACCGAGGTGATCGAACCTTTGTTCGTCGTGGTGATCCGCTCCTGCAAGGCGCCCATGTCGGTTGCGAGCGTCGGCTGATAGCCGACCGCGGACGGGATGCGGCCGAGGAGAGCCGAGACTTCCGAGCCCGCCTGGGTAAAGCGGAAAATATTGTCGATGAAGAACAGCACGTCCTGGCCCTGGTCGCGAAAATACTCGGCGACCGTGAGCCCGGTCAGCCCGACGCGTGCGCGCGCCCCTGGCGGCTCGTTCATCTGGCCATAGACGAGCGCGCATTTCGAGCCCTTGGCGGAGCCGCCATGCTCGTGCGGATCCACATTCACTTTCGACTCGATCATCTCGTGATAGAGATCGTTGCCTTCGCGGGTCCGCTCACCGACCCCGGCGAACACCGAATAGCCGCCATGCGCCTTGGCGATATTGTTGATGAGCTCCATGATCAAAACGGTCTTGCCGACCCCGGCGCCGCCGAAGAGCCCGATCTTGCCGCCTTTCGCGTAAGGCGCGAGAAGATCGACGACCTTAATGCCGGTCACCAGGATCTGCGCCTCGGTCGCTTGTTCGGCATAGGAGGGCGCCGGCTGATGGATCGCGCGCCGCGCGGTGGCCCCGACCGGACCCAATTCGTCCACCGGCTCGCCGATGACATTGATGATGCGGCCGAGGCATTTCTCGCCGACGGGAACCGTAATCGGGCCCTTGGTGTCAGTGACCTTCTGGCCACGGACGAGGCCTTCGGAAATGTCCATCGCGATGCAGCGCACCGAATTTTCGCCGAGATGCTGCGCCACTTCGAGGACCAGGCGGTTGCCGTGGTTGTCGGTTTCGAGTGCGTTGAGGATTTCCGGCAGATGCCCGTCGAATTTCACATCGACGACGGCGCCGATGACCTGCGTGACGTGGCCCGTGGGCAAGTTGGATGCGGCGTCAGCCATGCTTCGTCCCCTTATGGATTGAAGGCTCATGATCTTATCGAAAAGGCGCATAAGTTTTCTAAAGCGCTTCGGCGCCGGAGATGATCTCGATCAGTTCCTTGGTGATCATCGCCTGGCGGGAGCGGTTATATTTCATGGTCTGTTTCCTGATCATTTCGCCGGCATTGCGCGAGGCGTTGTCCATGGCGCTCATCCGCGCGCCTTGTTCCGACGCGGCATTTTCAAGCAGCGCCCGCAAGACCTGAATCGAAATGTTGCGGGGCAAGAGCGCCGCGAGAATTTCTTCCTCGTCTGGCTCATACTCGTAAGCCGCGCCAGACGACGCTGCTTTCGCGTCCGCCGGCAAGGCGAGAGGAATAATTTGCTGGGCGGTTGGAATTTGCGCGATCACCGACTTGAACCGCGAGAAAAACAAAGTGCAGACGTCGAACTCGCCCGCCGCATGCAAGGTAACGATCTTGCGGCCGATGGTGTCGGCGTCGCCGAAGCCAAGCGCGCGCACCGAGCGCAGATCGATCACTTCGATGATCTGGCGCCCGAATTGCCGTCGCAGAATGTCATGGCCTTTCTTGCCGACACAAAGAATCTTGACCGTCTTGCCTTGCGCCATGAGCGACACCGCCGCCTCGCGCGCGAGCCGCGCGATCGAGGAATTGAAAGCGCCGCAAAGACCGCGCTCGGCGGTGCAGACGACCAAAAGATGAACCGTGTCGCCGCCGCCGCCGAGCAGGCCAGGAACATGCCCGCTCGTCCCGATCGAGGCGGCGAGATTGGTCAAAACCTTTTCCATCCGCGCGGCGTAGGGCCGCGCCGCTTCGGCCGCCGTCTGCGTGCGCCGCAATTTCGCGGCCGCGACCATCTGCATGGCCTTTGTGATCTTTTGGGTTGCGTTGACGGAGGCAATCCGGTTCCGCAGATCCTTCAACGAGGGCATGGTCTATCCGCTTCCCCTCTATCCGGGCGCCGCCTGCGCAAGTGAGAGTCTGGATTCAAAAGCAAGTCTCGATAAAGCAAGTCTCGATAAAGCAAGTCTCGATCAAGCAAAGTTCTTGGCGTAGGCATCGACAATCGATTTGAGCTTCTTGGCCGAGTCGTCCGAAAGATCCTTCGAGACGCGAATCGCATCGAGGAGATCCTGATGGTTCGCGCGCAAAAGCGCGAGAAGCCCATCCTCGAAGGCCCGCACCCGGTCAACCGGAAATGCATCGAGATAGCCATTGACCCCGGAATAAATCACGCAAACCTGTTCTTCCATCTTCAAAGGCGAGAACTGTGCCTGTTTCAAAAGCTCGGTCAGGCGCGAACCGCGCGCGAGCAGGCGCTGCGTCGTCGCGTCGAGGTCGGAACCGAACTGCGCGAAAGCCGCCATTTCACGGTATTGCGCGAGTTCGCCCTTGATCTTGCCCGCGACCTTTTTCATCGCCTTCGTTTGCGCGGACGAGCCGACGCGCGAGACCGAAAGCCCGACATTCACGGCGGGCCTTATGCCCTGATAGAAAAGATCCGTCTCAAGAAAGATCTGACCGTCGGTGATTGAGATGACATTCGTCGGAATATAGGCCGAAACGTCGTTGGCCTGCGTTTCGATCACGGGTAAAGCTGTGAGCGAGCCCGCCCCATGGGCTTCGTTGAGTTTCGCCGCGCGCTCGAGCAGCCGCGAATGCAGATAGAACACATCGCCCGGATAGGCCTCGCGCCCCGGCGGGCGGCGCAACAAAAGCGACATCTGGCGGTAGGCGACGGCTTGTTTGGAGAGATCGTCGTAGATGATCAGGGCGTGCATGCCATTGTCGCGGAAATATTCGCCCATCGCGCAACCGGCGAAGGGCGCCAGGAACTGCATCGGAGCCGGGTCGGAGGCCGTTGCCGCAACGATGATCGAATAGGGCAACGCGCCCTGCTCTTCCAAGACTTTCACGAATTGCGCGACGGTCGAGCGTTTCTGTCCGACCGCGACATAGACACAATACAGCTTGAGGTTTTCGTCGTTCCCCTGGTTCAGAGACTTTTGATTGAGAATGGTGTCGAGCGCCACCGCGGTCTTGCCGGTCTGCCGGTCGCCGATGATCAGTTCGCGCTGGCCGCGCCCGATCGGGATCAAGGCATCGATCGCCTTAAGGCCGGTCGCCATCGGCTCATGCACGGATTTGCGCGGGATGATGCCCGGCGCCTTGACGTCGACGCGGGCGCGCTTCTCGGCGTGGATCGGACCTTTGCCGTCGATCGGATTGCCGAGCGCGTCGACAACCCGTCCGAGCAGCCCCTTGCCGATGGGAACATCGACGATGGCGCTGGTCCGCTTGACCGTCTGGCCTTCCCCGATGTCGCGGTCGCTGCCGAAAATGACGATGCCGACATTGTCGCTCTCGAGGTTCAACGCCATGCCCCGCACGCCGTTCTCGAACTCGACCATCTCGCCGGCCTGGACGTTGTCGAGGCCATAAATGCGGGCGATACCGTCTCCAACCGAGAGGACCTGGCCCACCTCGGTCACTTCTGCTTCATTGCCGAAGTTCGCGATTTCCTTCTTGAGGATCGCGGAAATTTCCGCAGCGCGGATCTCCATTAGCCGGCCTCTTTCATGCGTGTGCGAATTGAATTGAGTTTGGTTTTGAGCGAGCTGTCAACCATGCGCGATCCCAGTTTGATGACAAGGCCGCCGATAATCGCTGGATCCACTTTGATCGCGAGGTCGACGCTGCCGCCGCCGGAGATATCGGTCAGCGCGGTGCGCAAGGCCTCGACATGCTCGGGCTTGAGCGTCTCGGCAACCGTCACCTGCGCCCGCGTGACGCCCTTTTTTGCGTCATTCAGCAAATTGAAATCACGAATCATATCGGCGATCGCAAACAGCCTGCGCTTGGCCGCGACGAGCTTGATAAAATTGGCGGCGATCCCGCCGATCTCCGCCTCTGCGAGTATGGCATTGAGCGCCTTCACCTGCTCCTCGGCGGAAAACACCGGACTCTTGACGAAACGTCGGAGATCCGCGCTTTCGTCGATCAATCCCATGAAGGCGGCGAGATTGGCCGCGGTCTGTTCCGTCGTCCCGGTTTCCTGACTAAGCGCGAAAAGGGCTTGGGCGTAGCGCCCCGCCATCCCCGGCGCGAGTGTCTCTTGATCCGCCAACGCCAACCCCTAGAAACCCATCGACCTGCCGCCCCGCTTTAAAAGAAGCCGCGCTTTCACGGCGGAAGCCGCGAAAATTCTAGCGCGGATGGAAGCGGAAAGCAGGGAGCGCGCCTCGACCCCGAAGGCGAGGGGTCACTAACATAGAGCTTTTTGCGGCGCAACCCTAGCTGAAAAGAATGGCTGGCGGCAGCCGTCAGGGCACCCATTTCCGCAACGGGAACCACGAGGGCACGCGAACGCGTTGCGGTGTTTTTGGCCGGAGCATCATTTTTCGCGGCAAAACAGCGCAGCCAACGCGGCCCTGCCGCGGCCGGCAAAAGCCGGGTGTCGAACTCACCGCGCCGTGGTCTTGCTCCGCGCCGAAAGCGCAATTGTCCAAAGCGCCCGCGCGGCCAGGGAAGGCCCAAGTTTCGGCTCCCGCCGCACTTTGCCGATCGCCTCGGCAAGGCCGCCGATCGCGCGGCCAAGGTTTTCCCGCGTCCAGCTGCGCAAATGCCGGTCGAAGGCTTCTTTCCGCCTGAACGCCGCGCCCGGGAAACCGAATGTTTCGCGGGATCCTGCGCCAAATCCTGGCCCTTCCCCGGCGCCGCCCCGGGCGCGATGCAGGTCCACGGCGTGATGCAAAGCCGCCGCGAGCAGACCATTAGAATCGCTCGCGCTTGCTAACATATGCCGCAGACCAGCATCGAGCGCCGGGAAGTCGCCTTCAAAAGCAGCATTCACGGCCTTATCGGCAATGAGGCTCGCAGCATCACTGACAATGGCTTCGACATCATCGAGGCAAATTTCGCCCGCGCCATGCGCGAAAAGCATGAGCTTTTCGAGTTCCGAGCGTGTCGAAAGCCGGTCCTGGCCGAGCTGGGAGGCGAGAAACGCCTTGGCGTCCGGGGCGATCGTCTGGCCCGATGCCAGAACCTCCACATCAATCAATTTTTCGATGTCCTGCGGAGAATCGGGATAGCATGGGATTGCCGCGGCATTTTTATCCCGCTCGCAAAGCATCCGCAGCGGCGCGTCTTTTTTCAGCGCGCCGGCTTCGATGACGATCGTGCAATCGCGCGGCGGCTGCGCCCCGAGAACCGGCTCAATTGCGGCGGTGAACGCCTTGCCTTGCGCCGCGACCAAGATTGCCCGTCTGCCGCCGAACAGAGGAACGGTATTGGCCTCGTCGGCGAGGCGCAAGGGATCGGCGGCAAGCTCATCGCCATTGATCCGCACGAGCTGAAAGGGGTCTTTCGGATCGTCGATGGCGCGCGAAACAATCTTTCGCACCCGCTCCGTAACGAGCCCGGAATCGGTGCCATAGAGGAGGTACAGATAAATATGCGCCGCCGGGCGGGCGAGGAAACGGTCCGCTTCGTGGTTCTTGACGGCAGCCACTGGTCTCTCTAGCCCTTCGCGGCGAACGCGGCCGCGATATTGGTGCGGATCTGATCGGCGAGCGTTTTCGCATTACGGATCTCGGCGTCGCGCGCGGCGCGAATGTCGGCGAACCTTTGGCTCGTCCGGTCGTAGCTCACGAGCGCTGTCGCCAGGCCTTTCGTGATTGGCTCGCCGCCTTGCACCGGCACAAGCTTGTAGTCGGCATTCACCATGACGTTGGCGGCGGTCGGGTAACCGCTCACCGTATCGATCAAGGGAGCCTGCACACTCTCCGATACCACCACGGTGAGCCGGTATTTGGCCGGTACATGGGATCCAGTGCCGTTTAATGAGAAGATCAGCTCATTGCCGAGATAATGGCCGACCCGGTTGGGAATCGGATCGACCGCGATGGCCTGCAATTCGCTCGCGACATCGCCGCCCTCGCTGAGCTGCCCATAGAGTGGCCGGATACAGCCGGAAAGGGCAAAGGCCAGCAAAAGCGCGGCGCATGAACGGGGAAGCGCGCGTCCTAGAGCGGGATGAGGAAAAGCGGACACCGGTTTTCCAGCCGCATCCCGCTCTGAACTTTTGGAATCGATCACGTTCATGATTTTGGATTGCTGTAATCCAAAGTCATCGTGATCTAGTAGCCGCCATTTAGCCAACGACATTGACGATCCTTTGCGGAACGATGATGATTCTTTTCACTGGCCTGCCGTCGAGCGCGCGGCGGACTGGTTCGAGCTCCAGCGCGGCCGCCTCGATCGCGGCGCTGCCTGCGTCCCGCGCGATAACGAGGTCCGCCCGCTTGCGCCCGTTGACCTGAACCGGCAGCGCGATCGTGTCTTCGACGACAAGCTCCCGATCCGCGGCTGGCCAGGCCGCCTCGGCCGCCAAATCCGCATGGCCGAGAGCCGCCCAGCATTCCTCGGCGAGATGCGGCATCATCGGCGCCATCATGGGCACCATTATGTCAGCCGCCTCGCGGAAAGCCGCGCGCATGTCCGGCCCCAAATTTTCGTTCTCGATCGCGCCGATCGCCGCGGACAGCTTGTTGGCGAGATCGTGGATTTGCGCGACGGCGCGGTTGAAGCGCAGCCGCTCGATATCTTCCTCGACCTTGATGAGACTCATATGAACCGCCCTGCGGATCGCGGTCGCTTCCGCCGTCATACCCACTGGTACCGGCGTGCCGGCAGGCGCCGCGATCTCCGCCAGTTCGCTCATGAGCCGCCACAGGCGCTGGACGAATTTGGCGGCGCCTTGGACGCCTTCCTCGGTCCAGATCACGTCGCGCTCGGGCGGCGAATCCGAAAGCACGAACCAGCGGGCGGTATCGGCGCCAAAGACCGAAATAATGTCGTCCGGATCGACCGTGTTCTTCTTCGATTTCGACATTTTCTCGATCGCGCCGATCGCGACTTCCTCGCCGCCTTCGATCTTATAGGCGTGGCGGCCGGACTCATCCATCGCAAGCCTTATTTCGGAAGGGTAAAGCCAGGCGCCGTCCATGCCGCGATAGGTCTCATGGACGACCATGCCCTGCGTGAAGAGCCCCGCGAAAGGCTCCTTCAGCGCACCCACATGACCCGCCGCTTGCATCGCGCGGGTGAAAAATCGCGCATAGAGGAGGTGCAAAATCGCGTGCTCGATGCCGCCGATATATTGGTCGACCGGCAGCCACTTTGCGACCATGGCGGGCGTGGTCGGCGCGGCCGCGTTCCACGGATCGGTGAACCGCACAAAGTACCAGGAGGAATCGACGAACGTGTCCATCGTGTCCGTCTCGCGCAGCGCCGGGGCGCCGCATTCAGGACACGCGACGTGTTTCCATGTCGGGTGCCGGTCGAGCGGATTACCGGGCTCGTCAAAACTCATATCGCGCGGCAATTCGACCGGCAGATCGCGCAGCGGAACCGGCACCACGCCGCAGGCCGCGCAATGGATCACCGGAATCGGGCAACCCCAATAGCGCTGCCGCGAAATCCCCCAATCGCGCAGCCGGTACTGGACCTCGCGTTTTCCTTGGCGGCGATTGCCGAGCGTTTGTGCCTCAAGCCGCTTGGCCACCTCTTCCTTCGCTTGCCTCGTGGTCATCCCGTCGAGAAAGCGCGAATGGATCAGGACGCCATCGCCTTCATAAGCGGTGGCGGTAATCTTAAACGTCTTAGGGTCTTCGCCCGGCGGGCAAATCACGGGCGTATTGCCAAGGCCATATCTGTTGGCGAAATCGAGGTCGCGCTGATCATGCGCCGGGCAGCCGAAAATCGCGCCGGTGCCATAGTCCATCAAGACGAAATTGGCGACGTAAACCGGCAGCTTCCAATCCGGATCAAAAGGATGCCGCGCCCTGAGCCCCGTGTCATAGCCTTTCTTTTCCGCCGTCTCGATGGCGGCGAGCGAGGTGCCGCCATGATGGCACTCGGCGATAAAGGCCGCCAAAGCCTTGTCGTTCCGCGCGGCTTCCGCCGCCAAAGGATGATCGGCGGCTACGGCCAAAAATTTGGCGCCGAACAGCGTGTCGGGCCGTGTCGTATAGACTTCGATCTCGCGGGCCGTGACCGGCAGTGCCGGATCGAGTTCGAAGCGCAGCGCAAGCCCTTCCGAGCGGCCGGTCCAATTCGCCTGCATGAGCCGGACTTTTTCCGGCCAGCGGGGAAGATCGTCGAGGGAGCGCAGAAGATCCTCGGCGAAATCGGTGATCTTGAAGAACCATTGGGTCAGTTCGCGCTGCTCGACAAGCGCGCCAGAGCGCCAGCCGCGACCGTCGATCACTTGCTCATTGGCCAGCACGGTATGATCGAGCGGGTCCCAATTGACCTTGGATTTCTTGCGCACCACCAGGCCCGCGTCGAGAAAATCCAGAAACATCCTTTGCTGATGCTTGTAATAGGAGGGATCGCACGTAGCGATCTCGCGCGACCAATCGAGCGAAAGCCCAATCGATTTCAATTGGGAGCGCATCGCCGCGATATTGGCATAGGTCCAATCCGCCGGATGGCTTTTGTTGTGCCAGGCGGCGTTCTCGGCTGGCATGCCAAAAGCGTCCCAGCCCATTGGATGCAGCACGTTGAACCCACGCGCGCGCTTATAGCGGGCGATCACATCGCCCATCGTATAATTGCGGACATGGCCCATATGGATGCGGCCGGAAGGATAGGGAAACATCTCCAGGACGTAATATTTTGGGCGGGAATCCGCGTTCCCTGTCCGGAAAATTTCTTTTTCCTCCCAAATCTGTTGCCATTTGGGTTCCGCTTCGCGGGCGTTATAGCGCTCAGAGTCCATCGTTTACGTTCGTTGATCGCTTCCAGTCTGTTTCAAAAGCCCGCGCAGAAGCCCTCAGCTGAGGAGGCGACGGAGGCGCCGTCTCGAAACACAAGGGCGGTCCGGCAATGGCGCACCCTCATCCTGAGGAGCAGGCGATCCCCGCGTTAAACCCGGGGACGCGTCTCGAAGGATGAGGGGCGAAAGGAGCTCCTCCGGATGAGCGATCGGGTATTGAAACAGGCTCCTAGGTGAAACGGGCTATTAATCAATCCTACACAGCATTAATTAACGGTTTGGGTCAATGTCCCCCCTCCCGGCTCGAGGGTCAGATCGAATTCCAGCTTCCCCCGGTTCTCGGCCGGCACGCATGGCAAGCCGTATTTGAATGATTTGCGTGAGCGCGATTGCCCGCATGCCGCCGAGATCGGCGCAGAATCGCATCTTACGACAAGACTTACGTTGGCAGGCCTCTATTTTCCAAGCCAGATCTTGCCAGCGAGGGAAACCGAAGTTGGATTTTGAGACCCGGACAGCTGTCGGCCATTTCAATACGAGCCCCATGGAGGCGGGCGACCGCGGCAACGAGGCTGAGGCCGAGCCCATGCCAGGAGTGCGGCGGCTTCGCTCAAGCCGGTAGAACCGCTTGAAGACATGTTGACATTCATCGGCGGGAATTCCCGGCCCGTCATCGGCGACCGAAATGACGGCGCCGCCCTCGCTTTCTTTGACTTCCACGCTCACTCGACCCGCGTCACGGCCATGTTTAATGGCGTTATCGACGAGATTGGCCAGGAGGTCCCTGTCGCCCGTAGCGAGCACGCTCCGATCCCCGGCAATCTTGAGATGCCCGCCCTTATCTTCCGCCGCGGCATCGAAAAGCTCCACGATCTCGCTCGCGATTTCCACGAGGTTTACAGAATGAAACGCGGCCGTTCGATCATACGTCTCTATTTGAGAGATCCGCGTGAGGGAGGAGAACATGCGAAGGGCACCGTCGAGGTCCGCCAAGGTGTCGCCGATGAGCACTTGATCGTCATCGCCGGCGCGTTGTTGATTGTAGGCCTTCTCCAGCCGTCCGCGCATACGGGCCAAAGGTGTGCGTAAGTCATGCGCTACATTGTCGGTAACTTGCTTCACCTCCCCTATTAAAGTTTCGATCCGGTCGAGCATCGAATTGAGATTGGCGGCTAGTTCGTCCCATTCGTCACCTGTCGCGCGCAGCGGAATCCGCTGACCGAGACCGCTTTGGATGATGGCCCGACTGGTCGCGTTGATGGCTTCGATGCGCCCCACCGTGCGCCGCGTGACGGACACGCTGGCCACCGCGGCAAGCACGAATATCAATAAGATGGAAAGGCCCAAGGCCACCTTGATCTTTTGCCCGAACTCGTCGAGATCGTCGACTTCCTTTCCCACCAACAAATGACTGCCGTCCGGGAGCGTCTCAAACGTCGCCCGCACCAGTGGCCGGTCTTCACGGATAGTGAAGCTGCCCCATCCGTTGGAGCCTTTCATAGCTGATGGCCAATCTGTGAGGTTGCCAGCGAGCGGAGATAACGAAGAGTCGGCGAGAAGGTAAACGCTACCGTCGAAGCGCTGATTGGCGAGGCGTTGTGCGATCGTGGTGAGTAGTCCGCTGCGCCCCGCGTTGGCATAGGCCTTTTGCATAATTGCGAATTCTGCGCTGATCGCCTGGTCCGACCGGTTGCGCACGTAGAACGCGGTTGACCAATAGACGTAGCCGAACAGCGCAAAAACCACAGCGCCGAAAAGTGCGATGCAAACCAGCGCCAGCCTGAACGTGGAGGACCGTAAGGTCTTAGCCAGGAGCACGGACACAAAATCCAACGCCGCGGACGGTGTGGATCAGCGGATAGGCTTGCGCAGCATCGACCTTGCGGCGGACACGTCCAACATAAACGTCGATGATGTTTGTCGTAGGATCGGAGTGGAGATCCCAGACGTGCTGCAACAGCATCGACCGTGGAACTATCTGGCCTTGGTTGCGGACCAGATACTCCAGAACCTGGAATTCTCGTGGCAACAGGTCGATTTTCCGGCCGCGGCGCTTACAGCGCGCGACACTAAGTCGAGTTCGAGATCGCCGACTCGCAACACCATCTCTCTGACGAGCCTATCGCTGCGCCGTGCGAGAGCCTCGACACGGGCCAGCAATTCCGCGAAGGCGAACGGCTTGACGAGGTAGTCATCGCCGCCGGCGCGCAGCCCCCGCACCCGATCATCAATCTCGCCGAGCGCGCTGACGATCAAGGCGGGTGTGACGATTCCTTCTTCTCTGAGGCGTCGGATGAGTGTGATTCCATCGAAGCCTGGTAGCATGCGATCGATCGTCATTACGGCATATTCGGCAGAACGGCCGCGGCTCAGCCCGCCGTCGCCGTCGACAGTGAGATCGACCTCATAGCCGCTCATCGCAAGCGAGTCCACGAGTTGCTCGGCTGTCTCGCGGTCGTCTTCGATAACAAGAATGCGGCAGCGCCCGCCTGTCATGTCTTCGCGTTCCCGATCATTGCTCAAGGATATTCGCTTCATCATGTTGTCACGAAATTGCGCATTCAAAAACTGACTTCTTTGTCAGAAACTGTCGCATTAGTCATTTGAGTATTTGGATTTGATTGTTTATCCGGATCCTAACCGGGATTTCTCGCCATCGACATTGCTCGCCCGTGGCGGCGGCGCGCGGCGACCAGCGAAATCGCGGTGACGGAGGATGAGCCATGAAAAACAATCTGATCGGTTGCCTGTCCGCAGCCGTGCTCGGAGCGGCAATCGCCCTTTCAACGCCAGCCATGGCGTTCCGCGGCGGCGGCGGATTCGGTGGCATGCACGGCGGGTTCGGTGGTGGCGGAATGCATTTCGGCGGCGGCGGCTTCGGTGGCGGTGGAATGCGTTTCAGCGGTGGCGGCTTCGCTGGCAGCGGTTTTCGCGGAGGCATGGTCACCGGCCGGAGCGTGTTCGTCCCCGGCGGAAACCGTTTCGCTGCCGCACCCTTTGCCGGTCAGCGTTTCGCCGGCAGCAGATTCAACCACTTCGCGTTCCGGAACCGCTTCTTCGCCGGGCGCCACCGTTTCCGCAACTTTGCTTTCTTTGGTGCGCCTTTTGCCGTGGGCGGGGCTGGCCGTACGATTACGAGTATGCCGCCTACAGTGGGTGCTGGCGCCAAGCATGGACCAGTTATGGCTGGCAGTGGGTCAACGTCTGCAATGATTATGACAACTATGGCTACTGAGCAACCCGCTGAGCCCCGGCCGAGCATCGGTGGTTCTCGCAATAAAGGGAGCGGGTTCGATGTTCGGACAGGCGCCCAGCCACGCTCGGGGAAGCAGGGGGGAAGCAATTATGTCTAGCCCTTTGGCGTCTCGCTGGATGCCCGCTTGCCCGCGAGGCCCATGGATACCGCCCCAGGCCACGAAGGGCGACAGCGGACGCCGTTGGGGCGCTGGATTGCGTCGCGCAAGCGCTCGTTGATCTCGGCGCGGTTGTAGGGGCGATCTGGGTCATGTTCATTTCATGTTATCCTTCAGGAAAGACTCATGTGTCCAAGCGCAAGCTGGCTCACCATATGGCCGGAGGCACACAGTGCTGTGCCACCAGCTCGAATCTTCGATTGCGACTGTTCCTGGGAGGATCATGGCGCAGCCGTGCTCGCCGACAAAGCGAGTATACGCCATCGTGTCATCGGCCAGTTCGCTCAGGCGCACGATGTCCGACTCCCTTGGACATGCCAAGGTTCTCTCAGTCAAGGTTCTGGTGGTGCCAATCGAGATTGTTGGGTCCTCTGCACGTGCAGGTAATGCTGGCGTCGTCATCATGGCCACGAGGATCACGGCGGCTATATTTCCAGTTTGTTTCGTGCTCATTTCAGTTCCTCCTAACGATCTCGGCCACGGCCTCTTCCCAAGGGGATTCTGGGTTTTCCTCAAGGTAATATTTCACCTGTTCCTCAAGATCATCCGGGACGGCGATAGCATCGGCCGGCATCTCTTCGATCGCGCGCTCGACCGCTTCCCGGATCATCGGCGCGCGGGCGTAGTGCCGGAAGGCGTCGACAAACGACATGGAGCACAAACACAATTGGCTCCTTCGGCCCGGCTCTTTGCTCGGCAAGAAGTTCGCCAAGACTTACATCCTCGTCAAGCTCTCGGAACGGATCGCCGATGGCCACAGACCAGTTGACACCTGTGATGATACGGCGAACCGGAGCATTTTTCGGACAATAGCCGAAAGCCGCTTCGACCAAATACGGAATTCCCATCATGGTTAAAGGCGGCCGTCTTGTATTCGAAGGTCGACGGGGCGACGCCGACCGCCTCAAATTTGGCGGCAAGATGGCTCCGGCCGATCACCAACTGGTCGAGAGACAACCGCGACGCGCCGACCGCCTCAATGCGCGCGTTTGGGTCCGGGAAAGGCCCCGAAATTCCGCGACGAAGTCCCGAACCGTCTTGACCGGCTCATGGTGATCTTGAGCGCGCGCGATGTTGGCGCCGATTAGACGGGCGAGCCGGGGAACGTCATACCAATGTGGCGACGTGGGATCGGACGGCCCCCATTTTTCCCAAGTCGGATTCGTTGCCGGGGCGGTCCATTTGTCTGCCCCGATTGATCCTGCCCCCACTCCAAGGACAGAGTCAGGTGTGGATTGATCCACGCGTAATTGACGACGAATGGTACAATTCGAGGCCGGGCGTCGGCGAGAATTCTGCTTGCTGAATTCGGCCACTCGACCGTGATCCGGGTGCCGATTTGTACCGATGACACCTCTTGAGTCAGGTCGATCCTTGGCTCTTGCCGGACCCGATCGGTTACAAAATTGATCGTATACGTGATCGACCGGCTTTCGATTATGACCCTCCCGTGGTCGCCATCAAGGGGGCTGGCATGGCGAGGATAGTCTTTAAGGCGTTGCCTTGCGCGCCGCGCGTCGGCGATACATAGGCTTCGCGGCTCGATGCGCCGGGCAATCGAGGATGTCGAGGATCGTTTGCGCGGCCATACCGGGGCCGTTGTCGGTGACCGTGATTCCGCCCCCGTTGATGGCAACCCCGATCACCGGGGCGGTTCCGGCTTCCTCGCACCCGTCGAGCGCGTTGTCGAAAAGCTCCTTTAGGATGACAAGCGGCCAGTCTTCGACCGCATGGCCGATCTGATTGACCAGCTCTTTTTCAGGACAGAACTCGGACAGGCGCGAGGTTTTGAAGGTCTGGCGAATCAAGGATGTCATTTGCACACCTTCCACGCGACCAGCGCCGCGATCACGCCGGTTGTGATCATGCTGGACAGCGCCGCGATCACGATGCCAAGGAAGGCGGCGGTGACGGGCTCGGGCAGGCGGTGACGGGCTGACATTGGCATCACTCCGCATCCTGCTCGATGATTTCCGCCGCCACTGTAATGAACGCCTTGCGGATTTCCGAGGCCTTCACCTCAAACTGTTGCTCAAGCTCGCGGAGCCTGGTCTTGCACCGAAAGCGTGCGGCCTCGAACGCCGAGACCTTGTCGCCGTCATCGATTCGCCCGGCCGTTTCCATCGACGGCACCCCGAAAATTGTTGATTTCGTTAACCCTGTTTTCGACGGCATTTGAAATATCCTCCTTTATGTGATACTAAGGGCGTTTAAGTATACTGCCCTACAACGACGTGTAAAGCAAGAGGTTATAATGAGAAAACCGCCGCAGGCGCAGTCGCCCGCCCAGAAGAAACTTAAGACAAATTTCAGCGTCAGGATTGCGCCGGACGTGCGAGCTGCGCTCAATAAGGCGGCCGAGCGCGAGGACAGGTCCGCAGGCAATGTCGCGTTGCGCTATATCGTCGAGGGGCTGAAGGCGGGAGGCTATTTGAAGTGAGCCCGCCTGACCCAGGGAAACTGTTGTGTGTCTATTCACATTCGGCGAACGAAGGCGCCCACGTGGCGCCTTTTTCTTGCCCACTGACGGCCATCAGGGAGGTGGGCAGCATGGTCGTGCGGGGCGGCGCTGGCGGAGCCCCTACGCCCGGCATGCATGGAAGCGGCGCCTTGCACGCCGGGCGTGGCTCGGCCAATGGGGACGGCCCCGGCTTGGACCCGCCATAT
>VDMG01000042.1 GCA_006514895.1 Beijerinckiaceae bacterium
GATCGAATCAGGGAACAAGTCATCAAGGAGGAAATCCACGACGGCCAAAGCGCGGACATGTTTGCCACTGGCGAGATTGATCGGAATCTGGGCGGAGATACCAGCCTGATAGACCAACGGCCCAATTCTACGAAGTAATAGAGCGCCGGGCCGTATGTGCCGGTGGTCTCGTGTGTTCCCGGAAAAGCTCCGAGAACCGAGGGGCCAATGTTTGACACAGGTGAGGTGAAAATGGCATCGAACGTTGGGACGAGTTGCCTAAAGAATTCGGGCACTTCGTGCACGAAGGAGTTCATATAGAGCAGACTGTATTGGATTGTGGCGCCATAGGTCAGGAGCGTGGGAGTTTGGCGTTCCACGAGGCCGCTGACCGGGTCAAAAGAGAAGCTGATCGGCTGAGTTGACCAATTGTAGTCTATTTCACCGGTGACCGCGAAGGGCTTCACCTATTCGGCCTCCACATCGCCAAAGCCCTTGCCGACGTAGGCTTTCGCCGTGAGGGATGTGACCGTGTCAGGGGGCGAGGCGAGATTTGGATTGTTAAAGCCGGTGCCGGTGTTGCCCCATTCGACGCTGCCAGCGACCGAAACGATGAATTCATGCTCGGCGTTCTGATAGAGACCATATTTCAGCTGCGTTTCGATATTCGACCAGTTGTTGGCGCTGGGATTGACCTGATGGATAAATGACGAGCCGCCCGAGAACGCCAAATTATAGGTGATCGTTTTCGAATATTCCAATCAAAGCCATAGGTCAGCGGCCCTAACGTGCCGTCAGGATTTGCCGCCGCTGTATAGGCAAACGAGGGCATGACAAATTCGTCGTTTTCGCCTGGGTCGTCGATGGTCAGCGTCGCCGGAAACACCCGGTCGCCGACGATCGTATGAGAGAACGCCGGGCTGATGCCGGCGAGACTGGCTGCTGCGGGGAATGCGCCGGCGCAAGCCATGGAAGCTTTATGAGACATGACGTATCCTCGTTCTGAACGCTGAGATTAATATTTGGCGACAACGGGAACCGCAGCGGGAGGCGCGGTCCAGTCAAACCTGTAGCTGAAGCCGACTTGGACTTGGTTTTCGGTCAGATGATGCTCAGGAAAACAAAGCTGTCGGTGAAGGCGACGCCGGCGGTGCCGTATATCAGTGCACGGTCCCAGGCAATACCTAGACGGTCGCGAATCGAGCCCTGGACATTGGCCTGGGAGGTGGACGTTATGCTCCCTGGAGTGTCGCCCATGAAGTCATTCACAGGCACCACAAGAGTTTTGCTCAAACTCGTGCCGTCGACGGAACCTTCGAGGCCGAGCACCGCCCACTGGTTATATTGGAGATTGTAGCCGACATGGGCACCGCCAATCACCCCTTGTGGAGTGTGGCCAAACGTGCCCGCTGCCAGCTCATCATCCTCGGAGATCCCAAGCCAGCTGACGGGGTCTTGTCCCCAGGCGTAACCGATCTGGCCGCCAACATAGAGGCCGGTCCAGGTGAAGATAGGAGCTGGCGGCGGTGGTGTCGGTGCGGGCTCGGCCGCGAAGGGAGAACCGGCGAGAGTGGCCGCCGCGGCGAATGCGCCAGCGCAGGCCATAGAGGCCTTTTTAGACATGATGAATCCTCGATCTGAAAGAAAGTGACAGCCGCGGGCCGGCCGCAAGGGCGGCGCCGGGCGATTGCTCGTCGATCAGACCGGGACGGGAGGTGCGCGCGGCTGCCCGTCAAAAGCGGTTGGCCGCGTGAAGGAGTCGAGAAGTGCGGGTGGTGGCGCGAAAGTTTTGGCGAGAAGCGGCGTATAAGCCGCATGGATTATTTCGGCGGGCAGTATTCCAGCCGCAGCATGATGCACCGGCGGGCAGCAAGGGCAATCGTCGTGTTGGCATGGCGCCGGGGTGCCGTCATCGTGGGAACCGGCGTGGGAGAAAGTTGTCGTGCAGCGAACGCCTGATTTTTCCGGGTCGAAGTTCGTGAGGGAAACCGCATCGAGAACCAAATTCGCAATTGGCTATTGGAGCAAGGGCTGTACCAACGCTCCGGGACCAATCTTTTGAAGATTGCCGTTGATGACGCGCTCGCCTTCAGAGACGCCTTCCAGGACCGCTACGAGGCCGCCGTCGCTGGGGCCCAAGGAAACGAGACGCTGGTCCACCTTATTTCCTTCTCCAACGACGTAGACGTATTTGCCAAGCTGACTTGATCCCAACGCCGCCTCCGGCACCATCAGCGCATCGGGCTCCGTCCCGATGGCCAGCCGAATGCGAACGTATTGGCCGGGAAGCAAGCCGAGATCAGCGTTGCCGATGGTCGCGCGCGCGACGATGGTGCCAGTTGAGCGATCGACCGCATTGTCGATGAAAGTCAGCTCTCCGCCGTGACGCGCCTGCGTCTCGCCCGGCAGGAGGATGTCGGCTGCGACCTTTCCGGCGGCGCGCGCCCTCTGGATCGCGACGAGGTCCGTCTCGCTCGGGTTGAATGTGACGTAGATCGGATTGAGTTGCACCAGCGTGTTCAAAGGCGCGCCGGCGACGCTGATAAGGGCGCCGACCGGAGCCTGGTTCCGACCGAGACGTCCGGCGAACGGCGCGCGGATTTCCGTGTAGCCGAGGTTGAGCTCGGCCGTCCGGACGGCGGCCTGATCCATCGCCAGCGCGGCCTCGGCCTGCTGCGCGGCACTGGCGCGCTGGTCGAAGGTGTCCTTGGCGAGGTAGCCGCTTTTGGCAAGCGTCGACCCGCGGTCGAGATTGGAGTGCGCATAGTCGAGAGCGGCCGCGTCGCGTTGCGCCTGCGCCTTCGCTTGATCCAGCGCGGCCTGGAAGTCGCGCGGATCGATCGTGTAAAGCAGATCGCCTTCCTTGACGTCGGTGCCATCCGGGACGTGCTGCTGTCGGATATAGCCGGACACCTTGGCCTGGAGGGCGATGTTGCGGATCGACTCCGTGCGCGCCGAATAGTCTAGGTAGATCGGGACGGCCTTCTTGACGATCTTGGTGACGGGGACCGGCATGGCGATCGTCGCGGGACTGGGCGTCGCAGCCCCGGCGGTGCCGCCGATCAGCGCGTCGCCTCGCCGAAGAACAAGAAAGGCGATGACGATCACCGCGACGGCGATTGCGGCGAATGCTACTTTCCAACTGCGCATGATGCTGAACTCCAACTTATTCCGCCGGCTCGGCGTGGCCTTCCAGGGCCT
This sequence comes from Beijerinckiaceae bacterium, assembly GCA_006514895.1. Lineage (GTDB taxonomy): Bacteria > Pseudomonadota > Alphaproteobacteria > Rhizobiales > Beijerinckiaceae > Methylocapsa. The sequence continues at coordinate 3,181 of VDMG01000042.1, forward strand.
CGTGCGCCGCCGCGGGTTCGCCGCGGGAGCCACCAGTCTCCCGCAGATGCTCGATGAGCGCATAGAAGACCGGGACGAAGGCGAGGGTGAGTATGGTGGCGGCGAGCATGCCACCGAACACGGTCGTGCCGATGGACTGGCGGCTCGCGGCGCCGGCCCCGGTCGCGAACATTAGCGGCACGACGCCAAGGATGAAGGCGAAGGCCGTCATGAGGATGGGCCGCAGCCGCAGGCGCGCGGCCGCCATCGCGGCCTCGACGATGTCGAGGCCGTCCTCACGCCGCCGCTTGGCGAACTCGACGATCAGGATCGCGTTCTTGGCGGCAAGGCCGATGAGCATCACGAAGCCGATCTGCGAATAGACGTCGATCTGCTTGCCCCGCAGCCACAGCGCCAGGAGCGCGCCGAACAGCGCCAGCGGCACAGCGAGCAGGACCATGAAGGGCATGGACCAGCTTTCGTATTGCGCCGCCAGGATCAGGAAGACGAAGACGATCGCGAGCGCAAACACGACCGTCGCGATCGACCCCGCCTTGAGCTCCTGGAAGGTGATACCGGTCCATTCGAACCCGAAATCCAGGGGCAGCGCCGTGGCCGCCGCCCGCTCCATCGCGGTGACCGCCTGGCCGGAGCTGTAGCCCGGTGCCGCGCCGCCATTGATCAGAGCCGTGGCGTAATTGTTGTAGTGCGGCACGGTCTCGGGACCGACGATCGGTTTGAGGCTGCCAAGCGTGCTCAGCGGCACCATGCCGCCGGAGACATTGCGCACATAAAGGCGGGACAGATCGGACGCGGCGGCGCGGGCATCCTTGTCGGCCTGGAGCGTCACCCGGAACGTGCGGCCGAACAGGTTGAAGTCGTTGACGTAGAGCGAGCCGAAATAGATTTGCAGTGTGCTGAACACGTCAGGCAAATTGAGCCCGAGCAGCTTCGCCTTGTTGCGATCGAGATCGTAGTTGAACTGCGGCGTCGACGTGCTGAAGGACGTGAACAATTGCTGCGTATTGAGCTCCGGTTGCTTGCGGGCTTCGGCGATCACGCTCTGCGCCGCCTCATTGAGCGCCGTGCTGCCGCGGCCGGTGAGATCCTCGATCTGGAACTCAAAGCCGCCGGTCGTGCCGAGGCCGGGGATCGATGGAGGATCGAAGCTCAGCGCGATGGCGCCCGGGATCTGGAGCAGCTTCGGGTGCACCGTGGCCACGATGGTCGAGGCGTTCTGCTCGGGCGGGCGCTGGTCCCACGGCTTGAGGATCGCGAACTCCACCGCCGAGTTCGACTGAGCCGCCCGGGTGAGGAAATTGAGGCCGCTGATCGAGCCCACGATCTCGACGCCGGGCGTGCCTTTGAGGATATCGCGCACCTGCTTGGCCACCGCGTCGGTGCGCTGAAGAGACGCACCGTCCGGCAACTGGATGATGACGAAGAAGTAGCCTTGATCCTCGACCGGGAGGAACGTCGAGGGGATGCGCAGCGAGACGAGGTAGGTCGCACCCAGCGCTGCCACGAACAGCCCCAGCATCGCCCAGCGCAGGCGGATCAGCTCGCGTACGCCGCGGGCATAGATGTGCGACAGCCGGTCGAAGCCGGCGTTGAACCAGCGGAACGGTGGGAAGCGCACGTCCCCGCGGTGGCGCAGGAAGGCGGCGCTCAATGCGGGACTGAGCGTCAGCGAATTGACGGCCGAGATCCCGACCGAGATCGCAACCGTCAAGGCGAACTGATTGTAGAGGCTGCCGGTGACGCCGGGAATGAACGCGACCGGCACGAACACCGCCATCAGCACCGCGGTCGTGGCGATAATCGGGCCGGTGACCTCCTTCATCGCCGCGCGTGTCGCGGCGAGCGGCCGCAGGCCGGCTTCGAGCTGCCGCTCGACGTTTTCCACCACCACGATCGCATCGTCGACGACGAGGCCGATCGCCAGCACCATGCCGAGCAGGCTCAGCATATTGAGCGAGAAGCCTAACATCTTCATCACCATGAGGGTCGCGATCAGCGACACCGGAATCGCGATGGTGGGGATGATCGTGGTGCGCCAGCTCTGGAGGAAGACGAAGACGACGGCGACGACGAGAATCAGGGCCTGTGCCAAGGTGATGACGACGTCGTGCATGGCCGCGGAGACGAAGCGCGTCGTGTCGTAGTGCATGCCGTAGTCGATCCCCTTGGGAAAGCGCTTCGACAGTTCCTGCATCTTGTCCTTGACGCTCTGCTGCAGATCGAGGGCATTCGAGCCCGCCATCTGATAGATCGCCAGCACCACCGTCGGGTCTTCGCCGAAGAATGCCGTGGAGGCGTATTGGAGCGCTCCGAGCTCGATGCGGGCGATATCGCGGAGCCGCACGACCGATCCGGCGCCCGCATTCGCACGCACCACGATGTCGCCGAACTGGGCAGGATCGCTCAACCGACCGACCGCATTCACCTGCAGCTCGAAGGACGTACCCTCGGGTGCCGGCGACTGGCCGATCTTGCCCGCGGCGACCTGCACATTCTGCTCTGCGACGGCATTCTGCACGTCGACCGCGGTTATGCCTAGACTCACGAGCTTGTCGGGATCGAGCCAGATGCGCATCGAGTAGCGCCGCTCGCCGAAGATCTGGATGTCGCCGACGCCCGGCAGGCGCTTCAGCGGATCGACGATCTGCAGATAGGCGTAGTTGCTGAGCGCCACCGGATCGACGGATCCGTCCGGCGAGGTGAGATTGACGATGAGAACGAAGTTCGGGTTCTGCTTCTTGATCGTCACCCCGGCCTGATTGACGATCGGCGGCAGCGACGAAGCTGCCTGCGCGACGCGGTTCTGGACGTCGACGGCTGCGATGCTCAGTGGGTAGCCGACGTCGAACGTGATGGTGATGGTCGATGAACCGTCGTTGGAGCTCGACGACGACATGTAGGTCATGCCGGCAACGCCATTGATCTGCTGCTCCAGCGGCGTGGTCACCGTGTCGGCCACGACCTGCGCGCTCGCGCCCGGGTAGACCGCGCTGACGACGACCTGTGGCGGCGTGATGTCGGGGAACTGCGAGACCGACAGCAGGAAATAGCAGATGGAACCCGCTAGCACCATGATGACGGCGATCGCCGACGCGAAGATCGGGCGCTGGATGAAGAAGCCGACCATGGCTACGGCGCCCCGCAGAGCTGCGATCGAATGCTCGAACCCGCGGCAATGCACTGGGAGGTCTCGCCTCGTCGACGAACGACCGACCGCAGAAATCGACTGGGGGCACCGCGATCGAATGGCGCGATCTCAGGTGCCATGGAATGCATCATGGCCTCGGGCTCCGAGGGATCGACGCGATCTACCTTCCTGATCGCAGGCGTCGCGGGATCGCGG
>VDMG01000084.1 GCA_006514895.1 Beijerinckiaceae bacterium
CCCTTACACTGACCAATGCCTGGGAGAGCGCCCATAGTGGTGTTCCCGCCTATCAGATGGTTGAGGCATATGAATCTGAAGCGATTTTCGCGGCCCAGATGTTCGTCAAAGCGCCGTAGCAGGAGCTTGCTGGGGTAAGACTTCCTTGAAGGCTGCATAACGCCTTCAGTGCACGACGATTTCTAAATTAAAGAAGGGCCGGCTTCGTGCCGGCCCTTCTCTCATTTGGCACTGTTGCATTTATTGGGCGATCACTATCCCGCGCTCGGGCGCGACCCGCGCCTCAAGGCCAAAAAATATGCCTGGCCGTACTCATAAATCATATCGCAATCTTGCGCTTGCCCCAAATCCTTGGCTCATATCACGCCGCGCCTTGCGCCTGTAATTTTGCCCCGGCGTCAATTGTACCAAAATGTTTCACGTGAAACATTTTGGTACAATCCGGCCCGCGATCCTTACAAACCCAGTTGGAATGTAGCATGACCAAACACATCGCCGTCCTCATGGGCGGCCTATCCGCCGAGCGCGAGGTTTCGCTGCGCTCGGGCGAGGCCTGCGCGAAAGCCCTCGAAGCGGAAGGTTTTTCCGTCACCAAAATCGATGTTGGCCGCGACATCGCGGAAACGCTGGCGAAACTCAAGCCCGATGTTGCCTTCAACGCGCTGCATGGGCGGTTCGGCGAGGACGGCATCATGCAGGGCATTTTGGAAATGCTGCGCATTCCCTATACCCATTCGGGCGTCCTCGCCTCCGCGCTCGCCATGCGGAAGGATCGCGCCAAGGAGCTTTTCCGCGCCGCCGGAGTTCCGGTCGCCGAAGGGATCACCACCGATCGCTTCACGGCGGCCAAAAGCCATGTGCTGCCGCCCCCTTACGTCATCAAGCCGCTCGATGAAGGGTCTTCCGTAGGTGTCCTGATCGTCCGCGAAGGTGCAAACGCTCCCCCGCAAGAATTAACCAATGAAGATTGGCAGCACGGAAACCAGGTCCTGGTCGAGCGCTTCGTCGCCGGACGCGAGCTCACCTGCGCCGTCATCGGTGAAAAAGCCTACGATGTCATAGAGATACGCGCGGCGGGCGGGGGCTGGTACGACTATAATGCAAAATATGCCAAAGGCGGTTCCATCCACGTCCTTCCGGCAAATCTTAAAGGAAATATTTACCAAAATGTACAAGAGTTAACCCTCGTGGCGCACAAGACGCTCGGCTGTCGCGGCGCGACCCGGACGGACTTCCGGTATGACGATTCGCCCGGCGGAAGGGGGGAGCTCGTGATTTTGGAAGTCAATACCCAGCCTGGGATGACCGAGACTTCGCTTGTGCCAGAACTCGCGGCCTTCGCTGGCCTTACATTCGGTGAGCTTGTTCGATGGATGGTCGAGGACGCCTCCTGCGATCGTTGAGGCCAGCTGGGTTTGGCTTCGCCCCGGCGGCCTTGGCCTATGCCGGGGCTTTGCCGGTGCCGCAAGCCGTGACCGCGCGGCCGCAAATCGGGCCGCCAGGCCGCCTGCCGCGCCGGGGCTTGCGGCATAAAATCCTGGACCGGCTGGCCGGGCCGGGCATGGGCGCTTACTTTTCCTTGGCGCTGCTCATGGCGGTCGGTGGCTATGGTGCCGTGAAAGGCGGCCATTATGCCGCCTACGTGGCCACGCATGGGCAACCCGCCGACATCGCCGCCAAGGCGCTCGGATTCTCCATCAAGGCCGTGACGATCGCGGGCGAGCGCGAGCTCAAGGAACAAGACCTACTCGCCATTGCCGGGATTAGTCCGCGCAATTCACTGCTGTTCCTCGATGCCGCGAAAATCAGGGAAAGGCTGCAGCGGCTTCCGCTCGTCAAGGAAGCGGCCGTCACCAAACTCTACCCCGACCGGCTCTTGATCGAGATCGAGGAGCGGCAGCCATTCGCCCTTTGGCAATGCGATGGCAACGTGCAAATCGTGGCCGACGATGGGGTTCCTATCGCCGCGATGCGTGACCAGCGATTCATTCATTTGCCGCTCGTCGTGGGCGCCGGGGCCAATGAGAAACTCAGCCAATATATAGCTCTCCTCGAGACGGCGGGAGATTTGCGCGAACGGATCGTTGCGGGGGTGCTCGTCGCGCAGCGCCGCTGGACGTTAAAAACGGCAAATGGGATAGAGATACTTTTGCCGGAAACGGAGCCCGAGGCGGCGCTCGCAATGCTCGTATCGCTGCAACGGACTTCGCAAATTCTCGACAAGGACCTTATTTCGCTCGACCTGCGCCAGCCAGGCCGCCTTGTCGCGCGGTTGACCGAGGAAGCGGCGGCCGAACGCGCCGGGACGCTCCCGGGCAAAAGCAAGGCGAAAGGCGGCCATATATGAATTCGAGGGTATTGCCGCCGCGCCTGCCGCCATTACCGGCCAAAAAAAGCGCAGTTCTTTCGGTGCTCGACATTGGCACGTCGAAAATCGTCTGCCTCGTTGCGCGGCTCAATCCGAGTGATCCTTCCGATACGCTGCGCGGGCGCACGCATCGCTGCCGCATTCTCGGCATTGGCCATCAGCGCTCGCGCGGGATCAAGGGCGGCGCCGTCGTCGATATGGACGCCGTGGAAGCGGCGATCCGTTTCGCCGTCGATGCGGCGGAGCGCATGGCTGGGGTGCAGGTCGAAAGCGTAATTGTGAACGCGACGGGCGGCAGGCTCGCGTCGCGGCTCTACGACGCCAAGGTCACGATCTCGGGCCGCGCCATTACGCAGGCCGACGTCCATCGCGTGCTGGAGGCTTGCACGGCGCGCGGCGAACAGCAGGGCAGGGCGGTGCTGCACTCCCTGCCAATCGGCTTTGCGCTGGGCGAAACACGTCACATTCAAGATCCGAGAGGGATGGTCGGCGAGGAACTTGGCGCCGATATGCATGTGCTGAGCTGCGATGCCGCGGCCGCACGCAATCTGATGCTCGCGGTCGAACGCTGCCATCTGGCGGTCGACGCGATGGTCGCGACTCCCTACGCGGCGGGCCTTGCTGCCTTGGCCGATGATGAAGCCGAACTCGGCGCCGCCTTGATCGACATGGGCGCGGGAACAACCTCCGTCAGCATCTTTTCCGGCGGCCATCTTTCGCATGTCGACGGTTTCGCCGTCGGCGGCAACCATGTCACGATGGATGTCGCGCGCGGCCTTGGAATTACGCTCGCGGACGCCGAAAGGTTGAAGACGCTTTATGGCGCCTGCCTCACTTCGGTGACCGACGAAAGCGAGACGATCGCGGTCGTTCAGGTGGGGGAGGACGGCGAGCGTCCCGCGCATTTGCCGAAGGCGCAGCTCATCTCGATCATCAAGCCGCGCGTCGAGGAGATCCTCGAACTCGTGCGCGACCGCCTCAAACAAGCTGGGCTTCCGGCGCATGCGGGGCGAAGGCTTGTTCTCACGGGCGGTGCCTGTCAGCTCACCGGCATGCAGGCGGCGGTAAAGCACATCGTCTCCGGGCAGGTCCGGATCGGCCGGCCGCTCGGCATAAAGGGGCTGCCCGAGTCCGCGAAAAGCCCGGCTTTTGCCGCGTCTGTCGGTCTTCTGATCTATCCGCAAGTGAGCGGTATCGAGCATTTCCGCCCGTCACGGCGCCCGGTTCTTGAGGACTCGCAAGCGCATGGATACATCGGGCGGGTCGGGCAATGGCTCAAAAGCAGTTTTTAGGCGTGCGTGCGGCGAGAGTAAGCGCGGCGGGGGTTCGAGTTTGCCGCGAACAATCTGAATGAAAACCAGAGCGTCCTTCACCGGCGCTCCAACCAACGTCGAGAGGCCAGACGATGACGATCAATCTTAAAGCGCCCGAGCTCCGGGAACTCAAACCCCATATCATGGTCGCGGGCATAGGCGGCGCCGGCGGCAATGCCGTAAACAATATGATAGTCTCGGGCCTGCTCGGGGTCGAGTTCATTGTTGCCAATACGGACGCGCAAGCGCTGACCTCGTCGAAGGCGGAGCGAATTATCCAGATGGGCCTACAGGTCACCGAGGGTCTTGGCGCCGGGTCGCAACCGGAAGTTGGCCGGGCCGCGGCGGAGGAAGCGATCGAGGAGATTCGCGATCATCTTTCTGGCGCGCATATGGTCTTCGTCACCGCGGGCATGGGAGGTGGAACCGGCACGGGAGCAGCACCTGTCATCGCGCGCGCCGCAAGGGATATGGGCATCCTGACCGTTGGCGTCGTGACAAAACCTTTCCAGTTCGAAGGCGCGAGGCGCATGCGGATCGCCGAGGCCGGTATTAGCGAACTGCAGAAATCCGTCGATACGCTGATCATCATTCCAAATCAGAATCTGTTTCGCATAGCCAATGAGAAAACCACTTTCGCCGACGCTTTCGCGATGGCCGATCAGGTGCTCTATTCCGGCGTCGCCTGCATCACCGATCTGATGGTCAAGGAAGGCTTGATCAATCTTGATTTCGCCGATGTCCGCGCCATCATGCGCGAAATGGGCAAGGCCATGATGGGGACCGGCGAGGCTTCGGGCGAGAAGCGGGCGATCCTTGCCGCCGAGGCGGCAATCGCCAATCCGCTTCTCGACGAGGTGTCGATGAAGGGCGCGCGGGGCTTACTCATCTCGATCACCGGCGGCAACGATCTCACCCTTTATGAGGTCGACGAGGCGGCGGGGCGGATTCGCCAAGAGGTCGATGAGGATGCCAATATCATCCTTGGCGCGACCTTCGACGAAAGCCTCGATGGCATTGTCCGCGTCTCGGTCGTCGCGACCGGCATCGACCATGCCATGAGCAACTATGAGCCCTCCGCCGCGGAGACGCGCATCGCGGAAGTGACCAACCGCCTGCGGGCGCAGACGGCGGCGCGCCCTATCGAGACCGCGCAGCCGCGTTATCCAGGCGCGCAGCAGGAAACCTATGCGGCGGAGTACGATCCGCGCTATGACGACCGGGGACAAGCGCCAGCCCAGCATTTCGGCGCGCCAGGTGCTGGTGCCGAAAACAGGGTCCACATTCAGGAAGTCGCACCGCAATCCCGTCATTATGTCGATCAGGCGCAGCAAGCGATGCGTCCCGGCGAGCATTACGAGGCGGGCCCGTTCGTTCCCGCGGCACCCGATTCCCCTGTCGTCCGGCCGCAGAGGATGCCGCAAATCGACGATTTGCCTCTCCCGGCGCAAAACCAAATCCGCGCGCATCGGGGAGAATTGGCAAACGAGCCGCATCCCGAAGCAAAGCGCCGCTCCCTGCTTGAGCGGCTTGCGTCATTTGGCATCAGCCGTCAGGAAGGAGCGGCGTCGGCTTCCGCGTCACGCGACACGCAAGCGCCCATGCGGCCGCCCGCGCAGCCGCAGACCTACCGGCAGCCGCAGCCCAATCCCGTTCATGCCGAATATGGCAAACGCGCGCAGCATCCACCGGCCCCGCAACGACTTCCGCAACCAGCGGTCGATACGCATGGCCGCGGCGCCTATCAATCCCGCGCCCTCGAAGAGGATCAGCTTGAGATCCCGGCTTTCCTGCGGCGCCAATCGAGCTAGAGCGCATTCAGATTCCGCGGAATCTGAAAGCACTTCAGATCTTTTTTTGTCGCATTTTCTTGACGCGAACCGGTACCTACTTCGCTGAAAATCTTCTAAGGTTGTCGCGCTACCACGCCTGAGATCTTCATGCCTGCATTGGCGCGTGGCCGGCGGCGCGGTCAGAGCCAGCTTCGCCGGGCACGCCCGGAGAAGCTCATTCTCCGCGACTGAGGCGAAACGACTGGTGCACGTCGATCATGATTTTCTGGCCCGGCAGGTCGCCGGCCTTTGCCTTGTCGAGGGTGAAGCTGGTGAAATGGTAACGGCGCATGCCGTAACTGTCGAAAAACGCCACCGCGGGTGGCGTAACCTTATGTGCCACAGTCCAGTGGCCCCAAGGTGTGTTCAGCCGATGATGACAACAGCCGGGAGATGAGCCGAGATTTGTTCCCCCACGCATCGCCAAAACGAGTCGACTGTCGAAAATGGCCGGCGAAGGAATGGAAGATGCCAGTGAAAGTCATCGTATCCGTGCTGTTCAGCCAGATAGCTGGCGGAGGTGTCTAACAGGCGCCTGATTTCCGGCACCCCGAGCCCGTTCCATAACGCCTGGGGAAATTTTCCGGGAAGACTTTCACATAAACTCTGGAACATGGCATCGAGATCGTCCTCGTCAATGCGATAAAGCCATTTGATGGAATTGAGGATCGCATAGACACCGCATAGCCCGTCGAACTTCCCCTGTTGGTCTGGCTTGCTATATGGGTGGCGTGTATTGGCCATGGTCTTCTCCCAAACGGCTTCCATATGTTTTTTCTCGTATGATCATGATCTTTGCTTTATCGCATTTTCTTGACGCGAACCGGCATTCACTTCGCTTGAAAATGCTCTAGCAAGCGGATTGGAAATCGGTGGCCGCCTATGCTGGCCGCCTATGCCCGCTCTCTCATGGCCCGGCGCAGCACACGCGCGAGAAGCAGAACGGCCTTGGCGTTGAGGATTGGGG
>VDMG01000204.1 GCA_006514895.1 Beijerinckiaceae bacterium
GCCTCGATCGGCGCCGGACACCATGCGAATCCGGAGGCAGACCGTCGAACACCCGTTCGGCACTCTCAAGGCATGGATGGGAGCAACGCACTTCCTGACCAAGACCTTAAACCGGGTCAGTACCGAGATGAGTCTCCATGTCCTGGCCTATAATCTAAAGCGAGTGATCGCTATCCTGGGGGTCGAACCACTGGTAGCGGCGATCAGGGAGTGACCCCGACGTTGCGCGTCACGTCTCTCAAAGAAAGCGCCAAGCCTGGTGCCAGATAGGAATTCACGTTTTCACACGACCTCGGTCACAAGCCGACATTCAAACTGACCCACTACCGCTGGGACGGGGGCCGTGACACGCCCCCCGCACGAACGGTTTTAGGGCTGCCCCAAAAAAAATCACGGCCCGGTAAGGGGCTGCGATCTTCATAACCTGGCAAGCGCCAAAAGTACTCGGCGACCTCGGCGGCCGGCTTTTTGAATTGGGCCGTTTCGGTCGGGGCGCCCACGCAGTCGTCGAAGCACCGCCGCCGGAGACCGCGACGGTCACCGCGTCGAAATAGCCCGTGCCGACCTCGCGCTGATGGCGCGTTGCCGAGTAGCCCTGCGCTTCCGAAGCGAACTCCCGCTGCTGGAGTTCGGAGTACGCCACCATGCCGCGATCGCGATTGAGCGAGGGCGAGCAACTGTAAGCCATCATCTTGCCGGGATACTTCTTTTGGACGCATTCGGCGAAGGCGCGCGCATCGTTGAGGTCGGGATGCGAGGTCTCCCATCACAAGATCGGCGAATTCGGCGAAAGCAAAACCGCGGGCAATGCAATGCTGCAGCCCGGTGCCTTCTTTCAGCCGGAAGAAACCCTTCGGGTGTCTGGCCGTTCGGCTCGATAAAGGGCCGGTCGCGCTCGTCCACATCGCTGGTAAATTAGGCGGGCGGATTCGGCGTCGGTGCGGGCGACGATGATCGTCGGCACGCCCATGGTGTCGGCCGCGAGGCGGCCGCGGCGAGGTTACGCTCATGCTGCAAGGTCGGGATCAAAACCTTGCCGCCGAGATGGCCGCACTTCTTTTCCGAGGCCAGCTGGTCCTCGAAGTGGACGCCTGCGGCGCATGACGCAAATGTTCGCTAAATAGCATGGCGACCCGAAGCAACACACTCCGGGCCGCCCTGTCTTCTGTCTCAATAAAAGAGTGGGTATTTTAGCCGAACTGGTTCATCGTGTTGTGAGAGCCGCCGGCCTTTAGGGCCGCCTCGCCAGCAAAATATTCCTTGTGATCGTCGCCCATGTCGGAGCCCGCCATGTTCTGGTGCTTCACGCAGGCGATGCCCTGGCGGATTTCCTGACGCTGGACGTTGCGGACATATCCAAGCATGCCCTGCGCACCGAAATATTCTTTCGCAAGATTGTCGGTCGACAACGCCGCCGTGTGATAGGTCGGAAGCGTAATGAGGTGGTGGAAAATGCCAGCCCGCTTCGACCCGTCCGCTTGGAAGGTGCGAATGCGCTCGTCGGCTTCGGCGGCCAAATCCGTGCCGTCATAGTCCACGCTCATCAGGGCCGCGCGGTCATAGGCGGAGACATCCTTGCCGGCGGTTTTCCAGGCGTCAAAAACCTGCTGGCGGAAATTCAGCGTCCAGTTGAACGACGGAGAATTATTGTACACCAGCTTGGCGTTAGGAATGACCGCGCGAATGCGATCCACCATGCTGGCGATCTGATCCACGTGGGGCTTTTCGGTTTCGATCCACAACAGGTCGGCCCCGTTCTGCAGCGAGGTGATGCAGTCGAGCACGCAACGATCAGCTCCAGTGCCGGAACGGAACTGATAGAGGTTGCTGGCGAGGCGCTTTGGCCGCAGCAGCTTGCCGTTGCGGTTGATGATGACGTCGCCGTTGCGGCCCTCGCCGGCCGCGACTTCTTCGCAGTCGAGGAAGGCGTTGTACTGGTCGCCGAGGTCGCCCGGCTCGCGGCTCACGGCGATCTGCTGGGTGAGGCCGGCTCCCAGCGAGTCCGTGCGGGTGACGATAATGCCGTCCTCCACGCCGAGCTCAAGGAATGCGTAGCGACAGGCGCGCACTTTCGCGAGGAAGACTTCGTGCGGCACGGTCACCTTACCGTCCTGGTGGCCGCACTGCTTTTCGTCAGACACCTGGTTTTCGATCTGAAGCGCACAGGCGCCCGCCTCGATCATCTTCTTGGCGAGCAGATAGGTCGCTTCCGCATTGCCGAAGCCCGCATCGATGTCGGCGATGATCGGCACGACATGGGTCTGATAGTTGTCCACAGCCGCCAGCAGCGTCTGTTCCTTCGCGCTGTCGCCGGCCTTACGCGCGGCGTCGATCTCGCGGAAAATGCCGCCGAGCTCGCGGGCGTCCGCCTGGCGCAGGAAGGTGTAAAGCTCTTCGATCAGCGCCGACACGGAGGTCTTCTCGTGCATCGACTGGTCCGGCAGGGGGCCGAATTCGGACCGGAGCGCGGCAACCATCCAACCGGACAGATACAGATACCGCCGGTCGGTCGTGCCAAAATGCTTCTTGACGGAGATCATCTTCTGCTGGGCAATAAACCCATGCCAGCAGCCCAGCGACTGGGTGTAATTGGCGGAGTCGGCGTCATAGGCCGCCATGTCCTTGCGCATAATGGCGGCCGTATATCTGGCGATATCGAGACCCGTCTGGAAACGGTTCTGCAGGCGCATCCGGGCCACGGCCTCAGAGTTGATGCCGTCCCATGTGCCGTTCTTTCTTTTGATGAGCTGCTTCACCTGGGCAATATGGCTTTGATATTCGTTGGTCTGCCCCCGCTGGGGGATCTGGCTTTGATAGGTCATCGCGCGCGCCTTGTCTCGCCTTCAAAGCTGATCGCTTTGCTCATTTCGCTCTCCAATCACGGCATTCACAGGGATTGACAAAACGCCACAGCCGGGCGGAAATTTTCTGCTGAACTCTGGCATAACGAAGAAAATCAGGTCAGCGCAATCTTTAGTTGGCGAATTGAGGTTGCTATGTAACATCCTTACATTGTAACTTTGTATGGGTGTAAAGAAATTATCGGACCGCCATGTCCACGCCGCCCCGCAAAATCTTCGCCGGCCCCCGCCTCAAGCGGCTGCGCCGGGACCGCCATCTGACACAGGCGGCCATGGCCGCCGAACTTGACGTCTCGCCCAGCTATTTGAACCTGATGGAGCGCAACCAGCGGCCGATCACGGTCCAGGTCTTGATTAAGCTCACCGACGTCTACGGAATCGACCCGCGCGATTTCATGGAGGTCGAAGGCGAGCATTCGGCCGCCGAAATCGAGCAAATTCTTGCCGACCCGTTGTTTCGCGAGGCCGGCGTTCCGCGCGCCGAGGTGCGCGACGCGGCCGAGAATTCCCCCGCTTTGCTCGCCGCGATGGCGCGGCTCTACCGGGCCTATGAGGCGGCCAGGGAGGCGACCGAGCTGGGCATTGCCGCCGGGACCGACCGCGACCGCACCGAGCCCGTTCTCGGCGAAAGTCCAATCGACCGGATCCGCGCCATATTGCATGAGGCGCGCAACCATTTCCCGGAGCTTGAAGAAGCCGCCGAGAGTTTCGCTTCCGAGATGGCGCTCGCGGGCAACGATCTTTTCTTCGCGCTTGGCGAACATCTTCGGGCGCGCCATGGGATCCGCGTGCGCGTCTTGCCGCTCGAAGTCATGGGCGACCGGTTGCGCTGGTACGATCATCACCGCCGCCAATTGATGATTTCGGAAGCCGTGGAGCGGCCGGGCCGGACCTTTCAGGCGGCCTATCAGCTGGGTTTGAGCCAATTCGGCGATCTTTTGAACAGGATTTCCGCGCGGCTCGAACCGGGGGACGATGATTTGAGCCGCCGTCTTCTTCGCGTCACGCTCGCCAATTATTTCGCCGGTGCCCTGATGATGCCTTATGGCCGCTTCCAGGACGCCGCCGAGCTTGCGAGCTACGATGTCGAGCTTCTGGCGGCGCGCTTTGGCGCAAGCTTCGAGCAGGTGGCGCATCGCCTGACGACTCTTGCCCGGCCAACCGCGCGCGGTGTCCCGTTTTTCCTTATTCGCGTGGATATCGCCGGAAACGTTTCGAAACGGTTTTCGTCGAGCCGGTTTCCCTTCGCCAATTCCGGCGGCACCTGCCCTTTGTGGAATGTTCACGCGACGTTTGCCGAGCCCGGCAAAATCTTGACGCAGGTGATCGAACTCACCGACGGTTCGCAATGGTTTTCACTCAGCCGCACCGTGCGCCGCTCGATCACCCCCTTTGGCGCGATCGAGCCGCGCTTTGCGATCGGGCTCGGCTGCGAGATCAAATATGCACGGCGGCTTGTCTATGCGAAACGACTCGATTTCGCGGCGCTCGACGCAACGCCGATCGGCATCAACTGCCGCCTCTGCGACCGCCCCGCCTGCCCGCAGCGCGCGGCGCCTCCGGCCTTGCGTCCGCTCAGCGTCGATGAGACGATGCGCAGCATCTCGCCATTTACGTTTAAGGATGTGTGACGGCTTGCGCCTAGCCGCACGGGCGTTGCAAACATCTGCCAGAACTCCATGTGATCAGACGATACCAGTGCCAAAGCCCATGTGATTGAAGTGGCGGGCTTGCAAAAGGAAATGGCATGCCGGAACGGCCGAGCGAACTGGTTTATGCGCTGGACGAGAGACCGCCCTGGCCGCACCTCTTGGCTCTCGGGTTCCAGCACGTCGCCGTCATCTGTCCTTATTTGGTGATGGTGGCGCTGGTTGCCGAAGCCGCGAAATTGCCGCATCACGTCGCGCAAAGTGCCATCGGCCTCGCCATGATTGCGGTTGCTTTCATGACCGTTCTCCAAAGTTTGCGGCTGGGACCCGTTGGTTCGGCTATCTCTGTCCGCCGTCGTCTCGGCCATCTATCTACCGTCGAGCATAGCGGCGGCCGCGGCGTTCGGCTTGCCGGCCGTCTGCGGCATGGTGATCTTTGCAGGCGCCTGTGAGATCGCGGTGGCGTCCCTCATCAACCGGACGCGAAAACTGTTTCCGGCCGTCGTTTCCGGAGTTGTCATCATCGCCGTTGGACTCGAACTGGGAAAGATTGCCGCCGACGTGCTGTTCCAGCACGCTGCCGCGCACAGCGACAAAACCGCGCATCGTTCGCGACCGCCTTCTTCGCCCTCGGAACCATGACCGGCCTCGCGGTCTGGGCCAAGGGATAGCCCAAGCTGTTCTGCTCACTGATCGGAATTCTCGCCGGATACGCCGCGACGGCGGCGTTTCACATTTTTCCGCAGAGCTTCTTCACCGATTACGCGGCGGCGCCCTCTTTCGCGATCCCCGACCCAAGCTTCTTGTCCTATGCGTTCGCACCCTCATTCGTGACGCCTTTTGCCATCGCTGGTGCTTTTGTCCTATCTGCCGAAATTCGCGGGACTCATCGTGAACATGCCCCGCCCGGTGATGGCGGCGGCGCTGTTCTTCAACGGCGCCCTCATGCTGGTTGCAGGCATCCAGATCGTCGCCAGCCGGCCCTTCACGCTGCGCGCCTCGCTCATTGTCGGATTTGCAATCTTGGCGGCGATTACCGTGCCGGTTTTCCCGGATTTCTACCGGTCCCTGCCTGGCTGGACGCAGCAGTTTACAGGCTCGATCATTTCCATGGCAGTGGTCGTTTCCGTGCCACTCAATGCCATCTTCTTGCTCGGCACATGGCAATTGCGTCTTGGGACGGATTCAAAGCCCGCCACGGCCCAGTCCTTCGATGAGTTCTTCGAGAGGCAAGCCAAGGACTGGAAGGTCCCAGCGCAGGACGCCGCGCGGGTGCGCTCGGTGGTCGACACGGCCATCGAAGATGCCGCGGCCAACGCCAACGGGCCCGTGGAAATCCAAGTGGGGAGCGACACCTTCGATATTTTGGTGACGCTGCGCTATAAGGGCAATTTGCCGACGCTGCCGGACGCCCGCCCAAAGAAGGAAATGGTGGAGGAGCAGAGCTTTGTCAGCGGCCTCACCGGCTATCTGTCCGGCCTCCACGCCGACCGCATCGAACGCAGCGCCAAGGGAGAGGAATGCGAGATCAAGCTCCTCTTCCGTTTGTGAAAGATGTGTGATTGTCCCAGCGGCTCTAGGGACGCGTGAGGTTTTGAATTGAGACTAATTTTGCTGCGGACCGGCTAAGCTTTGCGCTTGCAATCGCGTTGCCGCTGGCTCACTTTGGCGCCGGTGCCTTTTGGCGCCGCTAGAGCATTTTCAAGCGAAGCAGATACCGGTTCGCGCTAAGAAAATGCGATTAATGAGGAGGGCATGTCCCGGTGATTGTTGAAATAGGAGGAGCGGCGTTGCTCGCCTTGAGCTTGTAGGCTCGGGGTGCTGATTCCACGAGAGGAAAGCAACGCCATGAACAGGCTTATCACATCCACCGCGATTCCTGCGAGAGCGGTCAAGATCGAAGCGCTGGCGAATATGACGGCGAGTTTCGAAAGTTTCTGCCTTGCCTCTGGG
>VDMG01000176.1 GCA_006514895.1 Beijerinckiaceae bacterium
ACCCGCAAAACCCAGTACAATTACGACAAGGCCATCTACAAGCAGCGCAACATCACAGGTACCGCATTGCAACAACAATCGGGAATTGACTGGGAGTCCAAGGCCGCGAACAAGCCCCGGTCCAGCGCTGGTCCCGGGGCAAAGCCCGCCGCGTCGCCAGCCTCCGCGAACCGCGCATCGGGAGCGGCGGCCGTCTCACAAAGACAGTGCGGGCCAAGAAACCGCGCATGGAGACGGCCAAGTGGAAATGGCGCCGCGCGGCGTTGGAAACCGCTTGGCGGCCGGAGGCTCGCTGGCGTTGCCTTTCGATTCGGGCCCGGATCGTTTTTCGTGCCGCCGCCGTCCCTTTGCCAGCCGAAAGCGGCGGTGAAGCGATGCGCTACCGCTTCATTGTCGGCGGAATGTTGGAGCGTGTGAAGCATTATCCCGAGCGCGCACTTCAACGCGCCAAAGGGGTCGCTACGGTTGGGTTTGTTCTCGATCGATCCGGAGGCGTGGCGTCGGTTGTTCTGCTGCGGTCGAGCGGCGAAGCCGATCTCGATGCCGAAAGTCTGACCCTGGTCAACCGCGCCGCTCCCTTCCCGCCGCCGCCGCCCGGCGCGCAACGATCCTTTGCGATCGAAGTTGCCTTCGGCAGGGGACATTGAGTTCAGCCCTTATACGGGTTACAGGCACTCCAAAGAGACGATCACCCAAAATGTTCAGCCAAACCGCGGCATTTGGGCCACGGACCAAATCCACAATAAGCGAAGGGAGCAGGCATGTTCACCGATCTGAAAATGGTGGAAAAATCGGCGGCATATAAGCTCAAGGCGCTCGCCGCGCCGCTCCTTGCGCTTGGCTTATGTTTTTGCCAGCCTCTGAATGCCGCGGCGCAGGCGGCGGACACCAGCCTTGCCGCGCTCGTCGATGGCCCCCAAAGGAGCGATGCCAACAATGCGCGCGACCGTTACCGGCATCCTTTGGAGGTTCTCACATTTTTCGGCGTGAAAGCGGATTCGAACGTGGTCGAGATCATGCCGGCCAAGGCTGGCTATTGGACCGAAATTCTGGCGCCCTATCTGAAGGATCGTGGCCTCTATACCGCCTCCGGCGACAGTGAGCGGGACATTGCGCCTCTCAAGGCGCGAATGGCCGCAAGCCCCGAGCTCTATGGCAAGACGATCATCACCGAATTCAACGGCGGAGATCAGGTAATCGCGCCGTCCGGCAGCGCCGATTTCGTGCTGACATTCCGCAACATGCATGATTGGATGCGCGCAGGCACCGCGGAAGCAGCCTTCCGGGCGTTCTATACGGCCTTGAAGCCTGGCGGAATTTTGGGCCTCGAAGACCATCGCGGCAGACCCGATCAGCCGCAGGACCCGCAGGCCAAGAGCGGCTATGTCCGCCAAGATTATGCGATCGCGCTTGCCGAACAGGCGGGCTTCAAATTAATTGGCTTTTCCGAGGTCAACGCCAACCCCAAGGATACCAAGGACTATCCCGAAGGTGTGTGGACCTTGCCGCCGACCTACCGGCTGAAAGATCAGGACAGGCAAAAATATACGGCGATCGGCGAGAGCGACCGGTTCGTATTGAAATTTCAGAAACCCTCCGGCGCAGAATAACCGCGCCGCCGGATTATGCACTCTTCGGCATTGGCACGGCCGCCATGACGATCCGCGAAGGTCTTGTCATGGTGTCGAGCCGGAGCAGCTCGTCGAGCCGCGCCTTGGTCAATAATCGTTCTTCGAGAACGATGTCCGCAACCGTGCGCCGCTCGTCGAGAGCCCGGCGGGCGATGCGCGAGCAGGTCTCGTGGCCAAGCACCGGGCCAAGCGCGGTCACGAGGCCAATCGAGTTTTCGACGAGGCCAAGGCAGCGTTCGCGATCCGCCTCGATGCCATTGATGCAGCGCCGCGTCAAAGTGTCGACCGCGGCGGTCAGCATCCGCAGGGATTTGAGGATGGAAAAGCCGATCGTCGGCTCGAAGGCGTTGAGCTGGAGCTGGCCGCCCTCGGCGCACAGCGTCACCGTGAGATCATGGCCGATGACAAGATAAGCGACCTGGCTCACAACCTCCGGGATCACCGGATTGACCTTTCCGGGATCGAGGAGCCGGCTTGGACCGGCGGCAGGCGGATTTCGCCAAAACCCGCGCGCGGGCCAGAGGAAAGCAGGCGCAGATCGTTGCAAATTTTTGCAAGTTTCACGGCGATCCGCTTGAGCACGCCGGAGAATAAAACAAAAGCGCCCATGTCGGAGGTCGCCTCGATGAGATTGGTGGCTAGCACCATCGGTTCGCCCGAGGCACGCGCCAGCTCTTCCACGGCAAGCGATGCGTAGCGGGGATCGGCAGTGATTCCGGTGCCGATCGCGGTTGCCCCGAGGTTCACCTTGCGGAACAAGGCGGCGGCCTCGCGGAGGCGGTCGACGTCCTCCTTCACGGTCGTGTGAAAAGCATCGAACTCCTGGCCAAGCGTCATAGGCACCGCGTCCTGCAACTGGGTGCGGCCGATCTTGAGCACATCGGCGAATTCGACCGCCTTGGCCTTGAACGCATAGGCAAGCTCTTGCAGCGCCCGCGCCAGGGGTGCTGTCGCGAAGATCACTGCAAGACGGAGTGCCGTCGGATAGGCATCATTGGTCGATTGGGCCATGTTGACGTCGTCAATCGGATGCAGAAATTGGTATTCGCCGGGCTGGTGGCCCAAGAACTCCAGCGCGAGATTGGCGACGACTTCATTGGCGTTCATATTGGTCGAGGTCCCGGCCCCGCCCTGCACCGCGTCGACCACGAATTGATCGAGGTAGAGCCAGTCCTTGGCGATGGGGGCGCAGGCATGGTCGATTGCATCGGCCTTCCCAGTTGGCAATTGCTTGAGCCGCCGGTTGGCGCGCGCCGCCGCCTGTTTGACGAGGGCAAGGGCGCGGATGAGTTCCGGAAAATGCCCAATCGGCACACCGGTGATCGGGAAATTTTCGACCGCGCGCAGCGTATGAATGCCCCAATATGCATCCGCCGGAACCTCCGCCTCGCCGAGAAGGTCGTGCTCGCGCCTCGTCGCGACGCGGTTGCGGTCAATCGCGCGCGGCATGGCAAGGGCGAACGTCGCAGGAGCGTCACCAGTGGGCGGAGAACGGAACGGCTCAACATTTTCTTTTGTCATGTGTCCAAAACCGAGTTGAAAGCAGGCTATATGGATCGTGCAATCGCCAATGTCCCAACCTGCCGCCCGTGACGGCCGCGGCATGGCAGGGTTATGTGCTAACAGTTATATGGTGGCAGGCGCCAAAAATTGCCCAAGCTTATGGGTTCAATCGATGCTTGCGCGATTAAAATTAATTTTGATGAACATGGGGAGGGAGGGTGCCGTCATGCAAAGCTTCGGGAGGCGGACAATCCTCGCCGCGGCGGCCTGCCTTTGCTCGCCGCCCGCTTACACGCAGGACATGATGCGCCATGTCGATCTTTCGAGCCCTATGTTTGCTTCGGCCGAGATGACGCGGGCCGAGGTAGAGGCAAGCCTAACGGCCGCGCATGGCCGCGCCGATTTCTCCGGCAAGAGCCTCAATGGGCTCGATCTTTCCGGGCTCGATTTTTCGAACGCGAATTTCCGCGCCGCCAGGATCAATCGAGCCAAGTTTTCGGGGGCCACGCTCGACGGCGCCGTTCTCGATCAGGTCTGGGCCATGGCGGCGGATTTCTCGGGCGCGAGCTTGAAAAATGCCAATCTTTTCGCGAGCCAGATGCAGGAGGCGAAATTCGACGGCGCCGATCTTTCGGGCGCGCGGATCACCGCCGATCTATCCGGTGCCAGTCTGCGCAACACCAAATTTGCGGGGGCCGATCTTGCCGCCGACATGAAGAATCAATCGATGGGTCTGATGCGCGGCGTGTTGAAATCCGCGGATGCCGCCGGGGCCGATTTCGAAGACGCCAATCTTGCTCTGACCGATCTGCAATTCGCGAAATTTCCCGGCGCCGATCTGAAAGGCGCCTCGCTCGCTGAGGCAGAAGCGGGCGGCGCCGATTTTCGCGGCGCGATCCTCGATCACACCAATTTCAGCGGGACCGACTTGACCTCGGCCCGCATCGACGCCGCTCAAGAAAAAGCCTACGCGGGCGCCAAGAACCTGGAGCGGGCATTTAAGGAATGAGGCTGTGAAGCGCTTCGTTATGCGGACCACACAGCCGACCTGATCAATTATAGGTCACAAATTGGATATTCTCGCACCGAAAAACATTTTCGGCATCGCAAAGTTCGTTGACTGCAGTAACGACAGGCACGACCGTAATGGTCGCTGTCTTGCTGCTCTTCGCGATCTCGCGCAAAGCCGTGGTTACGGTCACGCGTTTTTTGGCCGGAGTAAGGGGATGCGGCGACCGGAAATCATAGGACTCCCGGTTATGTTGGCTCACCTCGCAATGGCCAACATCGCCCAGGCACCCGCCATGCCCGAAGATGTGGAACGATCCAGCATACCCGTGCGCCAAATCCTTCGGCGTTTCCGCATCCGCCTTGGGATTGTTCAGAAAGATGCGTCCCTCGTAGGAGGCCTCACCGTGAAAGATTCCGCTAATCTCGATGTCAGCGCGCACGAACCGATGTTCCGGGGCCGCGAATTCAACCCGCACCGGCCGCGACGTAAATGTTCGTGCTGGACCTTTCCCGCGTGTCGGCGCAGCGAGAGAGTGACGACGTTGGGGAGCCGGCACTGCCGTGGCCGGCGGTTTGCGCGGTTTTTTCGCCATCAGCTTGTACCTCCTGCTGAAGCAATGGCCTGTGCGGCGGCATAGTCATAACCCAAATCGTTGACGTTCAAGACATCCGTACCCGGAAATTGAATGGCGCCAAAACTGTGTCGAGAAGGTTCGTAGAAATATTACCGGAGCCATTCCGTACCTGCCAAAGCCACCAGATGCGATCAATCATCGCATGATGTGACCAGAATATAGGATCGAAAGCCGCGGTGCCAACCACTCCCATGTCGCCCGAAACCCAACCGTGCACGCATCATGCACATCTTCGATAGCGTCGGTAAAATCATTCCAGTCGGTCCGTGACAGCACATCATCCACCTGGCTCTGTGTAGGCAAATCGTCGGGAACGCCCGGATGACGCTTGGTATTACGCACCAAGGAAGGATTGGTATTTGGCAGATTGATCCGAAACGTGGCGAGCGGGTTGGGCTGATTGCCTGCCTTCGGCACGGCAAAGACACTCGGAATTCCGCTTTGCCGTGGCGGGCGTAGCGTCCAATCCCACCATGGCAGTGTCACTCCCGGAACGCGATCGCGCATCGCCATTTCGAAATTGTAAAGATAAGCGCGATGCCAGGGCAGAAAAAGCTGCATTTGCTGCGCCGAGTGTGCGTTCTGCTGATGATGCCAGCAATATCAGCTTGGAACGCCATGTAATCCCGCGAAGAATTGATAGCCGCGGTTGTCACTGATCTGCATCATCTGACGATAGGCATCTCTGAATGCCGTGACCTGACCGTCCGAAAGGTTGTGCACCCCCAGTCTCAACCGAAGCTCACCCGCCATCGCCTCAAAGCCCCGTCCGTCGCTCAGCTGGTTTGGAGGAAGAATACTATTCCTGGTTTCAAATACCAGAGGCTCGCGCAAATATCGGGCAGTCAAAACCTCGTCTCCACCCGGAGATAGTGCGCACTTCGGCGGACAGGACGCTCCGTTTTGAAGGGCAAGGTGGCGCGCCTTCGGCGAAGACCGCGATGAGCCTCACGTTTTCAGCCTTCGCGCTCACCACTTGAAGGACTGGCGCTCGTCGCCCGAACGAGAGAGACGAGGCGCAGGCGGCGGCCTTGATCGAGCTAAAATTGACCGCCCGCCGGCTTCAACAGAAACAGGGAGAATTCAATGACGCATCAAAAGTTGGCGCACGGCGCCTGGGTTTTCGTGGGGGATGGTCAAAAGGCCTCGAATTGAGCCATGGCGGGGGCGGAGCTGGTCGGGGTTGCGCAGCCCCCGCCATGGCTTTTCCAGAGGACACCGGAATGACCAAGGATCAGAAAATCATCCGCGCCAAGGTTGGCGTGCTCGAATTGGCAAAACAGCTCGGCAATGTCAGCCAAGCCTGTAAGATGATGGGCGACAGCCGCGACAGCTTCTACCGGTTCAAGGAGCTTTACGACAAAGGCGGCGAACTTGCCCTGCAGGAGATCTCGCGGCGCAAGCCCATCCTGAAGAACCGTGTGGCGCCAGAGATCGAGGACGCCGTCGTTGCCATCGCCATCGAACAGCCCGCCTGGGGCCAAGTTCGCATCTCGAACGAGCTTTGGAAACGAGGGATGACCGTCTCGCCGTTCGGCGTCCGCTCTATCTGGAGCCGGCACGACCTCACAACTATGAAACACCGATTGAAGGCGCTCGAGGCGAAGATGGCGCAGGAACGCTTCATCCTCACCGAGAGCCAGCTCGCCGCGCTCGAGAAGGCCAAAG
>VDMG01000049.1 GCA_006514895.1 Beijerinckiaceae bacterium
GCTTAGGGGCGCGGTCAAAAATGTTTTACGTGAAACGTTTTTAGAGGAGTCCTAAAATAGCGGCGCCTTCCTGAACAAACCCCGCTGCCAGGAAGCGGCCTGACAATGGGGGAAATTGTTAGGTGCTCGAAATGTCAGTACCTTTTAGTTGGTTTGAGTTGTATTGAATGTGACGCATCGCACATCGGGAGCCTCCCGCTCCGCGTGCCTCGAAAATTTGGAGCAACTTCATGCGCTCAATTAGGCCGCTGGGTCAGCGGCTTTGTCCGGCGCGCGCTCCATGCTAAGGCGCGCGATCGTTTGACGCGTCTGGAATGACTCGCGACCGGGCCTGAGAAAAAAAATGTTTCACGTGAAACATTTTTAGAGTCGTTCTAAAACAATGCGCCGGGAGACCAGGAGATGACGGTCGGGTTTGATGTGATCGTAGTCGGTGGCGGCCATGCCGGTTGCGAGGCGGCGGCCGCCGCCGCGCGCATGGGCGCAAAAACCGCCCTCGTCACGCTGTCCTTCGCAACCATCGGCACCATGTCCTGCAATCCGGCCATCGGCGGGCTCGGCAAGGGCCATCTCGTGCGCGAGATCGACGCGCTCGATGGACTGATGGGAAGCGTCACCGACAAGGCGGGCATTCAGTTCCGCGTCCTCAACCGCGCCAAAGGCCCCGCCGTGCGCGGCCCAAGGGCGCAGGCCGACCGCAAGCTCTACCGGCAAGCCATGCAATCAGCCATCGGTGAAATCGAAAATCTCAACGTGATCGAAGCCGAGGCCGCCGATATTCTCTTGAAGGACGGGTGCGTCGAAGGAATTCTGACCGCCACTGGGGAAAAAATCCGCTGCGGCGCGCTCGTGCTTACGACCGGGACCTTTTTGCGCGGCATGATTCATATCGGCACGAAGAGTTTCCCGGCTGGCCGCATGGGGGAAAACCCCGCCATCCGCCTTGGCGAAAGGCTGCAGGCGCTAAACCTTGGCCTTGGGCGTCTGAAGACCGGAACGCCGCCGCGGCTCGATGGCGCGACGATCGATTGGACCATGCTGGAACGCCAGAGCGGCGATCCCGAGCCCGAGCCTTTCTCCTTTTTGACCGAGGCAATCCGCACGCAGCAGGCCGATTGCTTCATCACCCATACGACACCCGAAGGCCATGCCATCATCGCCGGGAATCTTGGCCAGTCGCCGGTCTATTCCGGCGCAATCTCCGGCCTTGGGCCGCGCTATTGCCCCTCGATCGAGGATAAGATCGTGCGCTTCAAGGAGCGCGAGACGCATCAAATTTTTCTCGAACCGGAAGGGCTCGACGACCCCACCGTCTATCCAAACGGCATATCGACCGCCCTGCCGGAGGAGATCCAGCTCGCCTTTGTCCGCACCATTCCCGGTCTCTCCAAAGCCAGGATCCTGCGGCCAGGCTATGCGATCGAATATGATTTCATCGATCCCCGCGCCCTGCGCCCAAGCCTTGAGACGAAGAAAATCCAGGGGCTCTTTCTCGCCGGGCAGATCAATGGCACCACCGGCTATGAGGAGGCGGGCGCGCAAGGCCTCGTTGCGGGGCTCAATGCCGCCTTGCGGGCCGGAGGCGGGGAGACCATCACCTTCAGCCGCGCAGATGCCTATCTTGGCGTCATGATCGACGATTTGGTGATGAAGGGCGTGAGCGAGCCCTATCGCATGTTCACCTCGCGCGCCGAATATCGTCTCTCGCTGCGCGCCGACAATGCCGATCAGCGGTTGACCGCCCGGGGTATCGCTCTCGGCTGTGTTGGCGCGGCGCGGGCACGGCAATTCGGCTTGAAGGAAGCGGCGCTTTTTTCCGCGTGCGCGCTTTTGGAGAGTTTGAGCCTGACCCCGAACGAGGCGGCGCGGCACGGGCTTAAGGTCAATTGCGACGGCATTCGCCGCACCGCTTTCGATCTTTTGGCCTTGCCGGAGGTCTGTATTCAAAGCCTGCGGGCGATTTGGCCGGAGCTTGGCGAGATCGCGCCAAAAACCGCAGCGCAAATCGAAATCGATGCCAAATATGCCGTCTATCTCGACCGCCAGACAAAAGACATCGAAGCCTTCCGCCGCGACGAGGCGCTGGTGATCCCGGACAATGTCGATTACGCGGCCTTGCCCGGCCTCTCGAGCGAGATCCGGGCGCGGCTCGAATCGATTCGCCCGCGCAGCATGGGGCAGGCCGGGCGAATTGAGGGAATGACGGCCGCCGCCATGACCCTTTTGGCCTCGAAACTTCGCCGCGCCGGATCGCACTCTTGAGTCTTGCCGCGCAACGCGCCGCCCACCCTCTCCTCGCGGAGCTGCCGGAAGAGATGCTGCGGCGCTTGGAAATCTACGCCACGCTCCTCGAAAAATGGCAGCGCGCGGTCAATTTGGTCGGCAAATCGACCCTTGACGATCTTTGGGTCAGGCATTTCGCCGATTCGCTGCAGGTGTCGCAGGCGGTATCCGAAGCGCGGCGATGGCTGGACCTCGGTTCTGGCGCGGGTTTTCCTGGGCTCGTCACCGCGATCAAATATGCCGACGAACCGGACACAAGAGTCCATCTCATCGAGTCTGATCAGCGTAAATGTGCCTTTCTGCGAACGGTCGCGCGGGAAACGGCGGCGCCCGCGCTCATTCATTGCGGCAGGCTGGAGGAGATTTTGCCCGCTCTCGACAAGCCAATCGACGCAGTCGGCGCGCGCGCCCTGGCGCCGCTCGACGCCCTCCTCGGCTACGCGGAAAAATTCATCGAAAGAGGCGCCGTCGGTGTTTTTTCCAAGGGGAAACAATTCGAAGCGGAATTGACCGACTCATTAACCGCCGGTAAATATTTCATCACGACGATCGAGAGCCAAACCTGTTCCACGGCGCGGCTGGTGCTTGTCAAGCGGCGCGCGAGCTGGGGGATGGACCAAAAATGAAACCCGGAGCTATCGGATTAGCCCTATTTGCGGTTGGTTCCGTGGCGCTCCTTGTCTATAGCCCTCTTTTTAGCCCGATCTGGCGCTGGTGCCTCCTGGTCCGGTCAACTTGCCAAGGTTCACTGTGCTTTATTATCTTCCGCGCATAACACTATCTGGTGTTATTTCAGCTGCGGCGATTTCTATTATCTTTACAGAAAAATACTCCAAGCAGGATAAGTATTGGGCCTATGGTATCTTCGGCGCCGTTCTGGCCCTTGGGTATTTTGGCTAAGGAGCTGAGCAAGGTTCTGACGCAAGATCAGCAGCTCCGGCGCGGCACCCGAGGACATCGTTTCCCGCGACGCAAATGAGATGCCGGGTTTTAGAGGAGAAAAAAGTGCCCGACGCCATGCGTGTGCTTGTGCTTGCCAATCAAAAAGGCGGCGTCGGCAAGACCACGACCGCCATCAATCTCGGGACCGCGCTCGCCGCGATGGGGGAGCGGGTGCTCATCATCGATCTCGATCCGCAAGGCAATGCCTCGACCGGCCTTGGCATAGACCGCGAGAGCCGCGCAGTCTCGACTTACGATGTCTTGAATGGGGAAGAAAGTCTCAGTACGATCTTGCGCGACACCGGTGTTCCCCGCCTCTCCATCGCCCCTTCAACGCTCGATCTCGCCGGTCTCGAAATCGAAATCGCGGCGCGCCCGGACCGCGCTTTTTGCCTCAAGCAAGCGCTCGATCGTCTCGCCGAAGATCAGAGCGGCATGGCCGCCGGAGAGAGTTTCACTTATGTGCTTGTCGATTGCCCGCCTTCCCTCAATCTTTTGACCATGAACGCAATGGCCGCCGCGCATAGCGTGCTGGTGCCGCTCCAATGCGAGTTTTTCGCGCTCGAGGGCCTGTCGCAGCTTTTGAGCACGGTAGAACAGGTCAGGAACACCCTCAATCCCGGGCTGACCATCCATGGCATCGTTCTGACAATGTTCGATTCGCGCAACACGCTCGCCGGGCAAGTCGTCGCGGATGTGCGGGGGTTTATGGGCGACAAGGTCTATGAAACGGTCATCCCGCGCAATGTCCGGGTGTCCGAAGCGCCATCGCATGGCAAGCCGGTGCTGCTCTACGACCTTAAATGCAGCGGCAGCCAAGCCTATCTGAAACTCGCCTCGGAGGTGATCCAGCGCGAGCGTCTCCACCGCGCGGCCTAAGCGGAGCGGCGGCCATTACGTTATATAGATAATATAAATAACGCCTTCTGGGGCAATATTACCTGTTTCGAGATTGGGAAGCTGACGATGAAATCAAGTAAATCCACAGAAGAAGCACGGCCGCGGCTCGGGCGCGGTCTCGCCGCCCTCCTCGGCGGCGCCGAGGCAAATCCGCAAGGCGCACCGCAGCCCCCTCGTTCCCCGAAAAAAATCCCGGTCGAGTTTCTGCGCCCCAATCGCCGCAACCCCCGCCGGAATTTCGGCGAAGAGGAACTCGCCGAGCTGACCGCCTCGATCAAGGAGAAGGGCATTATCCAGCCGCTTCTCGCGCGGCCCGTGCCGGGTCTTGCGGGCATGTTCGAGATCGTCGCCGGAGAGCGCCGCTGGCGGGCGGCGCAGCGCGCCGGACTGCATGAGGTGCCGATTATCAGCGTCGAGGCCGACGACCGTCAGGCGCTTGAACTCGCGATCATCGAAAACGTCCAGCGCAGCGACCTTAACCCGCTCGAGGAAGCGGCGGGCTATGAACAGCTCCTCGATGAATTCAACTATTCGCAGACCGATCTTGCCAAAGTCATCGGCAAGAGCCGCAGCCATGTCGCAAACAGTTTGCGGCTTCTAAAACTCCCCGAACATACAAAACTCCTGCTGCATGAGGGAAAACTCTCGGCGGGGCATGCGCGGCTTTTGCTGTCCACCGCCGAGCCCGACGCGCTCGCCGAAAAAATTGTCGCGAAAGGCCTGTCGGTGCGCGATGCCGAGCAGATGCTGGAAGCCGCGCCGGAAACGGATCGCGCGAAAGGGCAGGGCCCGCGCAAACGCGACGTTCCTGAAAAAACCGCCGACACCCGGGCGCTCGAAAAGAGCTTGCGGGACGCGCTGGGGATCGAGGCGGTGATCACCCAAAGGGAAGGCGAGGCGGGAGAATTAAGCCTGCGCTACAAGACTCTCGACCAGCTGGAGTTTGTCTGCCGGCGGCTGAAGGGGTGATGAGAAAAGGCACCATCGCGGTGCCCCATTTTCCTCTCATTCCTTCTCGCATTTGTGGCGTCCGCCCCCTCCCGCGCGGCGGAACAGCCGTCCGCCTATATAGAGACCACGGCGATCCGACGTCGTCCATTAAATCAATTGTTTTCAATATGCTATAAAATAGACATATCCGAAAAGGTCACTTGAAGTCCAGCCACATCCCCCATAATATGTGGAGTATATTGTGGGGTGCTGGCGATGACAAAGGGCAAACATCCGGATAGAGCGCTTTCCGCGGTCCGGGTCCGGTCCATTACGGAGCCGGGGCGCTATGCCGACGGCAATGGTCTTTATCTAATCGTCGAACCGTCTGGCGCAAAGCGATGGATGTTGCGAACGATCGTTCAGGGCAAACGCCGCGACATTGGCTTAGGCGGCTGCAAGCTCGTGACCTTGGCTGAAGCGAGGGAGACAGGGCTCGCCTTCCGTAAGATCGCTCGGGAGGGCGGCGATCCGCTGGCAGAGCGCCGCAAACAGAGAATGGTCATTCCAACCTTTGAGCAGGCGGCGCGATCCGTTCACGCCGAGCACTTGCCGACCTGGAAAAATCTCAAGCACGGCGCACAATGGATCAACACGCTTTCCCAATATGTGTTTCCCATTCTCGGAAACCAGCCGGTCGATAAAATAGAAACCTCTGATGTCCTCAAGGTTCTCTCGCCGATTTGGCTCATAAAGCCTGAGACGGCGCGACGGGTCCGGCAGAGGATCGGCACAGTCCTCGATTGGGCGAAGGCGGCTGGGTTTCGGACCGGAGATAATCCCGTCGACGGCGTTTCGAAAGGCTTGCCAAAGCAGGCCAATGGTGATGAACATTATGCGGCCCTGGACTTTGCCGACGTTCCCGATTTCATTGTGAAGTTGCGGGCTAGCGATGTCACCGAAACGACGCGCCTCGCCTTCGAGTTTTTAATCTTGACCGCGACCCGTACGAGCGAAGCCCTTGGCGCGACATGGGATGAAATCGATATAGACTCCAAAACCTGGACGATTCCTGCCGATCGGATGAAGGCCAAGCGGCTTTATAAGGTCCCGCTCGCCGATCGGGCGCTCGAAGTTCTTCATCGCTGCAAGACCCTGGCTGGCGACTCGGAGTTTATTTTTCCCGGCCGTTCTGCTAAAAAGCCCCTTTCCAACATGGTTTTTCTGATGGCGTTGCGGCGTATGGGGATTGAGTCGACGGCGCACGGGTTC
>VDMG01000160.1:0-5854 GCA_006514895.1 Beijerinckiaceae bacterium
CCGGCTGACGCCGGTAAGTTCATATCCAAAAAACGGACAATCAAGTTGCAAAGCAAATATTAGTCGATATTTGCGAGCCAGGACACTAGGGTGGGCGCAGTTTTATCGTGCCCATCGTCGGCAGCCATGGCCGCTATTCGTTACGGCTCCAACTGGGCACTTGCGATGAGGCGCCGTCAAGCCGTTCTGGTCTTGAGGGCAAGCCGCGTCTCAAGGGCATTCCTTTTCAACTCTGTCGAGAGCTTGTGAAAGACCGGCTAGAGAATAGCTGTCGGTTGTCACATGCCCTTTCAGCGACGGTGCCTTGACGATGAGTTTCGAGCCCTTTTTCAAGGCTTCGACGAATTGCGGCTCCTCGGCTTGATTCTTGATCCAGGCATTGGGTCCCTTGGCAACAAGATCGAAGCCGGTTCCGCCTATCTCCGCTCGCGCGGCGCTCCCCTCCTTCACCGGAAACCCCATGATGATGGAAGTCTCCTCCCGCACATTCTCGCCTGGCCGGCTGGAGATGAACACATAGGCTGGGTCGCGTTTTAATCCAGCGGGAGCCCTCTCCTTCGGCGTTGCCAGCGCGTAGCAGGTCTTGGACTTCTCGCCCTGCGCGACAAAAACCCCCCAGTCGCCGTAACTGGCCAATTGCGAAGGCTTGCCCCCGCTTTTCGTGTCTTCGCTCGCGGCCGCCGCCGGCTTTGCCGCTTTAGGCTTGCTCTTGGAAGAGGCCTGGCCAGTGCAAACGAGCGCGGCCCCTAAGGCGAGGGATAAGACGGCGAAGAAGCCGCGAAGATTTGAGCGAGACATGGCGCGTCGATACTCCTGGCGCATTGGCAAAAAAAGGAAGCTGCCCTCCTCTATAAGCCGTGAGCGCGGCGGGTGGAAGCCACCGAAGCGGCCGGTCGCGGAAATTTGGAAGGGCTATCAGCGGCATTGGAGAGGGTTTCAGCGGTCCCGCCCCCTGCGGTGGCG
Source organism: Beijerinckiaceae bacterium (assembly GCA_006514895.1). GTDB lineage: Bacteria > Pseudomonadota > Alphaproteobacteria > Rhizobiales > Beijerinckiaceae > Methylocapsa. Next base: position 964 of record VDMG01000160.1, read on the forward strand.
CCAATGGCCGCTTCTCGCGGCCGTTCGTCTCAAAGCCCCTCGGTTTTTGCCGCCGCGAGAATGGCACCTGGGCGCTCCGGCGTGCCTTTTTGCACCAGCACGACAAAGCCTTCGCCGTCCGGGGCCGTGCCCGGCATGTCGAAGGTTGCAGTCTGGCCGGTCCAGTCGCCAAGCTTATCGATCGCGCGGACGACATTCGTATAAGTGATGACGCGGCCGGCATTCTCGCCGCGCTGGATATGAACTGTGCTGGCGCGCGCGACCCGCAGCGCGAAAACACCGGCCGGGCCGCCGCCGCCTTCGGCGACCTCGACCACATAATGGCCACCGGCTTCGGAAAGACGCAAAGGTACGGTCAGCGCGCCATCGACCCCCGTGGTCGTCTTAATTGCCTGCTCGATTTCAATCCGGTCACCGCCAGCCGCACTGGCCAACCCGTTTACAATGACTTGCGGGGTATAGACATGCCCCTCGCCAAGCGCCGCCGCATAGGCTTTCTGGCGCGCCGTGAAGGCCGGGGACGCGAGTGTATCCTGCCAGCCGATATAGTCCCAGTAATCGACCGGAAAGGACACAGCGACAACATCGGGCTCACGCGCGATCGCCGCAAGAAAATGGTCCGCGCGCGGACAAAAGGAGCAGCCTTGGCTGGTGAAAAGCTCAATGACGTAATTGACTTTGCTGGAGGTAAGCGGCCCGGCTCCAAGATTACCGCAAACAAGAACAATTGCCGCGGCGCGGGCACAGGCGGCGACTTTCGAACGATTGGTTAAAGCCATGAGCGGGCCATCGGTATGGAGTATAGGCCTATGTTTGCCGAATTTAGACAAATGCTTGAGCGGTGCGAGTCAATTCATGTTTACCGCGGATGCTCATGGCCGCTGGGCGCGACTCGACTGTCCCGCTTGGCGCCACTCAAGGCGTTATGACTGAAATCGGTGGTCTTGTGGATTGCTGTCTTGTTATTGACCGGATTCCTGGCCGAATCTCTTATGGGCCTCTAGCGGTATTCCCGGAGACGGCGTGTTCGCCGAACCTTTAGCGCCCCCATGCCGGCGCAAAAAAAATGTCCCGGCACCTTTCCTTTAAGCCGTATTGCAAATCGGCTTTGATGGCGGCATTGTACTTGCCTTGTATTTGCTTTGGGTATTCTCGACGGAGCCGCTTGACGCGCTGTCGAGGAGCAGCAAATTGGCCGCGTGAAATTCCTTCTTGCCCATTTGTCCGACACGCATCTCGGACCCTTGCCGCGCCCGCGCCGGCGCGAACTCCTTGGCAAACGTGTCACCGGCTATTTGAACTGGACACGCTCCCGCTCCCGCGTCCACGACATGGGGGTGCTCGCGCAAATCGTCGCGGATATGAAGGCCCATCATCCAAGCCACGTCGCGGTGACGGGGGACATCACGAACATTGGTCTTCCGGCTGAGTTCCAGCTCGCCCGCGAATGGCTGGAAACTTTGGGCCCGCCCGAGGATGTCAGTTTCGTGCCCGGCAATCACGATGCCTATGTGCGCGGCTCCTTGCCCGATCTCGCCCGCATCTTCACGCCCTGGACAACAGGCGAGACGCGCGGCGGCGAGCCATTCCCTTATCTACGGGTTCGCGGCGATGTTGCCTTGATCGGCTTGTCGTCGGGAGTTCCCACCCCCTTGTTCATTGCTTCTGGATATTTGGGCAGGAGCCAATTGCATGCCGCCGGAAAGCTTCTCGTTGAAGCCGCCCGGCGCGGTCTCGTCCGCGTCGTCATGCTGCACCATCCGCCCGAAACCTCCGCCGCGCACCTTGGGCGCGGCCTCGTCGACGTACGCGGTTTCGCGTCCGTGATCCACCGTGCGGGCGCGGAGCTTATCGTCCACGGCCATAGCCATAAGCTTTGCCTGACTCGAATGGAAGGTCCGCGCGGTCTCGTGCCGGTGGTCGGCGTGCCTTCGGCGTCTGTTCTTCGCGGCGAACCGCATCACCGCGCCGGATACCACCTTTTCGAGATTTTTGGCGACGGGAGCGAATACAAGATCGCGGCGCGCGCGCGGGGACTGTTGCCAGGAACCGCCGTTGTCGGCGATCTCGGGCCGCTGGCACTGTGAATTCCGGCGCGCGAGGTTTCTACGGCGCCGGGATCTTATTGGAAGTTTCCGGTGCGAAGGCAGGGTCCAGCGGGCCTAGAGCGCTTTCAGATTCCGCGGACTCAGAAAGGGCTCTAGATCTTTGTTCTATCGCATTTTCTTGACGTGAACCGGTATCCACTTCGCTTGAAAATGCCCTAATCCGTGACTGTCTCGGCCATGACTTGCGCCAAACCCGCATGGCGAAAACCGAGAACGTCGGCGGCGCTCACCGAGGTATCGATAACTCTTCCCTTGATGAAAGGCCCGCGGTCATCGACCACCAGCGCAGCCGAGCGGTTGTTGGAGAGGTTGGTTACGCGGACATGAGTTCCAAACGGAAGCGACCGGTGCGCGCAGGTCATATGGCCGCGTCCGCCGTAATAGGAAGCCTTGCCTGTCCAGCTTTGAGCTTGCGCGGCAGCGCAAGAACCGAGAAACGCAAGAACCCCTATGATAATATTCTTCAATATTCACACTCCATGATGAGGCATTGTGGTGCTTAATTGGCTGAGCAAGACAAAACTATCATGGAATATATGATGAAAAAGTGGCGATATATTTGTCTAGGCTAGCTAAGTACGCTTTCTATTTTTTATTTGATAAGACAACTGCTGCTTTCAGGGAACAAGTTCATCGACATGCCCCGGAAAGTCATTACTACCGGAACCCGAGACTGGGTTTATCAATCATGATCAACGATATTTGGTATTAAAATCATGTGTGTGGCGTTTTTGCCACATATTGCCCGGTGTTGCGCGTGAGGGGACGCAGTTCTATGCAATGGTACGGGTGTAAGGATCCGTGCCGTCATTACGAGAATGATTGGCGACCCGATCTTCGAGGATAATCGCGGAAGTCTTCCGCTTTTGTCGCTTAACGTATTGAATAATACTGCAATGTTCCGCAGGCCGAGGGCAGCATCCTAGACAGCGTCCTAGCGCCGCTCCGCCCGGCCGTCCGACATCGTAATCCTGGCCGTTCCGTTCCGATCGGCACTGTGCGTGAGGCCTACGCCATAGCCCTCTTAACGAAGGGGGAACATGGGGCAACAGTCGTTTTCCTGAGAGAAGCGGTTGGTGGATCGTATTCGAACTCGATGATGGATCCGTCCCGAATTTTATCGACTACCTCATCGATCACAACGAGCGGGACCAAAAACCATTCTTTGGGCTTGACCGGCTGACCGAAGCGATCCTCGATCATCAAATCAAGGCGGGCGGCCGAAAAGACGCGATGAAGGAGATTTTCCAGCCTGGAACGGTTGATGTTGTAACTCTCGATGAGCCGCAATATCGGGGTGATCCGATTTGCTGCTAAGGACATAGATGGTGCCGCTTTCCAGGTCATCGTCGTCGGGGATATCGCCAAAGAGCGGCCCTGCCGAGGGGGTCGTAATGCGTCGGCCCACCTCATCCTTGTACAAGTTGGAGCGATCGCAGCAGAACGTCACTCTCGGTTCCGTTGTCGTAGATGACACGCAAACGGCTGTCCCGGCGGTCGTAGTCAGTAATGAATTCTTCCCCGACCTCGGCAACATATGCGGTCTGCCCGCCCGTGCGGCGCGAAGCTGTCGATTTGAGATCATGGCAGGGAGGATATCCCAGCCTCATTATTGCTTGCGTAAGATACCGGTGTTATTGAACTTTTATATTCTTGCCTTCGGCTGCTCCTGGTCTTGGCGGCTGCCACACCGCCCTTGCCCTTTTGGTGTTTCACACGGGCTTGTATCTCGGCGCGGTGCGAGGCATTGCATTGATCCCGCTCATGACCTGCTTGGAACGCGCCGTTGCACATTTGATATTCGGCGGGCGATGCGGCGAGCAAGGCCGGCCGAATGGACTTCTTTCGGGAACATGGAGAAGAAGCGAAAGGAGCGCGCATGAGCAGGAACGAGAACGCGCTCCACCAGGCCGATTTCGTTTGGATTAAGTGCGCGATAAGCGACGTTGCGCGGCGAATGAAAGACGACATTGACGCCGATCAATTCATTCCCGTTCACCTAGACTGCCTCATTTGTTCCAACCCCAGCTTGTTAAGCTCCCATTCCCGCTGCTCGATGATCTGCGCGTTGATAATAAATCATGGAAGCATCCCTATATCCTGCACGGGCCGCTTGCGCTGCGGCAGTGGATGCCGCCACGTATTGTCGTTGCAGCTCCGCGTACTGTTGCCGAAGGGTTTGTTCGTATGGGTCCGCAGCGGCCGGTGAAGCGGCCAGGGCGAGGGTGAGGGCTAGGATGTGTTTCATGTCGCGGGTCCTCCTTAATGACTTAAATCTAGGATGGTTTTCAGGCACGATCTGTAGGCATATGGAGGCAACCCCCTGGAATTTGTTCGTATGTTGTCGAGAAGAGCCTCTTGAATGAGCCTGAGTCGTGCCAAGCTCCAGCAGCGGGTCCACGACTTCATTTCCTGATATCCTGTTCTCGGCTTAAGTGACAGATTTCTCGGACTCTTTCCCTGCCCAGCGCAACATTTGCACAAGCGTTGCGCTTCCGTTTTTGAGGGCTATGATCTTGGTCGAGTATCGCAGAGTATAAGCGCACGCCTCCTGCGGGATGCTTGCCTCGCACTATCGACTGTCGCGGGGTTGCCGTGTGCATTGAAGGTAGTCAGGCATTTGAAATCCTTGTGGTACTAGGGCAAAAAATAGGGCACAACCCTTGCCTCGAACACAAGCCGCAGCAATATCAATAGCTTAACGCAGCATGATGGCGGAGCGTATCTCCGCGAACAGGGGAAATCGAGAGAAGATTATGGCGTGGGCTTGTCCTTGCACGGAC
>VDMG01000160.1:5864-6314 GCA_006514895.1 Beijerinckiaceae bacterium
GGAGCCAAGCCTCGGCAGCCGCGCGGGCCTGTTTCTCCCGCTGCCGTTTGCGTGCATGGCCAAGGCGGACACGGCGGCCAATCTCCTGCTGAGCCGCGAGGGATATTGTACAGGCACCGGGTGTTATTTGGATCAAACGTGAGGCGGCGAAGGCAATGCGGGGGCAAAGTCGGTGTGTCGGCTCGGCAGACTCATTCGCGGGGCGACCCTTATGCCGTCGCGACACCGCGCTTTGTGAAAGACCGAGCAAATCGCCCGCTTCACACCACTTGGCCGATTGTCGTCTCCTCCCAGTGTTTCGGAAGCCTGCTCACGCCGTCTCCTCCAGCTCCTCGCTGACGGTCTCAATCTCGTCGAGCGCGGCGCGTCATCCAGCCATCGGGGAGCTGGCGCGTGCTCTTTGCCGACGATCCGGCCGACGCCCCGCCGGTCGATCAGTACGACCTGATG
>VDMG01000174.1 GCA_006514895.1 Beijerinckiaceae bacterium
TGGCTATGGCGGCTCAAGTGGCACACCGACGCAAAAGGGCCTGATGGAGGATGGCGAGACCGCCTATCTGGAAGCGCGTGCACGCGGATATGACGGCGATCGTATCGTTTTGATGGGCGAATCGCTCGGCACGGGCGTCGCGATCGCCCTCGCGGCGACGCATGAAGCTGCCGCTCTCGTGCTCGATTCGCCCTTTTCGTCGGCGGTGGAGGTCGCCGCGGCGCATTATGCGATCTTTCCGGTGAATTGGTTGATGTTGGATCGATTTCGCTCGGACCTCGCGATCGGCGACGTGCATATTCCGATCCTCGTCGTGCATGGAGACGAAGACGACGCCATCCCGATAAGCTTGGCCAGGCGGCTTTTCGAACTCGCCAATGAGCCGAAGACGTTCCTGCAGGTTTCAGGCGGCAAGCATCTCGTGCTGGGATTGGCGGAGGTTTTTCCGCGGGTCCGCGAGTGGATCGACGAGAAGACCGGCGTCTCACGTCGATATGGTGACGCACGAGAATGAGGGTTTGATCCCCTAGGCTCTGAAGAGAATTCCGGGGCGCCGAGCGAACACGACGATTGCTCAGCTGCGTGAGGCGCCTTGCTTGGCGATCGGCTGATAGTGACTGATACTTCTTCGAGGCATTCGCCAAAATGTCGTGAAAGGCATGGATCATGCATCGGCTATGACGAAGAGCGCATGGGTCTCGAAGCGAAACAAAGCCGAACAGACGCACTAGCGGTTCAGCGCCTTGCGCTAGCCGGATTTTGAGGCCGCGCAGCAAGATCTCCGTGCTGACCGCGGGGCTTGGAAAGTCGAGCAACCAGGCAGCCAATGATCAGTTTCGGACGGGCGCCCTGCGATGAAGGCGTCATCCGCGCCGCGGCGGAAACGTCCGGCTGCGCCGAGCGCGCCCGGCCATGGGTACTGGCCGCGACCATCCTGGGCTCGAGCATGGCTTTCATCGACGGCTCTGTGGTCACTGTGGCCCTGCCGGCCATTCAAGCAGATCTGACCACGTCCGTCGCAGGGGCACAGTGGGTCGCCAACGCCTACATGCTGATGCTCGGCGCGCTGATCCTGGCCGGCGGCTCGGCCGGCGATCGCTTTGGCCGGCGGCGCGTGTTCGCGCTCGGTGTCGCCATCTTCACGGCGGCCTCCGTCGCCTGCGGATTGGCGCCGAACACCGCTGCTCTGATCGCCGCGCGGGCGGCGCAGGGCGTCGGAGGCGCGCTTCTAGTCCCCGGCAGCCTTGCGATCATCAGCGCAGCCTTCCCGGCAGATGAACGCGGCAAAGCGATCGGCACCTGGGCCGGCTTTTCGGCCCTCACCACGGCTGTAGGACCGGTCCTCGGGGGCTGGCTGGTGGACGCACTGTCTTGGCGCGCGATTTTCTTCATCAATGTGCCGATTGCCCTGCTGACGCTCGGCTTGGCATTTTGGCGGGTGCCTGAGAGCCGCGACGCCCCGGATGATGGGACCGTGGACTGGCGGGGCGCCCTTTTGGCGATGCTCGGGCTTGCGGGATTGGCCTATGGTTTGACCGCCGCGTCCGATTTCGGTTGGATGCACCCCATCGTCCCCGGTGTCCTGCTCGGGAGCGGGCTCGTTCTCGCCCTTTTCGTCTGGTACGAGGCGCGTGCACCATCTCCCATGATGCCGCTCGGACTGTTCCGGTCCCCGGTCTTCAGCGGCGCCAACGCGATGACCTTGCTGCTCTACTTCGCACTGAGCGGCGTCCTGTTCTTCCTGCCCTTCAACCTCATTCGGATCCAAGGCTATTCGGCGACGCTCGCGGGCGCCGCCTTCCTGCCCTTCACTCTGATCATGGGCGGGCTGTCGCGCTGGTCCGGTGGGCTCATCCAACGTTACGGCGCGCGAAAGCCGCTGACGATCGGCCCTGTCATCGTGGCCGCCGGGTCAGCACTGTTCGCGCTCCCCGGCATCGGCGGATCCTATTGGACGACATTCTTCCCGGCGATGGCGGTTCTCGGTCTCGGCATGGCCGTCAGCGTGGCCCCGCTGACCACGACCGTCATGAGCGCGGCCGGGAGCCAGCATGCGGGTACGGCATCGGGCATCAACAACGCCATCTCCCGGATTGCCGGCATGCTCGCCATCGCGCTCCTCGGCGCGCTCGTTGTCGGCGTATTCGGAGCGACGCTCGACACGCGCTTGGCCGAATCGCAGGTGCCGTCCGAAATTCGGCACGCATTGAATGCGGAGGTGCCGAAGTTTGCCGAGGCGAAGGTGCCTCCACAGATCGAGGGAGAGCAACGGCGGATGCTCGAGAAGGTCCTGGACGAGTCCTTCGTGCGGAGCTTTCGGGTTGCGATGCTCGTTGCGGCCGGTCTCGCGCTGGCGAGCGCGCTGTGCGCTGGCCTGACGATCAGCACGCAACGCAAGAATCCTGCAGCTTAGAAGGTTGTCACGAACATGCATGCTCAAGTGGACGTCAGCTTCGAGGTCATGGACGCGCCGGACAAAGGCTACGAGTTTTCTTGGCTTCTTCAAGGGCAGCGAAAGCGTTGCGCGCTTCGGCCCCGCCACGTTATGATGTGACCGCCTACCAGGCCCTCGGCTTAAAGTTTAGACCACCACTCGCTCAATGAAGTCAAAAGTTTTGGGGTCAAGATCGCGCACTGCCGAAAATTCCCGCGCATGGTGCGGGAGTCAGCTCGGGGTCAACAGCCGACATCCCCATCTTGCCATTGAATTTGGCTTGGGCTGATCCTTCGGGTTGAGTGGACTGAACCAGTTGCTTAGCGACCGGCTTCTCTCACTCGGGAAACGTGGTCCCGAACATCGGTCGTCCGCTTTTCGATTGAGCTTCGGTCGCCTCGTCCTGGAGCACGTCCCAGTGCTCGGCGAGGCGGCCATCCTCGATCCTGACCACGTCAGCAGCGATCCGTGCGACGGGGCGGCCCTCACCCGTGAAGCGGCCATGGACAATCACATAGTCGCCCTCCGCCAAGACAATACCGGGCTCATAGCGGAGAGTGTCCGGCGCGCTTCGGATAAGGTCGAATAATCCCTCGCGGCCTGGCTCGATATGGGCGCTATGTTGGATGTAGGTGTCCGACCAAAAGCGCGCAGCAGCTTCGTAATCGCGCTTGTTAAAGAGCGTATCGAACGCCTGTAGAACCAGCGCCTTGTTCTGTTCCGGAATGGTATTGGCCATGTTGATCTCCATATCAATGGGGGAAGTCTCAAAGCTTCGAACCGCCGTCGACCCTCACGGTGTCGCCGTTGATCCAGCGGGCCTCATTGGAGGCAAGGAAAGCGACGACATCGCCCACATCGTCCGGTTGGCCGAGACGCTTCAGCGCCTGAATGCTAAGCGTGAAGTCGCGCCCTGCATCGGTCTTGGTGAAGCTCGACATGTCGGTCGCGATGGCGCCGGGCGCCACGGCGTTGACGCGGACGCCCCGTTCGCCAAGATCGGAAGCGAAATGCTTCACTAGCGTGGCGATCGCGCCCTTTGTCGCAGCGTATGCTGCAAGCGTCCCCACGGCGGCATTGGCGGCCAGGGACGAAACCAAGACAATGCTGCTGCCCTTGCCTAGGATCGGCAGCAATTGTTGGACGAGGAAGAAAGGCGCGCGAACGTTTACCGCGAAGAGCCTGTCAAAATCCTCGACCGTGGTCTCCTCGATGGTCGCCGACTTCGAGATTCCGGCATTGGCGACGAGGACGTCTAGCCGATCGCCAACTATGGCCCGGACCTGCTTGGCGAGCTTGTGCGCCCCGTCCGGTGCAGAAAAGTCGGCCGAAACGGCACCAGCACGTCCGCCGGCCTTGCTGATCTCAGCGACGACGGCTCGGGCTTCGCCCTCACCCGTGCTGTAATGGACGAGAACCTGGGCGCCCATCCTGGCGAGGGCGATCGCGCTGGCGCGGCCAATCCCGCGCGAAGCGCCGGTAACGAGGGCGGTTTTTCCGGAAAGACTGGTAATGATCTGGCCTCCTTCTGATCGGTCGTAGGACGCCGCCTGCGTGCCACCTCAGCTTCACGAGTTAGTGCGCTAACGGTCCGTCTGAGCGATCGTTGATCGTCCATCTCATGTCCGGACCTCCACGTTCGTGTAGTCGAGCACGAACGACGTGCGGCCTGACAAAAGCGGGCCGTCCGATGTTCGCCGAACCACGCGGCGCAATGTCGGAAAGACAATCCCGTCGACCGTCACCGGATCGTAGCAATAATGCGCAGCCACTCCGCCGAGCACGTCGGTCACATAGTCCAGACGCTTGAGCATGAAGGCGTCATCGAAATAGAGCTTTTGCGTCTTGGTGTGCGCTGGGATGTTGTCCGGGTAGGTCACTTCGAGCACGCGCCATGTCTCCCGGCCTTCGACATGCGGATCGAGCTCTTGGGAGTTGAAGCCCGGCCACGCGAACAGGAATGGCGCTGTCAGGTAGTTCCACATCGCGTAACCCAGGAAATAAGTCAGATGCAGCCGGTCCCAGGGCGTGTCCCGACGGTGCCCGGCAAAAGCGGCGCGGGGGTCGGATCGCTCCTCGACGGACCAGCCGTCGGGACGTTCGATCCACACGCGGTCCTTGGTGAAAATCCAGAGATCGTCCGGGTCACCGCCAAGCCGCTGTATGACCACGCGCGGCTGTCTTACATCGACCGAAGCTGTGGGCCGATAATGGCCGGGAAAGCCCTTCAGGTCGAGAAGAGCCCCAGAGAAGTTGAACGTCACATCGACCGAACGCACGGCGTTCCAGCGATCCAAGCCGCCATGGGCGGTGATCACGGCATCGAGCAGCTCGCTCATCTCAATGTCTCCTTGTTTCCCCGAGGACGCCCGTCGCAACCGCCGTCGGTGGCCGCTAAGCAGCCGCACTCGGACGAGCCGAGACGGCGTCGTACCAGCGCTTGAGCGCGACGCTGTCGTCGGGAATGGGCATGGCGAAGGCTTGCGTCGCGAAGTCGACCGTGACCAGCGTGGTGATATCCGCAGCCGAGAACCGATCGCCCGCCACGAACTCGACGTCCTTCAGCCTCGCCTCAAACCCGGTGTAGAAATTCGCCACCCGCTGCTTGCTGCGCTCGATCAGCGCCGGAATCTGCTCGTAGCCATCCGGACCGGAGATGGCGCGGCCTTTCAAGCCTGCGGCGGCGTTTCGCACTCCCTCCATGACGGAGGCGAAGCCTTCAAGCTCCGCGCGGCGTTCCCACATGGTGATGACTGCCTTCTCCTTTGGCGTCGCGCCGAGCAGCGGGACCTTGGGATAGGCCTCGTCAAGGTAGCGCATGATCGCGGGAACCTCGCCGATCGCGGTGCCGTCATCGAGCACGAGGGTCGGGACAACCGCGCGGGGATTGATGGCTCGATAGGCATCCGAAAACTGTTCCTTCGCGCCGAGGTCGACGGGCGCCAGTTCGATGTCGAGGCCCTTCTCGGCGATCAGGATTCGCACGCGGCGGGAATTGGGCGAGCCGCTGGAATGATAGAGTTTCAAGGGTCTTCTCCAATCAGGTTTCGTGTGAAAGATCCACGTCAGCGTTTTGTCGGTTGGCTGCCGGGCCTGAGTCTTGGCTGGCCCGCGCGGAAAGCGGCTAGCCGCCCGGCCGTTCCTCGATGGCGTCCACACGGTCGGGATAGAAAGCGACGTGGTCCCTGATCGCGGCGACCGCGGCATAGGGCGCCTCATAGGTCCAGACGGCGTCGACCGAACGCTCGCCCCCCAGGGGGATGCTGTAGTAGGCGCAGTCACCCTTGTAAGGGCAGTAGGTGGCGTGGTCCGTCCGCTCGAGCAGCGCGGTGTCCACGTCCTTGCGTGGAATATACTGGACCGGCGGGTAGCTCGCCTCGCGAAGAGTCAATGCCGCCCGCGTATCAGCGACAACACGTCCCGCGACCGTAACGACGATGCGATGCGCATTGCGCTCGATCGTGATCGGATGGTCTGGCCCCGGGATTTTGATGGTCTTCGGTTTCAGGTCTGCACGTTCCGACATCGCTTACTCCTTCTAACTCGCGTCCGGTGTGCCGGCGAAATCCAACGTCATGGAAGTCATGCGTCCAGGAACAGCGAGGTGTGCCGCACAAACAGCTCGGGATATTGATACTGTGACCCGTGATTGGAGTCGGGGTAGATGACTAGCTGCGCATTCGGGATGTTCTGCTCCATGATGAAGGAGTTGATCGTGGGCATGATCACGTCGTTACTGCCGTTCACGACGAGTGTTGGCTGCTTGATCGTCTTCAGATAGCCGTAGGACCCCTCTTGCTGGACGCCCCACTTGTCCATCGCTTCAATCTGGGCGGGCGAAACCTTGTCGTTCACCTCGGGAT
>VDMG01000122.1 GCA_006514895.1 Beijerinckiaceae bacterium
GCCCAGTAGTGCACCGACGATCCTTCGAACTGTGCGAGGTTTGGCACATCAAGGCGTCGATAGCGCGCGTCGCTCGCCACCACGACAGCGCGAGCCCGCAAGCTCTCATCATCGCCAACAGTCAGGAAATAGCTTTTGCGGTTTTCAATTGTTCGCTCGCTTAACTGACGCGCTTGGTCCGGTATCACCATTTCCACGCCAAACTTCTGCGCCTGATTATAGGCGCGCGCCATCAAAGCCATTCCCGAAATACCGGTCGGGAATCCAAGATAGTTTTCAATGCGCGAAGAAGCGCCTGCCTGTCCGCCGAAGGCGCGGCAATCGAGCACAATGACCTCCAAGCCTTCTGAGGCAGCGTACACGGCGGCAGCCAACCCCGCGGGGCCCGCGCCAACGATCGCGACGTCATAGACCTTCTTCCCATCTATCGGCCGCAACAGGCCGATACAGCGCGCGAGCTCGTTCTCGCTGGGGTTACGCAGCAACTTGCCGTTCGGACACAAAACAATGGGCAAATGATGCGCGTTCACATCAAAACGCTCAATCAAGGTCTTCGCACAAGAATCGCTGTCGGGATCGAGTACGCGATGTGGCTGGCCGTTTCGGGCAAGAAACCCCTGCAAGCGCAATACGTCTGCATGACTTGCGTGTCCAATGATGACCGGGCCACTCGCGCCGCTTTCCAACAAACCCACGCGGCGCAGGATCAACGCCCGCATAATCCGCTCGCCAAGTTCGGCCTCCTGCACCAATAGATCACGGAGTCGTTCCGACCGAACGACGAGAGCTTGAACTGGCTCTAGGGCGTCCGCGTCCACCAGGGACGGGCGAGCGGAGAGCTGTGCCAGTTCCCCCGCAAATTGTCCCGGCAGGTGCGTGACGATGGTTTCGCGCTGTTCAGGTCCACAACCCTGTGTGACTTCTACCTTGCCCGAAAGTATTACGATCAAGCCCGGCGCAACGTGGCCCGCTCTTACGATGCGTTCTCCCGTTTCATAAAACTTCGACTCGCCGAAGCGGTGAAGGCGATCGATGTCCGCCTGCGTCATCGTGGGAAACATTTGGTCCCGCCGAGCGCCGAGCATCGAGTGCGCAGATTGAGACATGGTCATCCTTCAACAAGAAGCCGCTGTCCCTTTGATCGGACATTCGGATTTCAACGTAGCGCACAGCTTTCGCTTTGCATTGCAATTTCCCATGCTATCATGAATGCTGGGGAGCCGGACAATTCGCTGTTCGACTATCCCACCACTTGACGCCGAATCGCTAGGGTCGAAAATCTCACGTCAAGAGCGCATCCCTTTAGTTCAGTTTCGACCTAGACTGAAAGTGTTCAGCGTTGCTCATCTCGCTCTCAAATTTGCAGCGACGATGACCTGTCGGAAATCCGCGTCTCGACGATCCATGGGCTTTGCAACAACATCCTCACGCAGCACCGTCATCGTACCGTCCTCGGCAACAATTACGAAACACTCGACGAACTCACGCAGTTGCTTTTCATCTTTGAGCACTTCGATGAGATTATCGGCTCAGAGGAGAACGCGCTCTATCTCGGACGCTGGAAGACGCGTTGTCGCCGTCGGTCTCAAGCTTCACTTCGCCGAAGCGTAGTGCAGTCCATTTCTGCTCCAAGACTATGCTGCTAACCGACTATTTTCCTGCCGATTGCGCTTTTATTCGCAGCGCGCGAACGGTAGGCGGTTGCAGCCGGAAGGTAGGCTCTGGTGACAGTCTGGCATGGGCCACACCCCGAAAAAAAATCGGCCGGGGCTCCGCCCTGGAACCTAGAGGTAAAGAAAAAAAGATCAAGGATTTAACGTTCTGGCCAACCGGAAGCCGAGAGTGTCGAACCGGACGCCGGTGATGCGCCTGGCGCGGACGGCCGCGCGGACGGTCTGAGGATCGTTGCGCCAGGATCCGCCGCGGACGACAGGGTAGCTTGGATCGTCGCGTCGGAGCCATGCTGATCCGTCCGTAGGAGCACCGTCGTAGTTATCGTGCCAGCTATCCTCAACCCACTCCCAGACATTGCCGTGCATGTCGTAAAGCCCAAACGCGTTCGGCTTGAACGATCCAACGGGCGCCGTTTGTTCGCGATCCCATTGGCTGCCGCAGCCGTCGCAATTGGCGTTGCCCTTGCCGGGATCGTCCCCCCAGGAATAGCGGGTCATGGCGCCAGCCCGCGCGGCGTACTCCCATTCGGCCTCTGTCAGAAGCCGGTACTCCTTGCCGGTCAACCGCGAGAGCCAGCCTACATACTGCTTGGCGTCGTTCCAGCTCACGTTGATCACAGGCATCTCGCCTCGTCCCCAACGGTCTGGGACTCGCGGGCACGCAGCCGCGGCGACGCAAGCATCCCACTCTTCGAATGTCACCTCGAACTTGGAAACAGCAAACGGCTTGGCAATCGTTACCTCGTGCTGCGGGCCTTCACTGGCTTCCCGGCCGGACTCGGTCTCCGGCGAGCCCATAATGAATTTGCCAGCCGGGACGACGATCATCACCGGGCAGCCGTTCGCACATTCCTTGAAGTCCGAGCCCGGCTTTCCCGCCTTTGCCTTCTCCTGCTCGACCGTGAGCACAGTCGGGCCCGTCGCCATGCGCCAGCGGTACTGCCCCATGACTTCCTGTGCGATGGCCTCCCGATAGACCAAGCCCGCGCCCGAAAGACCCAGCAGCGCTACGAGTCCGGCGACCCGCACCTTGACGCGCCGCGCCCGCGTCAGTGCTTTCTGCTCACGGGGATTTCTGAAATCTCTCATTCTTCACCAAGTTCCGGGGTGCCGTCGCGATTTCTGTTGGATTTAATTTTGGCGCGATCTCCAGCGTGACGAAGTTACCGCATCATGCGGCGAGGTCAATGATCCGATCGGAACGAGGTCGCGCTGCGCACGTAATCGTCGGGTCCTTCTGCCAGTACCGGATCGCCTCGACGTCAAGAAGCGTCCCTTTATGCTATTAATCAGCATCTCCCGATCGTCGCGGTCGCCGGCCGCCACTGTATCGGGCTGGCCGGCGCGTTGGTATGATCTCTGAGTTCGACTCGTTGCCGGAAGCCAGAGAGCATGCTTTAGAGGCGCCCACGCCGAATGGTGGATCGTCGTTCGAGGCGCTTGCCGAGTTCGATTTTAGGGCGCAGCCTGATGACACCTGGGAAGGCTTCGTTATCAGGCAGATTAAAACAATGCATCGCCCAGGCGATCCGATTAGCGGAGTGCGAATCTACGCTTAAAGTTCCCTTCTCAGTCGCACCAAGCTGAGAAGGTTGCCGCTGGTGCCCTTTGTCTTCCGCATCCACATTGGGCATTAAAACGACAAGCGGGCTGGGAAGGTCCATTTCCCTCCCCAGTCCGTGCAAATCATGCGCGGTTAAATCGCCTTTCCGCGCGTGGGGTTGTCGAAACGATGCAGCTTCCGCCGATGCATTGTTTTCGACTCGGCGGGCGATGGGCTTAATTCTCCTTGAGGCTTGTCGCCCCGCTACTCGCCTTTAGACGGCTGAAATCCCTCCCCCTTCCCAAACTCGAAAATATTTCCTTTTCTTCTCTTTACTTTCGCTGTGTGACAGCGTCGTCTCGCAGAGTGCGAAAGACCACAGGAATGGAAACGATGAAAAAGATAACGAAGCCACCGCCAACATCGATCCGGTTTTCTCTGCCGGTCTTGCGCGCATTAGATAAAGGCGCAAGCGCTGATATGCGCCCGCGCGCTGTCCTTGTTGAGAAGATCGTTATAGAATGGTTGCAGGAACGTGGGCACTTGAAATGAGCGAAACGCGGCACGTCTCGCCGCGTCCGGCCACCTGTGCTCGACCGTCCGCTGATGAGCATAGAGCAAACGAGGTATGAGAAGAAAAATGTTACAGAAAATGGTATTTGCTACCGTTACTTGTTTTTGTTTAATCGGACCGGCCACTTGTCCTGCTAAGGCAGCAACCTACACGACAAGCGGCCACCGCTCTCCAGCAGAGATACAACGCGGCATAAGCGCTTGCCGGGACCGCCTGCAAGGCGAACCCATGGCAAACGAAATTTGCGATGCTGAGTGGTTAATAACTAACAAGCTGGGGGACTATAAGCCAAGGGACAAGAAAACTTTTGCGGCGTGTATGAAAGGGCTTCCATCTGGAAAGTTCGCCGTGCAATCACGTGCCATCTGTGCCGACAGCGACGCGACACCTGGTCCCCACGCAACAGGAAACCTTGGTAATTTTTATCTGCAATAAGCGAAACGCGGCACGCCTCGCCGCGTCCGGCCGAACGCTCGAACGGCCGCTGATGAGTTTAGAGCAAACGAAGGAAATGAAAATGTCTAAAGAAATGACGACGCATGCAAATGGCGAGAGCCATGTGCTGTTGACGACAGCGTCCTGTCTCCTGACTTATTGGGCGATTCTCGGCCGCACACCATTGATCAGCCGCGCAACGATTATAGCTTCTACCTCAGCCAGATAAAAAATGGCGAAAGACGGTTTGGCCACTGTCGTTTACGAACCCAGTATTGCTACCGCGATGGGCCGCGCGGCGAAAAAATCGATATCAAGTTGAATGTTGATAGAATTTTCTCGACATTGGCGCAAAGAGAGTGGCTAACGGTTTAAA
This sequence comes from Beijerinckiaceae bacterium, assembly GCA_006514895.1. Lineage (GTDB taxonomy): Bacteria > Pseudomonadota > Alphaproteobacteria > Rhizobiales > Beijerinckiaceae > Methylocapsa. Next base: position 4,602 of record VDMG01000122.1, read on the forward strand.
CAAAATTCAGGAAGGAAAAAATCGGGTCTACAATTACTATTTAACTCCACAGTGGAGCGTCATTGGTATTATCCCGTTGATTGCCGGGGTTGGTGGAAAATGTATGGGCCGAACGGTAATGGCCTGAGCTGGTTAATGGAAGGTGACGTTAACGCGGATTGGCAAGGCCGGGAAGGGTTTAGAGCAATCTCTAATCGTTCGGGAAAAGGAGCTGGAGGAACAGCAATGAGAACCCTAATAATTGCCGATTGACGCGTGTCGCCTGTGCCCGGCTCCGTGCCGCGCTTTTCTTTGCCCGAAAACCCATAAACGCCCCAGCAGCGGCGGGGCAGGGCTGGGGTTCGTCCGGCGCTTCTCAATGGCATCACTGCGCCGGTAAGCACGTTCCGTGCTATCGCCGCTAGCATGCGCGAGAGCCGCTTCACAAGTTTCTCTTGCGTGTGCCGTTTCGTTTCCTGCCCAATCGCGGAATGAAGAGCGGAAACCGTGGACTGTAAAATTTTTGCCCATGCGGCGCAAGAGCGAGAGCATACACATATTGCTTAGCGGCTTGCCACGCTTGCTTCCTGGGAAAAGGAAAACGGTTTCTGTCGATGGTTGGGAGATTGCTAATACCGCCGGGGCGGTATTTGCTAGGCTTTCCAGTGTGCAGATAACTTCTGGAGGCAACGGAACCCGATGCGGGCTTCATGCGTTCGGCAGGGATATTCCAAATCTTTGCCGGCCAATCTATCTCATCCCATTTTGCGCCCAGCACTTCATTCGTTCGACAAGCTGTCAGGATTGTGAACCGTAAGGCAAGAGCCGGTTGACCTTCCTGCTTTTCGAGTGCGCCCAGGAAGGCGGCAATCTCGCAATAGTCCATTGCTAGATGATGCTTGACGCGGTGTACCTTGCTTTTAGCTGGAAGCAAATGATCGAGATGGTTTTTGAACTGTGCCGGATTGGGGTTTGTCCGATAACCCCTAACGCTTGACCATGCCAATATGCTTTCGATCCTGCCGCGCAACCGGCCTGCTGTTTCTGGCTTAGAAGTCCAAATAGGTTCGAGCACACGCATTATGAGGCCTGTGTCGATTGCCGCGACCGGCAAAGCCCCAAAGATTGGTGAGACATAGGTTGCAAGTGTGTTGGACCATTGCTGGCGGTGCTTAGGGTGTTTCCATGCCGCCCGATGCGCCTTGATATAGTCTTCAGCACACTGATCGAAGCTTATGGACTTCGCGGCTTCAACCTTTTGTTCCACCGCCGCTTGCTCTCGCGTCCTTTTGCGGTTTTCGATTGGGTCTAAGCCCGTTTGCAGGACCGCCCGCGCCTTATCTCGGGCAAGGCGTGCATCTGCTAGGGAAACTTTTCCAGCGATCCGAGGCCCATTAGCCGCTCTTTATGCACCGCTGGCGGCGTGAACCGAAAAAACCAGGACTTGCGCGGCGTGCCGCCTGCGCCGGTTGTGACCTGCAGATACAAACCGCCACCGTCATGATAAGCGCCTTTCGTCTTGACGGTTGCGACACGCAGGGCTGTTAGCCGCTTTTCCACCGATATACGCCTCTATACACGTTTCGATGGCGTTTATATAGCTTCGTTAGAATACGTTCAGATCGAGCGAATAGGCTTTCGGCATCGCAAATCACCTCCTTGCGGAAGTGAAT
>VDMG01000081.1 GCA_006514895.1 Beijerinckiaceae bacterium
CGCGGAGCCGCCGACGCCGCGTCAGGCGCTCCGAAAGGCAGGACCAAGGAGGTTGCCAGCACAAACACGACTATTTGTCCTCGTATTGATCTGGTCATAATGATCTCCCTTGGGTTCAATTAGACAATATTCTCAAGGAATTAAAATTGATATGCTTGGGGTAGGGGAATTCCTCATTTGGACTCGTTTCGATGGCAGATATCGATTTCCATCTCATAGACTTTGGTAATTCGCATTTTTTGGCAAATAGCATTTGGAGATAAATAGATGACTCAGAAACGTTTTGGAACCGACGGCATAAGAGGCCTTGCCAATGCCGCGATCACGCCCGAACTCGCGATGAAGGTCGCCCAGGCGACGGGCATTGCTTTTCACCGGGGTGAACACCGCCACCGGGCAGTGATCGGCAAGGATACGCGGCTCTCCGGCTATATGATTGAAAATGCCTTGGTCGCTGGTTTCACGTCGGTCGGGATCGACGTGCTATTGCTCGGGCCGATGCCGACCCCCGCTGTCGCGATGCTCACTCATTCGATGCGAGCGGATGTCGGCGTCATGATTTCCGCCTCGCACAATCCTTACGAGGACAACGGCATCAAGCTTTTTGGCCCGGACGGATATAAACTTTCGGACGAAGTCGAAGCGAAAATCGAGGCGATGCTCGATCAACCGGGCGCGCTCAAACTATCGAAGCCCGCCGATCTCGGCCGCGCCATGCGGGTCGAGGGCGATCGCGCCCGCTATATCGAATTCGCCAAGCGCACGCTTTTGCGCAATCTTTCGCTCGATGGCTTGCGCATCGTCGTCGATTGCGCCAACGGCGCCGCCTACAAGGTCGCCCCCGAAGCCTTGTGGGAATTGGGGGCCGAAGTCATTTCGATTGGCGTCGAGCCGGATGGTTTCAATATCAACCGGGCCGTTGGTTCGACCGCGCCAGGCGCCCTTATCAAAAAAGTCCGGGAAGTGCGCGCCGATATCGGCATTGCGCTCGACGGCGACGCCGACAGGGTGATTATCGTCGACGAGACCGGAAAACTCGTCGATGGCGACCAGTTGATGGCGGCGATCGCGCAGGGCTGGAAAGAAGACGGAAGGTTGTCGCGGCCAGGCATCGTCGCGACAGTGATGTCGAACCTCGGCCTCGAACGCTATCTGGAAGGGATTGGGCTGTCGCTCGCGCGCACCGCCGTCGGCGACCGCTATGTGCTCGAACATATGCGCGAAAACGGGTTCAACCTCGGCGGCGAACAATCCGGCCATATTATCCTTTTGGACCATTGCACGACCGGCGATGGGCTGGTTGCCGCCTTGCAGCTCTTGGCGATCGTCAAGCGGGAAGGCAAGCCGGTGAGCCAAATGTGCCGCCGCTTCGAGCCCGTGCCTCAGGTCTTGAAGAACGTGCGGTTCAGGGCCGGGCGTCCCCTGGCAGACGCCCATGTCGCGGGCGCGATCGAGGATGGCCGCGCGAAACTCGGCAAGAACGGCCGCCTCGTCGTCCGCGCGTCGGGCACCGAGCCGGTCATCCGGGTGATGGGCGAATGCGACGATCGCGATCTTGTCGAGCGCATCGTCGATGACGTTTGCGCGGCGCTCTCGGCCTCGGCGCATGCGGCGTGACGAGAACGAAAGAAAAGCTTAGCGATGGCGGGACGATGGCGCGAACATCGCACGGCATGCGGGGCTGAGCCGGGCTTTTTGGCGCGCTAAGCAATTGGCCACGCGCGCCTCGTCGGGGATTTCGTCAGGGCAGAGACGGTAAGCGTCATCCTGACACGCCTGTTCCTGCTGCGCCCGCAAATCGGATTGGCCAAGAGCGGCGGACGGTAAGGACAGCGATGCAGCAATAAGAAAGAAAGCGGACTTCATTTGCATTCCGTTGGGCCCTTATTTTCAAGGTGCGTGGGAAAGATGGCGGTGACGGTGCGATCTTGTCTTTAGCGGGATCTGATTAATTAAATCCGACATGGTCTTTCGTTTGCCAACGATTACTTAACGTGCTCCAGGCTGTCCCTGGGGCTCATTTTTCTTGAACCGTCCGTCCAGCACACGGCGGACCTTTGTGGCAAGCCTTTCGCGATCATAGGGCTTGCTCAAAAACTCCACACCCGGATCGAGCCGGCTGTTGTTAACAATTGAATTTTCCGTGTAGCCGGAGGTAAACAATATTTTGATCGCCCGATTGATCTCTACCGCGCGTTCGGCAAGTTTGCGGCCGCTGACCGCGCCAGGCATGACAACGTCCGTGAACAACAGCGCTATCGCCGTGCCTTTTTCCAGGATCGATATGCCCTCTGCCCCGCTTGCCGCAGTAATCACGTCATAGCCAAGACTTTCCAGCATGGAAGCGACTGTCGTCCGGACGATTTCGTCATCATCGACCAATAGTACCGTTTCCGTGCCGGTAAGCGCGAGTGCCGTCACGTCACGCGGCTGCAACGATTCCTGACCGGCGTTGCGCGGGAGATAGAGCTTGATCGTGGTGCCCTGACCAATCTCGCTGTAGATCTTCAGATGTCCCCAGATTGTTTGACGAAGCCGTAGACCTGCGGAAGCCCGAGCCCGGTGCCTTGGCCGGCGGGTTTGGTTGTAAAAAACGGATCGAGGGCGCGCATGGACGTTGCCGCGTCCATTCCTTTACCTGTGTCGGTGATTGCGAACATCACATATTGGCCGGGTTCGACTTCCGCGTGGCGCGCCGCATAGGCATCGTCGAGCACCGCATTGGTGACCTCGATCGTCAGCTTGCCTCCGTCGAGCATGGCATCTCGCCCGTTGATCGCGAGGTTCAAGACCGCGGTCTGGAACTGGGTCGCGTCGATGGTGGTGTTCCAGAGGCCGCCGCTCGTCACGCATTCGACCTCAACCCTTTCGCCTACAGCGCGCCGCACCATGGGTAGAACCTCCGTCATGAGGGTGCCAAGGTTGACAATGGTGGGGTCGAGTGGTTGCCGGCGCGCGAAGGCGAGGAGCTGCTGGATCAGCCGCGCGCCGCGGTCGGCCGCCGTGGTCACCATATCGATGCGTTGGAGTGCACGCACATCTCTTCCCACGGCGCGGCGCAATAGGCCCGCCGCGCCGATAATGACGGTGAGAAGATTATTGAAATCATGCGCGACCCCGCCGGTCATTTGGCCGAGCGCCTCGAGCTTTTGTGCCTGGCGCAGCGCCTCCTCGGCTTGCCGCTGCTCGGTCCTGTCGAGGAAGGTGGTGACGGAGCCGCCGTCCTTGTCCGGACTATGAAAAATCTCGAGAGATCGTCCGCCGGTCTCCTTGCGTTCCATGAGCGCCGCGCGGCCAGTTCGCTTGACCTCGGTATCGAGGTCTCGAGATGTTCGCTGAAATGGTCGACTTCATTTGTCATGCCGGCGGGCAGCGGTTCGCCGCGCCGAAGCGTCCCCCTCGGCAGCTTGAGCATTCGCGAGAATATTTGGTTCCAGGCGAGCAAGCGGCGATCCGCATCAAATGCCGCGACCCCCTCGCGCACGCTGTCGACCGTTGCTTGCAGCACGCCTTCCGAGAGTGCCGCTCGGCGATATGCCCTGGCAAGAAGAAATGCGCCGGCGATAAGTGCGCAGGCCGCGATGATGCTTCCTATCAGGAAGGTTAAAGTCACGTGTTGCTCCAACGATTCCGCGGTCGCCATCCGCGCTTGCAGCCGCACATCCGCCGCATCGATAATAGCGTCAATATCGGCTTCGATGGCCTCCATCGCGATTCGCCCGGTGTCTGTGTTCACGATTGCCAGGGCGGCGTCGAAGCCTTTTTCGCGCCGCGTTGCGATGGTCACGTCCATTTCGTTCATTTTGGTCGTCAGATCGCCCTGGAGGGTAAGCAGCCTGCGTTGCTGCTCCGGCCGGTTGGCGACGCCTGTTGCAAAATGCCGAGCAATTGCGGCAAATGTTCCTTGGCGCTATTGTACGGCTCGAGGTAGGACTCGCGGCCCGTGATCAGATAGCCCCGTTGGCCCCTCTCCGCATCCTGTATCGCTTCGGCAACGGCATTCGCGCTACGCACGACAAGAAAGGTTTGTTTAGTGTCTTCGCGCGCCAATCTTGCATCGGGCACGTTCTTAAAAAGCTGGTAGGATGATTGCGGCCAGAAAAGCAAGCGGCACCGCGGCAAAAAGAAAGGCGGAGGCTATATTGGCGCGGGTGATCGAAATCCGTTGCATAGATCGCCTGCTCCAACTTATCGCGCTCTTTTATCTGCTTAAGCGACCTTTTCTAAGATAACAAGACCGGGTTTGCGGTCAAGGCCACTTGCCGGGGTCGTGGAACTGGCGTCGCCGGCATTGACTTTCTTGAGGATGATCCCGAGATTGCGCGCCCTCGCCTCCCATGACTTTTAGCAAGGTTATGGGTTGCGTTATCTTCAGTGGGACTTCGCCATGTTCTCGCCCGAGGAAATCGAGCGCTACGCGCGCCATATCGTGCTGCATGACGTTGGCGGGCCTGGCCAGCAGAAGCTGAAGGCGGCACGCGTGCTTGTCATTGGTGCTGGCGGTCTCGGATCGCCGCTCATTTTGTATCTTGCAGCAGCCGGCGTCGGCGAAATCGGCATCGTCGATGACGACGAAGTCTCGCTATCGAATCTTCAGCGCCAAGTTATTCATGGTACGCCGGATATAGGCCGCGCCAAGATCGAAAGCGCTCATGCCGCGATCGAGCGATTGAACCCACACGTCAAGGTCACCACGCTGCGCGCGAGGCTCACCGAAAAAAACGCCCGCGCCATCGTTGTCGCTTTCGATATCGTCGCCGATGGCTCGGACAATTTTGCAACCCGTTATGCGGTGTCCGATGCATGCTTTTATGAGAGCCGTCCGCTGGTAACTGCCGCGGTTGGCGCGTTCGACGGTTCGCTGACGGCCTTGCGACCCTATGAAAAGGGTCCCTTGGGCGAACCCAATCCAACCTATCGTTGTCTCTATCCGGAGCCGCCTCCAGAAGGCACGGTCCCGGCATGTTCCGAGGCTGGTGTGCTCGGCGCCCTTACCGGCATCCTTGGCGCGATGATGGCTCTGGAAATCATTCGCGAAATCGTTGGCTTTGGCGAAGGACTGGTCGGCAAGCTCGTGCTCGTCGATGCGCTCAACATGCGTTTCGAGACAGTGCGCTACGGCTGGGATCCAGCCAATCCGCTGAACGGAATAGCCTCAGCCGCATCATAGTGCGCCTGGATTGAAAGAGCGCACCAACCGCGAGTGGATCGGTAAGGATGGCGCGGGCCAAGCGTTGACAGTCAGCAAGCCAGCAACTAGACCACGTTTCCACGCGCCGCGAACCTCTGCGACGTTGCGGTGGGCGAAACGTTTGGCGCTGATGAAACAGTGGGGGATAGTTCAACGGTAGAACCGCGGACTCTGACTCCGTTAATCCTGGTTCGAATCCAGGTCCCCCAGCCATTGATTTTGTAGAAGTTTCAGACACCGCAAGTTTTGGCAATCAGAGCAGTTTGCCAACGGTTTCCAAAGTTTGTTCACTTTTCGCGCTCTTTTTTCGCGCGCGCGATTTCCAATTTCGTGATCGCTGATTGCGCCAGCGCCGGGTCTCTGCAGAAGTAATGCGAATCCAAAATCGATCGGACATCGCGCAAGCTATGGCCGGTGATGGTTGCGATCTCGGCCTCGGTTCCACCGGCCAGAAACAACCGCAGGACGGCCGTTCCTCTTAGATCGTGGAATGTCACGCCGGACACCTCGGCGGCCATACATGCCTTACGCCAAGAGGCACGAAAGCCGTTTGCAGTCCATGGCCGGCCGCGCGTGTTCATGAGGATTAATGGCCCGCGCTTTTTGCTCGCATCGAGCGCAGATTTCAATGGTGCTCCGACCGGGACAGCCACCCGCGCGCCGGTCTTAGATTGCTTGAGGCGGATCGTCTGACCGTCATAGGCGGACCACGGCAAGCGCAATAGGTCGCCCTGACGCTGGCCTGTCCATAGTGCGAGGATTATAGCGAGCCGCAGCGGCTCCGAGGCAACGCGCATAAACGCCGCCTCGTCCTCGTCGGACCATACGCGATCGCTGCGCGAGGCATTGTAGAGTCGGCCACCTTTTTCGCATGGATTGGCGTCGATCAGGCGACGGTCAAGCGCCCATGACAGAACCCGTGCCAACACGCTCCAGGCATAATCGGCTTGCCTGCGAGAGCGCTTTGCAAGGC
>VDMG01000224.1 GCA_006514895.1 Beijerinckiaceae bacterium
GGCCTGCGGCGAGCAGACATAGACGATCATGTTGGCAACTTCCCCGACGCTCGCCGCCCGCTGGATGATCGACGACGGACGGTTTGCCTTGACGAAGGCCGCGCCGGCATCCTCCAGCGATTGTCCAGTCACCCTCGTATCCTTGAGCATCTTTGCCACTCCCTCCGAAAGCGTCGGCCCGGGCAGCACGGAATTGACCGTCACGCCGGTGCCGGCGACGCGCTTGGCAAGCCCGCGTGCGATGGAAAGTTGCGCCGTCTTGGTGAAGCCGTAGTGGACCATGTCGGCGGGAATGTTCAGCGCCGACTCCAAGGAGACGAAGACGACGCGGCCCCATCCTCGGTCGATCATCGCCGGCAGATGGGCGCGCGACAAGCGCACGCCGGACATGACATTCGCCTCGAAAAAACGGAGCCATTCGCTGTGGGGAATCTCGAAAAAGTCCCGTTCTCCGTAGATTCCGAGGTTGTTGACGAGGATATCGCAAGTCGGGTGCGCCGCGACCAGAACGTCGCAGCCGCGTGCATCCCCGAGGTCCGCGACAAAGCCGGCCACCTTGGCGCCTTTGGCCGACTGCGCCGACGGCCTTGACAGCCCTGTCGACGCTCTGGTGCGACCGTTGACGATGACGCTCGCGCCCGCAGCCGCGAGTCCCTTGGCTGTCGCGAGGCCGATTCCGGCGGTCGAAGCGGTGATGATGGCGGTTTTGCCGGAAAGATTAATATGCATGCGGACTCCGTGACGTCATTAATGGTGCGCAACGCCGAAGTTTTGCATCCATATGACCTGCAGGATTGGGTCAAGGAGTTTGTGCTATGGTGATTTTTGTGTTCGTTTGCCCCCAATCCGCAAAATGCCTTATGGAAACATCGGTGTGCACCTTCGCTGGTTGATTGGAACAATAGTGACGTTGAACCTCTGCGCCTCCGCGATTTCGGCCGAGCCTGTTGTCAGGCGGACCGGCGCGCCGTGGCCGGACACTCTGCTTGCCCGGGTCGAGGCGCTCGCCTTGATCGAGACCCTGAACGCGAGCCTTCTTGGCGCCCATACGGCGACGGAGATTCTCGATAAATGGTGCGCCGATCACAAAATGGCGAGCGATACGGTTATCCACGCAAGGCGCGTCACCGGCGTGGACAAACCACTTTCGGACGAGCAACGGCAAAGGTTGCAAATCAAGCCGGCGGAAAAAGCCGCCTATCGGCGTGTCGAACTTCTCTGCGGCGGCCATGTCCTTGTTGAAGCGGAGAATTGGTATGTGCCGGACCGGCTCAGCCCAAAGATCAACGATATTCTGGCAACCACTGGCACGCCCTTCGGCCGGGCGGTGCGGGATTTGAAGCCCATTCGCGAAAATTTCTCTGTCGAGATGCTTTGGAAGCCGCTTCCGGATGGGTGGGAGCTTTTGCCACCCCCAGACGGAAAACCGGGGGCGGCATTGGCTATCCCTTGGCGGCTTTTCCAGCATCGGGCCCTCGTCTACAATGCGGCGCATGAGCCCTTCTCCGAAGTCAGCGAAATTTACACGAGGGAAGTCCTGGCTTTTGGACCCCCCTAGTGCGTCACTTGGCGGATGCGGATTAAGATGCCTTAGTGAAATATGCAATTTCGCAGTCATCCATCGGTACAAGGACATTTGGTCGCGTCCCTTTAGTTGGCTTTCCCAGATAGCTGGGAATTGGCACCTAAGATTGGCCCTGTTTGTCCTTGTTGACAATACGACTTAAGCAGAATGTCTTTCTATGGCGGGGCACAGATGGGAATTCTTGGATGGGGCGACATTGCCAGCCCTCGAGAACAGATGGCAGCCCTCGACAAAGTTTGGGCCGCATGAATTATATGACGGCAATTGAGAATCGAGACATTAGGGGTAGGCCAGACGGCCGCCGCAAGTAGCTCACGGTCGCTATCGGGCTTCCTGCATCGCACCGCCGCCCTGCGCGTAGTGCCGGTTTTGCGAAGCCTCACGCATGCTGCGATCGACACGGTGTTTCCGGCCGCCTGCCTCAATTGCCGTCAATCCACCGCCTCTGCCACCGACGCCGCTGGCGCGCTTTGCGCATCGTGCTGGGCGCAGGTGCGTTTGATTGAGCGCCCCTTTTGCGAACGCCTTGGCACGCCCTTCGCCATGGATCTCGGCAACGAGGGGCTTCTATCGCCAGAGGCGGTCGCGGATCCGCCGGTCTTCGCCCGCGCAAGGGCCGTCGCCCACTTCGAGGATGGCCCGGTGCGGCAATTGGTACATAGGTTGAAATACAACGATCGAATGGAACTTGCCAAACCGCTCGGGGCATGGATGGCGCGCGTCGGCAACGATCTTTTGGCCGAGGCCGATCTTCTCATGCCGGTTCCCCTGCACCGCCGCCGCCTTGCCGCGCGCAGGTTCAACAGGCGCACGCCTTGGCGCAAGCCATCGCCGCCCAATGCGGCGTCCCGGCCGATCCTTTCGTCCTCGCGCGGGTCAAGCCGACGCCATCCCAGGTCGGACTTTCGCGCTCGCAACGGGCTCTCAATTTGCAAGGCGCGTTTCGGGTGACGGAAGGGATGGCGGCGCGAATCGAAGGCCGCGCCGTGGTGCTTATCGACGATGTCAGACCTCGGGGGCGACCGCCAACGCCGCTTCGCGCTCACTTCTGCGAGGCGGCGCGAAGCGCGTCGATGTCTTGGTTTTCGCGCGGGCGGTATAAGATTTTGTTTCAAGCCGCCTTGGTCTTGAGGTCCGCGGCCACCTTGAAATTGGCCTCGGTGTTCGCCTTGACTTCATCGAGCGTCACGCCATCGGCGAGTTCGATCAGGGTCATGCCACCGCTACTGCCCTTGTCGATGGAAAAAACCGCCAAGTCAGTGATCACGAGGTCGACGACCGCCGTGCCGGTCAGCGGCAAAGTGCAATGATGGAGGAGTTTCGGCTGTCCCTTCGCCGTGTGTTCCATGACCACCACAACTCGCTTGACGCCCGCGACAAGGTCCATCGCCCCGCCCATGCCTTTCACCATCTTGCCGGGAATCATCCAATTGGCGAGATCGCCGCGCTCGGTGACCTCCATCGCGCCGAGAATTGCGAGATCGATATGGCCGCCGCGAATCATGCCAAAACTGTCGGCCGAAGAGAAATAGCTTGTCGTCGCAAGTTCGGTGATCGTCTGCTTGCCGGCATTGATGAGGTCGGCGTCCTCCTCGCCCTCGAACGGAAACGGCCCCATGCCGAGCATGCCGTTCTCGCTTTGCAATTGCACATCCATTCCGGCGGGAATGAAATTCGCCACGAGCGTTGGAATGCCGATCCCGAGATTGACGTAAAAACCATCACGCAATTCCTTCGCGGCGCGTTCCGCCATCTGATCCCTGGTCCAGGCCATTTCGGGTTTCTCCTCAAGCAGCGATGCGCGGGCGTGTGGTGCGTTTTTCGATCAGTTTGGCGATGTTTGGCGTATGGACGATTCGCTGGACGAAAATGCCTGGCGTATGAACCGCGTCGGGATCGATTTCGCCCGCCGGAACGATGTGCTCGACTTGCGCCACGGTGATCTTGCCGGCGCTCGCCATCATCGGATTGAAGTTGCGCGCCGTCTTGCGATAGATGAGATTGCCTTCGGTATCGCCCTTATAGGCGTGGACGATGGAGACATCGGCGACAAGTCCGCGCTCCATGACATAGACCGCGCCGTCGAAGTCGCGCAACTCTTTGCCCTCGGCAATGAGAGTTCCAACGCCCGTTTTTGTCAAAAACGCCGGGATGCCGGCGCCGCCCGCCCTGATCCGCTCGGCGAGCGTGCCTTGCGGGTTGAATTCGAGTTCGAGCTCGCCGGCAAGAAATTGCCGCTCGAAAAGCTTGTTCTCGCCGACATAGGACGAGATCATCTTTTTGATTTGCCGCGACTCGAGCAGAATGCCCAGACCCGCGCCATCGACACCCGCATTGTTCGAGATCACCGTCAAATCCTTGACCTTAAGATCGCGGATGGCCTCGATCAAAAGCTGCGGGATGCCGCAAAGCCCAAATCCTCCCGACATGAGGGTCATGCCGTCCTTGAGAATGCCGGCCATGGCCGCGTGTGCATCGGGAAAAATCTTGTTCATGCAAGGTCCTCGTTGGCGGGGCATCCGGCGGTCTCGCACCCGGCGCCCCACTTTCACGCAAAAGCCACCGGTTTCCAGTGGAGATGGAAGGTTTGGCTGCCCGCGTTTACTTAACGCGCGTTGTTTGGAGCCGGAAGAGTGTATATGCGATGCAATCGTTTTGCCAGAGGCGAGGACCCCGCATAAAGTATCTGTCTGCAAGAATGCGGAATACCATCCAGTTCGTTGGGAATTTCGATTTGCCACTGCGCCTCGCACTGGGTAGGATGGCGATCCTGGGCGGACTCTCTGCTATTAGCCTACCACCCCATGACACAGACTAATTTGGAGCTTCCACGCAATCTCAAAACCCGTATCGATGTTTCCTAATCGACAGCGCCCCCGATGCTCCCCATGTGGACGGAGGCACGTTATCTGCCTCACCAACAGACCGTATAGTATGAGACACACGGCGACAGCCAGAGCCTGCCGCAATTGCGCCGTCCTTCACCTAGAGCTGAGCAGGGAAGCGGCCGGTGATTCGATCGGCGCATCATTAACGTCGATATTCCTTTTATGAAGGATCTGCTTCCCCTATCGCGCTATTCGGTAACTATAACGCTGATTTGGGCGCTGTTGTCGGCAATCGTGATTTTAGCCTACTACGGGGCGGCTATGGCATTTCAGAATACGCCTCGCCGTCATCCACCGTGCTCTTCCCGCTGATGTTGGCGGGAACCGAAAGCGTGGGATTGGCAAGTGCTGGGCCTCTGGTATTAAACCTAATCGCGAGCTCAGGGGCGGTTTATATGGGGGCGCTCTAGCCCGGAAAATGCACCGCTTGGGGCGAATATCGCACAAGGTGTTGATATTTTATGGGATTAAGTTCGCGACTTAAATCAGCGCCGTTTTCGCAGAGGCCCACTGGCCAGCTCAACCGGCCATGATTGGTTACACGCTTTAGCTGGATGCTGCCCATCACCTGTCATTGGCAAAGCCGTTTTCGCGAGATTCGTTGGTGGGGCAACTTCAAACGGTCTTCATGCAGAAGCGATTGTTCATATGCTCACTCGGAGCGACACTTTGGTATTTTCGGGATCTCAGACGTGTGGCATCCTTTTATTTCGAACAAGGGCAGAGAGTTCGTTTGGAGAGCAGAAAGTGAAGGATTCCGATCGTCTCGAATTGGACTGGTTGCTGAAGTGCAAGCTTGAGGAACTTATTGCTTCAGTCCGTCCGATGTCTGCTAAGAATTGTGAGCAAATCGTCAGGGCCATTCTCGATCGCATTGGCGGACCAAGTTTCGAGCAGTTATTGATGCGGATTGTAGAAACGATGGTTCCGAGGGACGGGCGTGGTCCGCCGACCAACTCAGACGAGTATTACTTTGCAATCCGTGATTTGTTTCCTCATGTGCCCCCGGAAAATGATGTCCTGGGCAGACTTTTATGTTTCGCTATGCGAATGTGCTTGTTGCGGATTGAAAAGAATCCCAATCCAACCGCGCATTGAACAAAATATTTTCATGCTATTCGCGGCAGCGGAACGCGATGACACACATTCCAAGAAACCTTCCCCATTACAATTTGCAGCAAGGATCCAAATGTAGCGCAAGCTTTCGATGGGGCGTAGGATTCGGTTATCGACTCAAATCCGCACCATTTCTGCGAGACCACATCCGCCATGATCAACTCTATGCTGCCGTTGCCCGGCCTGTCACCTGTCTCCGGCAAATCCGTCGTTGCAACATTCGATGGTGGTTTGTTGTCATCGGACGGCGGCGTCCTGATGCTGCGCGAGGTCGAGCAACGGCTACGCATCGCTGATCGTTTTGCTGGCTGTATCGAGGATCAGCGCACACCGGATCAGATCACGCACGCTCTCGCCGACATCATCCGCTTCCGCCTCTTGATGATCGCCGCCGGCTACGAGGACGGCAACGACGCCAACGGTCTTCGCGTCGATCCGATATTCAAGATGGCGCTCGACCTGTCGCCGTCTGACCGCGAGCTGTGTTCGCAGTCGACCATCTCCCGGCTCGAGAACGTGCCCGACACCCGCGCCCTGCTGCGCATGGG